>JAZMZH010000079.1:0-6275 GCA_045585875.1 Victivallaceae bacterium | reverse complement strand
TTTCTTTCCGGCTCCGCCGCGGAACGGTTTCGCGGCAAGCCAAAGGCCCCATGAAACCATAAAGGAGGTAAAAATGGGACAGGAAAAGAAGGGGTTCACCCTGATAGAGCTGCTGGTCGTGATCGCGATCATCGCGATCCTTGCGTCCATGCTGCTGCCCGCCCTGAGCAAGGCCCGCGCCGCCGCCCAGAGGATCAAATGCACCAGCAACCACAAGCAGATCGGTCTGGGCTTCGTCATGTATGCCCATGACAATTCCGACGAACTGCCGACTCTTTTGGATTTCGCCACGAGATGGGCGGTGAACGTCGAAGCAAAGTGGTACGCTGAGGGTCAGGTCCTTGATTACCTCGGCGCCAGCGGCGCACCCTCCAGCTTCAGCCAGCGGCCCGGGCTCCTCCAGTGCCCCGCCTCCTCGTTCAGCTGGAACGGCAGCAGCAACAACCGGAGCGATTACGAGTACTGGCCCTTCTCGACCTGGCCCACTCTTTGTCAGGGTGCATTGAATCCTCCCGCCAAGGCATCCGCCTATGCCGCAAGCATTGCCTCCACGCCGGAAGCCCGCATAAACTGCCGCATCGACGTGATCTCGCAATATTCGCCCGTGCTCTTTCACGATTACATGGGTGACGGCATCTGGACCAGTGGCCTGGTCGGTCTGCGTCACAACGGCGACATCAACATGCTCTTTGTTGACGGCCATGTCGAGCACCACGCGTACGACACCAGCAAACGCCACAAGGAATGGATGTTCACCTACTGGGGGAAATAACCGATGAGCAAAATTGTCGGAGTATTCTTTTGGGCAGCCGCGCTGCTGCTGCCGCAGTATCTGCCGGCGGCGGAGCCGATGCGGTGGACCGCCGGGCGTCTCGACGGAGTGATCCGGATCGACGGCCGGTTGGATGAGCCCGCGTGGCAAAATGCCATCCAGGGCGGTTCCTTTGCGGTTCACGGGAGCTATTCCCTTGCCGAAAAGGAGACCGAGGCAATTTTCCTCTGGGATCAGAAAGGGCTTTATGCGGGCGTCCGGGCCTGGGAAACCGACCTGACGCCGGGGAGCAGCGGGACCACCGTGCGCGACAGCGGCGTCTTTGACGACGACCACATCGAGCTCTTTTTGAAATCCGGTGAATCCTACCGGCACTACGCCGTCACCTCCCTGGGGGTACAGTATGACGCCCTCGGCAAGGACAGTTCCGCAGACTGGCAGTGGGAGGCGGCGTGCGACACGGCCGACGGCAACCGCAGGGAGTTTGAAATCTTCATCCCCTGGGAAGCCGCGGGATTCACCGGGACCCCCGGAGGTTCTTTCCAATTTCTTATCGCCAGGTTTGCCAAAAGCATCGACGAGCTGTCGGTGTGGCAGCCCTGGTTCGGCGGGTTTCACGACGCGCCGGAACTCTTCCCGGAGATGATCTTGGGGGAAAACCCCTCCGGAAATTTCAAGGTCGATCCCATCGGCCTGCAGCAAATCCCGGCGGTCTTCGCCTTTGCCGAACCCGGGGATTGCAATGCCGACGGCTATGAACTGCGGATCTCGCCGCTGGATCCCATGTACGGCGACATGACCGCCCGAATGGTGATCCCTCAGATTCTGCCGCCGGACAAGTATTTTCTGCGTTTCTCCGTTTTCTGCAACGGCGAGGCCGTCTACATTCAGAATATCCCGTGGCTGATCGAGGCCCCCGAGGTTCCGCCCGAAGAGCTGCCCTTTTTCGCGGAGCTGGTCCAGCCTTGGTTTGAGAACGAGACCGAAGTCGTCCTGGATTACGTCAACGGCGGCGGCTTCGAATCCGCGGAGTGGCGGATCGCCGATGCGGACGGTCAGGCGCTCGACAGCGGCAGCGTGCCTCTGGAGGAGGCCGGAAAAATTTTCTTCCCCATGCCGGAGACCAATGGCGACTACAAACTTCAGATCTCCTCCGGCACGGAAAATCTGCAGCTGGATTTCACCAAAGCCGAGCCCGTTGGCACGCCCCGCCAATGGTTCGCCGTCGGCGGGGACGGAATCCTGCTGAAGGACGGGACGGAGCCCGTCTATCCGCTCATCTACTATGCCCTCTCCTACGACGACATGGTGTTCGCCCGGAAAATCGGAGCGGATCTCTTCATCGCCGGTTCCGACTGGTGGCACTCGGTCGAGGGTCCCGCGCCCGGCATCGTGAAGCAGAATCTGGGGACCCTTGACCTCGCAGGGGGTCTCGGCATCCCGGTGGCCGCCATGATCTGCAATACCTTCCGCGGGAAAAAGGATTTCGCCAGCCTGCGCTACACCGTGGCGAGGATGAAAAATCACCCGTATCTGGCGGCATGGTATCTGGCCGACGAACCGGCCCTCTATAAGACCGATCCCGCCGTGCTGGAAAAGGCCGCGGAGATCATCCATGAGATCGACCCCGTCCACCCGATCATCGGCTGCGAAGTGAAGACGCAGAAATTCGGGGAGTATCAGCGGGCGTTCGACATGTTCGGCGTGGACCCCTACCCGGGGTTCCCGGGAGGCAATCTCGGAAAAGTCGATGAATTCATCGCCGTCATGGAGCGGGATGTGGACCCGGATCGGTTTCAATTCGTCATTCTGCAGGGCTTCGGCAAGCCTTTCAGCGCGCGCCATCCCAACCGTGACGAAACCCTGAACATGGTGCTGCAGGTCCTCGCCTCCGGCGCGGACGGCATCTGCTGGTGGACGCTCGAACACATCCGTCAGGAACCGGACGGCTACCTCGAAATGGCGGAGATCATCAACTCTCTGAAGCCCCTCCTGGCCGAGGGAAACGTCGAAACCATCCGGCAGGGCGATGTCATCATCGGCCTGAGACCGGGCATGATGATCGCCGTGAACAAGTCCGCGGCTCCCGCCAAAATCTTTCTGCCCTACGCCCCGGAAACGGAGATCTGGAAGCAGGCGGGCGAGGTTTCCCTGAGCGGCACGAATCTCAAGCTGGGGCCCCAGGCGGCCTGCATCTGGCTGCTGAAATCCGATGATAACGAAGGATCGGGGGGCGGTTGTGGAAAATTCTGAGTACCGGCGCAAAGTCCGGTCCTGCTGGCTCGGGAAAACCGTCGGCGGCACCCTCGGAGCGCCCGTGGAGGGCTGGAAAGGACCTCTCGACTTCACCTTTTACGATCCGGTCCCCGCGGGCATGGTCCCCAATGACGATCTGGACCTTCAGATCGTCTGGGCCGTCCTGCTGGACGCCATGGAGACTCCCGAGGTCGGCAGCGCCCTCTTCCGAAGAGGCTGGCTGGAGCACATTTTCTTCCCCTGGGACGAGTACGCCGTGGCGGTGCGGAATCTCCGCTCCGGCATCAATCCCCCCTTTTCGGGAAGCCATGACAACTGGTTCGGCAACAGCATGGGCGCGGCGATCCGCTCCGAACTCTGGGCGTGCCTCGCCCCCGGCGATCCCCGCCTGGCCGCGGCCTTCGCCTACGAGGACGCCTGCGTGGACCACCGGGACGACGGCCTGTGGGCGGAGGTGTGCCTGGCGGCGATGGAGGCGGAGGCCTTTGTTTCCGACGACATCCGCGAGATCATCGACGCCGGACTGGCGGTGCTGCCGGAGGATTGCCGGCTGCGGGAGCTGGTGACCGGCGTGATCCGCCGGTACGGGGAAACCCCGGCATTCCGCCCGCTTTTCGATCATATCTGCGCTGCCTGCGGCTCGGAAAATTTCACCGACGTGGACGCCAACATGGCCATCATCATCGCGGCCCTGCTGCTGGGCAAAGGAGACTTTTCCAAAAGCATCTGCTGCGCGGTGAATTTCGGCAGGGACTGCGACTGCACCGCCGCCACCGTCGGCGCGCTGCTGGGTATCAGAGACCATGACGCCATCCCCGCCGAATGGCTGCGCCCCATCGGCGACCATCTGGTCCTGAGCAGGGAAATCAAGGGAATCCCCTGCCCGGAAAACTTCGAGGACCTGACCGACATGGTCTGCCGTCTGCGGGAAAAAGTGCGTCTGCATTCCGAGCCAGCGGCGGATTATCGGCCGCACAGCTACACCGTCTGCCACCGGCAGCGCGTCTACGGCAGGCAGTGGAGCGAATACGCCGCCTCGACCTTCACCGGGTACTGGTGCAGGTGGCCGGAACCCCTGGCGAACGAAAACATCCAGCTGGAAGTGCAGATGCGCCTGCGGACGGACGACGACGGCGAATATATGGTGATGTTCAACACCAAAGCCATGGCGGAAGTTTTTCTGGACGGCAGGCCGCTCTTCCGGCGGGAGGACGGCGGCAGGATGGCCCCCTCCTTTCACCGCTGTCCCTGGAATCAGAGCAGCACCCTCCGCCTGGAGGGCGGGCGCGAATACATTCTTACCGCGGTATTGCAGCGGATGCCCGGCGGCGCGCCGCCGGAGTGGGTCGCCGGACTCGCCCGGGCCGATACCATGCAATGGGTGCCGGACGCCTTCGTGTAAACGCCCCGCCGCGGGATCGTCTTCACCGCGAAATCCGAGGGGGAAGCGCAACCCGGGGCATTTTTAACAGGCAGGAGAAGACCCGATGAGTTATATTGTTTC
This sequence comes from Victivallaceae bacterium, assembly GCA_045585875.1. GTDB lineage: Bacteria > Verrucomicrobiota > Lentisphaeria > Victivallales > Victivallaceae > JAVBQJ01. The sequence continues at coordinate 1,743 of JAZMZH010000079.1, read as the reverse complement.
CAGCGGTCAGGTCACGAGCGGCATCGTGCTGGACGATGACGACATGACCGTCCTCGACGGCGGCCTGGCAAACGCAACCATTGTCAACTCCGACGGCAATATGACCGTCTCCGGCGGCGGCACTGCTGCCGAAACCACCGTCAATCAAGGCGGCTCCATGACCGTCGCAAGCGGCGGCGCCGCCAACGAAACCGCGGTCAACGGCGGTACTCTGTCCGTTTCCGACGGCGGCACGGCGATCGAAACCGCGGTCGGCCTCAGCGGCAATATGGTCGTCTTTTCCGGCGGCACCGCCGACACCCTCACCGTCAACCCCGACGGCGATCTGACCGTCGCGGGGGGCACGGCGACCAACATCGTGGAAAACGGCGGCCATGTGCTCGTCTGGAGCAACGCGGAGGCGACCTTCGCCGTCAACACCTTCAGCGATCTGACCATATCCGGCAGCGCCACGGTGCACTCCGGCACCACCGCGCTCAACAACACCCTCGCAGGCGGCAGCATGGTCGTTTTCGCGGGCGGCATCGCAGACGGCACCATCGTTGACGCCGGCGGCGCGCTCACCGTCGCGAACGGCACGGCGACCAATATTGTGGAAAACGGCGGCCATGTGGAGGTTTGGAGCGGCGCGGAGGCGACCTTTGCCGCCAACACTTTCAGCGGACTGGCCCTTTCCGGCAGCGCCACGGTGCACTCCGGCACCACCGCGCTCAACAACATCCTCGCCGACGGCAGCATGGTCGTCCACTCCGGCGGCATCGCGGACAGCACCGTCGTCGACTCCGGCGGCGATCTCACCGTTGCGGGCGGCACGGCGACAGATATTGTGGAAAACGGCGGCCACGTGCATGTCTGGGCGGGTGCGGAGGCGACCTTTGCCGCCAACACGTTCAGCGGACTGACCCTCTCCGGCAGCGCCACGGTCCACTCCGGCACCACCGCGCTCAACAACACCCTCGCAGGCGGCAGCATGGTCGTTTTCGCGGGCGGAATCGCAGACGGCACCGTCGTCGACCCCGGCGGCGATCTCACCGTCGCGGGCGGCACGGCGACCGATATTGTGGAAAACGGCGGCTTCGTGCACGTCTGGGCGGGTGCGGAGGCAACCTTTGCCGCCAACACGTTCAGCGGACTGACCCTCTCCGGCAGCGCCACGGTCCACTCCGGCACCACCGCGGTGAGCACCACCGTCATGGACGGCGGAAATTTCACCGTTTTTGACGGCGGCACGGTATGCGGCCTCCAAATCGAGGACGGCGCGACGGTTTTCGCGGCCGACGGCGCGGAGGTCAATTTCGACCTGACCGAACGCACCGAAGCCGACCCGGTCCTGGTGAACAATCTCGCCCTGATTCAGGGGTCGCCGGACTTCACCGTCAATTCCGATCAGGCGGATGGGGTTTACCTTCTGGCCGAGGGCGCGGCCGATTTTGCCAATACCGTGACCGTGAAAACCGCCGCCGGTACGGAACTGGGAACCGTCTCGGCGGGCGAAACCCTTGTGACCGGGACCGCCGAGTACACGCTCACCGATGCCGAGGGAACCCTCGCGCTCACCGTCACGGCGGTCGTGGTCCCGGCGCCGGTCACCGTCGCGGGCAATTTCTCAGGCGTCGGCGGAGTTTTCCAGCTCTTCGAAGACGGCAGCGCCGTCATCCGAAACGCCTCCGGACGGACGGCTCTCGAGGGTACGATCGATCCCGATCAATGGGAAATGGTCGGCGCAGGAGATTTCTCAGGCGT
>JAZMZH010000078.1:0-3969 GCA_045585875.1 Victivallaceae bacterium | reverse complement strand
ACAACGAGAGCTGGCTCGCGGGCAATCGCGCCCCCCTCCTGCTCCTGAATGCGGAGCGGGACGAGGTCGTCGCGCCCCGCAACATCCCCAAACTCGCCGCGGCTTCCGCCGGGCCGGTGGAAACAGTGACCGTCCCCGGCGCCGGTCACAGCAATGTGCGGGAGGTCATGGGCGATGAAGCGTATTTCAGGCTCATCAAAGAATTTCTGGACCGCTGCCGTCGGGCGCGGGAAGAGCGGATGTCACTCCCCGCATCCGGCGATTAATGCCTCCAGCACCTTGCGCAGCAGCCGCACCGTCCACACCACGTCGCTGTCCGCCCGGTGAGCGGTCAGAGCATCCTCTCCCGGTTCGTCCAGATCCAGCACGGTGCGCAGCTCCTGGAGGCTGTAGCTGGGAAGCCCCGGAAAGGCCCGTCGGGTCAGGGGGATGGAGTCCATGGTTTTGCCCCGCCACAGGGGCAGGCCGCAGCGGTTCAGACTCTCCTGGAGAAATCCCAGATCGAAGATGGCGTTGTGGGCCACCAGCGTCGCCCCGCTGCTGAAGTCGAGGAAGCGCATCCCCACGTCGCTGAATTTCGGAGCATTGGCCACCATGGCGTCGGTGATGTGGTGGATCCGCATCGCCGCCAGGGGGATGGGGCGCCCCGGATTCACGAAGGAGTCAAAGGTGCTGATCGCCCCATCGGTGTCGATCCGCCGCGCCGCCAGCTGAACGATGCGGTCCCGGGTGCGGCTCATGCCGGTGGTCTCCACGTCGAAGACCACGAAAGGTCCGAGCTCGTACCACGCTCTGCTCATGGAGTTCGCCGCGCCGCCTTGAGCTCCCGGACGGCGGTTTCCGCGCCGGCGGGATGCCGGAATACCGAGGTGCCTGCCACCATCATGTCCACTCCGGCCTCCGCCGCCTGCACCGCGGTCCTGCCGTCGATGCCGCCGTCCATTTCCAGAAAGACTCTGTAACCGCCGCGGTCGATGGCGCGGCGGAGTTCCGCGGCTTTGGGCAGGACCTGAGGCATGAAGCTCTGCCCGCCGAAACCGGGCTCCACGCTCATCACCAGCACCAGATCCACCAGCGGCAGCCAGGGCAGCACCGCGGAAGCGGGCGTGGCGGGCTTCAGGGAGATTCCCGTGGAGAGACCCGCCCGGCGGCAGGCCTGTATGACCTCGCCGGGATCGTCCTCGCACTCCACATGAAATGTGATGTGATCGGCTCCGTTTCCTGCGAAGTTCTCAATATATTTGAGTGGATGGGTTATCATCAGGTGGGTGTCGAAGACCAGGCCGGAAACCTTTCGCACCGACTTCATGACCGGCCCCCCGAAGCTGAAGTTGGGCACGAAGTGCCCGTCCATGATGTCGCAGTGCCAGAGATCGGCGCCTGCGGCCTCCACCCGCCTGAGTTCGTCGGCCAGATTGCCGAAATCGGCGGCCAGCAGCGACGGCGCCACCAGAATCCCGCCCCGGGGAAGTTTCAAAACACCAGTTTCTTTTTCGCTCATATCGTGCTCCGCGATTCCTTGAATTTTCACTCCGCCCTGACGTCGTCATGCTCCCCGGCCATGAGGGAAAATCCCTCGATGGCGGAGGCTTTTCCCGTGAAGTGATCGTAGGTGACCACTGCGCCGTCCAGCCGGATGCCGGTCTCCACCACCGGCAGCCGGGTCGGCATCCCGGTGGTGAATTTGCCGATGACGCTCTCCACCGACCGCCCCAGCACCGAATATTCCGCGCCGGTCATGCCGACGTCGGTGAGATAGGCCGTGCCGCCGGGAAAGACCCGGGCGTCCGCCGTCTGCACATGGGTATGGGTGCCGATGACCGCGGTGACGCGGCCGTCCAGATAGCGGGCCAGAGCGATCTTTTCGCTGGTGGCTTCGGCGTGAATGTCCACGAAAACGCTTTTGACCGTCCCCGGAAGCTGTTTGAGAATCTCATCCGCCGCCGCGAAGGGACAGACGGCGTATTCCTTCATGAACACCCGGCCGATGAGATTGATCACCGCGATCTCCCCGCCCGCCGGATTGCGGAATACCCGCCACCCGCACCCGGGCTGGCCGCTGGCGAAATTGGCCGGGCGCAGCACGTTGTCCAGACGGTCGATCTCCCGGGGGAAATCCTTCTGATCCCAGGTGTGATCCCCCAGGGTGATCACATCGACTTCTCGGCTCAGCTCCGCGGCCACCGCCGCGGTGATGCCGTTGCCGCCGGCGGAATTTTCCCCGTTGGCGATCACAAAGGAGGCTCCGAATCTCTTCTTCAGACCGGGCGTCAGCTCCAGCACCGCCCGCCGTCCGCCCTTGCCGACGACGTCGCCGATGAAAATGAACTTCATGCGTACTGCCTGCGGCCTTTGGGCATCTTGGGCTCTTCCAGATAAAGGCTGTACCAGGCGTCGCCCAATCCGCTCAGGGTGAATTGTTTGTATTTTCCGTTGGCCAGCCGCTCCCAGTTATCCGTCACCGCGGAATTGTCGGTTTTGCCTTTGGCCTCGATAAGGACGTTCAGCGCCTCCTGGGGGGCGTCGCTGTGGAGTTTGATCCAGGCGTAGGTGCAGTAGGGCAGGACGCAGCTCTCCCCCTTGAGCCGGCGGCTCTTGGACTTAAAGAACTTATCCAGTGACGGGTCGTTGTTGCGGTAGAGACGCGCCATGCGCATGGAGATGGACTGAGGGTCCATGAAGAGGCAGCGGCGGCTCAGCGCGTCCGCCTCCTTGAAGTCCTTCATCTGGTAGAGAAAGGCGAAACGCATGGTGTTGATCTGCCGGGAGAGCATCGGACTCCACAGAGAATAGACATTGAAGCGGTCGCAGAAGTGCAACGCGTTGTTGAGGAGTATGTTCTGCTCTCTCTCCAGCAGATTGCGGGCGGATTTCATGTCGGTGCTGCCGCGCTGCTGCATGACGGTGAGTTTGCGCTGAATTTTGTTCTGCCCCTCGGCGAGGAGGTTTTGCAGTTCGCTCTGCAGCGCGGTGACCTTTTTCCGCAGGATCAGACCGATCGCCGCCTGCGCCGCCAGCATGCACACCGCGCCGCAGATGACGGCCCAAACCATACCCCAGGCCAGATAAGAGGCCACACCAACCGCCGCACCGATAAGCACGGAAATCAAAGTCGTAAGCATTTTTCGAAATCGTCCTGTCCGTTTAGAAATTCAACGTTTTTTGCGGCGCTGCTTCTGCCGCTCTTTTTTCTGAAGCTTGGCGAGCCGCTTCTTTTTTTCCTGTTCCTTGCGGGAGATGGTCTGCACGGGGGTGATGGCGCTGAGAGGGGTCGCCGCGCCGCCCGCGCCCGCCGGAAGACTCCCGGAGGACACCTCGGCGTTTCCGGACATGAGCCGGGAAAACAATCCCGTCTTTTTCATCATCTTGCGCATCTGGATGAACTGCTTTATCAGCCCGGAAACATCTTCCACTCTGGTGCCGGAGCCCCTGGCGATGCGCTTGCGGCGGGAAAAATCGATGCGCTCCGGCTCCTCCCTTTCGGCCGGGGTCATGGACAGGACCATGGCTTCCATCCGGGCAATATATTTCTCGTCCAGAGAACCGATGGCCTCACGCATCTGACGGCCGCCGGGGAGAAAGCGGAGCAGCCCCTCGAGCCCGCCCAGTTTGGAGAGCTGGCGCAGCTGGGAGAGGAAGTCGTTAAAATCGAACTGGCTCTTCCGGAGTTTGTTTTTGAGCTTTTCGCTCTCGGAAGCGTCGATGTCCCGGGCGGCTTTTTCCACCAGGCTGACCACGTCGCCCATGCCGAGGATGCGGGAGGCCATGCGGTCGGGATGGAAGAAATCCAGCTCGTTCAGCTTTTCGCCCACGCCCACGAATTTGATGGGCTGTCCGGTGACTTCCCGGATGGAGAGGGCCGCGCCGCCTCTGGCGTCGCCGTCCAGCTTGGTGAGAATGATTCCGGTGAGCACGATGGCTTTGTGAAAAGATCCCGCCAACGCCACCGCTTCCTGCCCCAGGGCGGCA
>JAZMZH010000077.1:0-2697 GCA_045585875.1 Victivallaceae bacterium | reverse complement strand
GGACTCGGGCGTGAGCTGCGCATGAACCCCATCCCATGTTTCCAGGTAATGCCATTCGTTGATGCAGAGTTCCGTATCCGGGAAACCGGCTTCATCGAGAACTTTTCTGGCGATGGCGGCCTGATCGACGAGATTGTCCGGGTCCGCGGTATAGCAGTGCCAGGAGAAGAAGTCCGGCTTCACGCCGGCCTTTGCGCAGGCATCCAGAAGCAGTTTGACGTTCGGGATGTGAAAAGCACACAGGGCGGGACCGCCGATTTTCAGTTCGGGAAACTCGTTTTTGAGGCGTTTCAGCACCGTGACGAAGAAGGGGAGGAAGGAATCGAATTCACCGACCCACATTTTCGGCCCGAGGTCTGGCTCGTTCCAGATTTCCCAGTACCGGATGTCGTAATGAAATCCGTCGGCCCAGCCTTTCGTATAGTGGCGTACGATCCCGGCGAGGACTTCGGCGTATTTCCCGAAATCCTCCGGGATCAGGGTGTTGAAATGACGATTTTCCGTGTGCTCAATACTGGTGCCCAGCCGGTAAAAGACCTTCAGCCCCGCCTCTTCCTGACAGACCCGGAGCGCTTCATCGGTGGCGTCAAAGCAGTAGTTGGTCGGGTCGTCGGGATCCAGCTTCATCAGCGGAAAGATGAAGTGGGTGTCGATGATGCGCTGTCCGCAGGTCCAGAGCGCCCAGTCGTGAGTCCGGGACATCCGGAAATTCATTTTGCGGAGTTCCTCGTCCGCCTTCCAGAGCGACCGGGTCGCGATGTCGGGCGCCGTGTTGCTGTTGTGAAGCAGCGGATTCACCTGCCCGACAACTGTTCCGAAGTCCGCCCGCGAAGCCTCCTCATGCAGCACCGATTCCGGCATCACGCAGGCGCACAGGACGGCCGAAGCCGTTCCCCGGATGAACCGGATGTCCAGCACATGGCTTCCCGCCGTCAGGTCCGCGGGGATGAGATAGTTGCCGTGCGCCGGAGGATAGCGGAGATTGCCGGAAGAGCGGTCCAGCATGATTTCTCCGTCGAGCCGGGTGACCGTATACCAGTCGGCGCCGAGTCCGAGGATGTACCGGCCCGGCGCCGCAATATCGAACTCCGCGCGGAAGAAGAGCGGCTCATCCGGCACGGCATAACCCTCCAGATCGAAGGTGAAGTGCGGGTTTTTCAACGAATCCGCCGCGGTGAAGGCCGATTCCTCCGCCGTATCCTGTCCGGCTTTTCCGGGGGCGAGGCGGATGCTTCTGAAGGGGATTGCGGCCCGGCAGTAAGCTATCGTTTCCGCCGTGAGTTTCCCGGATTCCTTCTTTATGAAATCCGCCGACAGGGTGTCTTTTCTCATGGTGTGAATGGTCTCCTTTTCCGGAAAAGGTTTCATGGATACAGCCTTACTATACATGGGAAAGGTGGCGGAGTCAATGATGGAATCCGCCGCAAATTTTAGAAAAACCGCCAGAAACAGGTTTCCCTTTCTTGCAATCCGCAGGTATGACGCGTATAGTAAGGGGAGGAGGCGGTTTATGGAAACATCGCGTATTTTCAACCTGAAAAATCGAAAACGGTTGCTGAATTTCCCTTTTCGCCTGTCGCTCATCGGCTGGATGCCCCGTCATATATATTTTCACAGAAACGCGGTGATCCGGGAGTTTTTCGTCTGCCTCGGCAGTGATTTCATGGATTCGTCGGAGCGGATGGTCAACGGCGTTCTGCAATCCTCGCCGCCTTTCGTCACACCCTCGCTGAGTTTTGTGCTGCCGGGGATGCGGCTCCATACCATCCGTGCGGCCATGCACGATGAACTGTTTTTCGCCTATCCGCCGGAAACCTGTTCCGGGTTTCGCGAAATGTTCGGCGAGCTGAAGGACTTCACCTTTTCCTGGATGCCCCACGAATTGATCCTGGAGCTCCGGGAGGAGCTGAAACGGATTGATGAGCCCGGCACGGCGGACCGGCTGGATCAGCTGGCGCTCCGGCTGATCTCGGAGATCATCCTGCACCGCGATGAAGCGCTGTTTCACGAAAACACGCTGGCCCTCCGGATCCACTCCATTGCCGCCGCTCTGGTCCGGGGAGAACGGCTTCGCGACATCCTGAGCGTCCACGGCATGAGCGAGCGCAGTTTTTACCGGGCCTGGAGCCGGATTTTCTCCGTTTCACCGCGGCAGTATCTTTTGAAAAAACGCGTGGAGGAAGCCCGGGTGCTGCTCTGCGAAACCGATCTGCCGCTTTCCGAGATCGCCGAACGCTGCGGATTTTCCTCGCTCTCCTACTTTCACCAGGTCTTCGGAAGAACCCTCAAAACCACACCGCTCCGGTACAGACTCCGAAATCGGACGCATCTTTTCCGTCTGTCCGGTGAGTGACCGCCTGTCTTTTTCCGGTTCCCGGCTCCGTTTGTCCCGTTCGGCGTCGCGCGGAACTTCCGGGACGGTTTTGTTTCAGAAATATATTTGATTTTGTTTCACAAAAATGCCCCTTCCGCTCCGGAAATCCCTTGACAATCCGGACCGGACGGTTATAATATCGAAAAGACGCCATATCAACAGGGAGGGAATCAAATGAGACATTGGCTTGGTATTGCACTGCTTCTGCTTCAGGGCGCCTGCGTGTCGGCGTCAACCCCGGCGCCGGTGCTGACTCCGGCGCCCAAGGAGATCGAGGTCGGAGAGCAGCCGGTCGTCTTCGGCTACGAGTGGCGGATCGACGG
>JAZMZH010000076.1:0-3934 GCA_045585875.1 Victivallaceae bacterium | reverse complement strand
CCGGGTCACCCTGCTCTTTCACACCGGGCCGGAAAATCCCGTGAGCTGGAGGCGTCCGGCGGGCAAACTGCTGGATGCTTCCGGCATGACGGAGACCGCCGACAGCGTCGTGCTGCAGCCTCACGGTTTCGCCGTTTTCGCGGAGTGACCTCACGGCCCCGTCCGAAAAACCGGGGCCCCCGTGAAAAAATTCGCCCGGGCGCCTGAAAAATGGTCCCGGGCCGGTAAAAAATCGCCCCGGGCGGCGTCTTTCAGATGCAGTAGTCGCAGATGCCGTGCTCGGCGTTCTGCTCCCGATAGGTGTTCAGGAGGTCGTCCAGCGTGATGTTTTTTGTCAGCTCTCGGATGTCGTCGTTGAGCTGCTTCCAGATATTGCGCGCGGGGCAGAGGGTGTGACGGCTGCATTTTTCCGGCGAACGCACGCAGTCCACCACCGAAATCGGCCCCTCCATCGTCTCCAGCACCTCCAGGAGCGTGATCTTTTCCGGCAGTTTCGCCAGGTGAAATCCCCCGTTGACCCCGCGCACCGAACGGATGAGCTTCGCCCGCCGCAGGTCGATCACCAGACGGCTGATGTATTTTTCGGAAATCTGCTGGGATTGCGCGATGTCTTTCAGCATCCGCGGTTTTTCCGGGTCGTGGGTCGCCAGATCGATCAGGATGCGCAGCCCGTAACGGCCCTTGGTGGAGATTTTCATAAAGACATTCCCCCTTTTTTTGTTTTACAAAAGAAATATATCTCCGGAAACGGCAAATGCAAGCGTGAAAAATAGAAAAACTACAAAAAAAGTAGTTTTTTCGATTTTTTATTTGACTTTTGGCAAAAGCGTGGTATTTTATATATATACAACCGATATGGTAGTGTATGGGATTTTCAAAAAAAGGAGATGAGATCATGAGTATTGCCAACACCATTCTGGACCGGATCGGCGGCACCCCGCTGGTCAAAATCAGCAAGCTCAATCAGGGCGGCGCAGAAGTCGTCGTAAAGGTGGAGTCCTTCAACCCCGGCGGTTCCGTCAAGGACCGGATCGCCTTTGCCATGATCGAGGCGGCGGAAAAGGCGGGCGTCCTGAAACCCGGCGCCCTCATCATCGAGCCCACCAGCGGCAACACCGGCGTGGGACTGGCGTTCGTTTCGGCGGTGAAGGGGTATCACCTGATCCTGACCATGCCCGAGACCATGAGCATCGAGCGGCGCAAGCTGGCCGCCGCCTACGGCGCGGAGATCGTCCTGACCGACGGGGCCCAGGGCATGAAGGGCGCGATCGCGAAGGCTCTGGAACTGCAGCAGCAGAATCCCGGCTCCTTCATCCCCCAGCAGTTCGAGAATCCGGCCAACCCGGCTTATCACAAGGCTCACACCGGCCCGGAGATCTGGGCGGATGCCGACGGTCACGTGGACGCCTTTGTGGCGGGCGTGGGCACCGGCGGCACGCTGACCGGCGTGGCGGAATTTCTCAGGACGAAGAATCCCGCCGTGAAGATCTATGCCGTGGAGCCGGACACCAGCCCGGTGCTCTCCGGCGGCAAGCCCGGCCCGCACAAACTCCAGGGCATCGGCGCGGGCTTCGTGCCGAAGGTGCTGAATCCGGCGGTCATCACCGAAATCATCACCGTTTCGGCGGAAAACGCGGGCCGGACCGCCCGCGCGGCGGCGGCGCAGGAGGGGCTTCTCGTCGGCATCAGCTCCGGCGCGGCGCTGTACGCGGCGCTGGAACTGTCCAAAAGACCGGAATTCGCGGGCAAGCGGATTGTGGCGCTGCTGCCGGACACCGGCGAGCGTTATCTCTCCACCTGGCTCTTCAGCGAGTAGGCGGCCCTCGGCGTCCGAATCGGCGGCGGAGTTCTCCGCCGCCGGGAAAGAAGGGATCATGCACGAAATATTGGTAAAATCAACTCTGGACCGTACGGCCCGGCCGTCGCTCTTTTACCGTCCCGACGCCGCCGGGCCGGTGCCGCTGGTGGTGGGTCTGCACACCTGGAGCTACGACCGCTTCAATCAGCGTGAGAATTATCTGCCGCTGTGCCGCGGATACGGTTTCGCCCTGCTGCTGCCGGAATTCCGGGGGCCGAATCTGGCGGAAAATCCCGAGCGGGCATCGGCCTGCGGCTCCGCTTCGGCGCGGCGGGACGTGATCGACGCGGTGGAATACGTTTGCGCAGGTACCGCCATCGACCGCAAAAATATTTTCCTGCTCGGATGCTCCGGCGGCGGCCACATGGCGCTGCTGGCGGCGGAGACGGCGCCCGAACTCTTCCGCGCGGTCGAAGTCTGGTGCCCGGTTTCCGATCTGACGGAGTGGCACCGGTATCAGAGGGAGGCCCGGCAGGGGTATGCGAGACACATGGAGGCCTGTCTCGGCGGCACTCCGGAAGAGCTGCCGGAGGAGTATGACCGCCGTTCTCCGGCACGGTATACGGAATTTTTAAAGGATCTCCCGGTTTCCGTCCATCACGGACGGCATGACGGCGTGGTGCCCTTCCGGCACTCCGTCGCACTGGCGGAACGGCTGGAGGCGAACGGCAATCCGCGGGTTTATCTGGATGTTTTCGACGGCGGGCACGAGCAGAAGCCCGCGCACAGCTTCGAATGGTTCGCCCGGCTCTGCGAACAACGGGGGAGCGCCATCCGGATCACGGGATGATCGGCCGGCGGCCGCCGCGTTTTGCCTCATATCCGAAGTGCGGGATGCGCCCGGCGCCGGGCGTGAAAAACCGGATCCGGCGCCGTTGACGCCGGACCCGGTTCGGCGGGCGGAGGGATGGATCTCCTCTCCGCCCGTTCCGCTCTCTCCGGAGCGGTTTCAGAGTTTCTTCAGCGCATCGTCCAGCGCGCCGATGATGTCGTCCTTGTTTTCCAGTCCGATGGAGAGCCGGATCAGTTCCGGCGGCAGACCGGCCTTTATCTGATCCTCCTCGCTCAGCTGGGAGTGCGTGGTGCTGGCCGGGTGGATGATGAGACTCTTGGCGTCGCCCACGTTGGCGATGATCGTGAACAGGTCCACGCTGTCCACCAGCTTCTGCGCCTCCTTCGCGCCGCCTTTGACCCCGAAGACGACCATGCCGTTCGCGCCGTCGGGCAGATATTTTTTCGCCAGCGGATTGAATCCGGGGTACTTGACCCACGCGACCTTGGGATGCTTCTGCAGAAATTCCGCCACGGCCAGCCCGTTTTCGCTGTGCTTCGCGGTGCGCAGCGCCAGGCTCTCCAGCCCCTGCAGGAAGATCCACGCCGCATCCGGCGCCAGCGTCGGTCCCTGATTGCGCAGACCCACCGTCCGCAGACGCAGGGCGAAGGCGATTTCATTGCCGGGGCCGAGGTCGTGCGCGAAACGCAGCCCGTGATAACCGCGGTCCGGTTCGTTGTAGAGCGCGAATTTCGGATCGCTCCAGTCGAAGTTGCCCGCGTCGATCACCGCGCCGCCGATGGCCGTGCCGTGGCCGCCGATCCATTTGGAGAGGGAGTGGACCACGATATTGGCGCCGTGTTCGATGGGCCGGAGCAGAGTCGGCGGCGTGAAGGTGGAATCCGCGATCAGCGGCAGATGATGCTTTTTCGCAATCGCGGCGTAGGCTTCGATGTCCGCCACATCCAGCCCCGGATTTCCGACCGTCTCGATGTAGATCGCCCGGGTGTGTTCGTTGACCGCCGCTTCCACTGCAGCGAAATCGTTGACCGGAGTGAAGTTGACCCTGATCCCCTGCTGGGGCAGGATCGCGTCGAACTGAGTATAGGTGCCGCCGTAAAGATTGCTGGCGGCGACGATCTCATCCCCCTGCCGCGCGATGTTGGTGATGGTGAAGTAGATCGCCGCCGTGCCGGAGGCGAGCGCCAGCGCGGCTTTGCCGCCCTCCAGCGCCGCCAGACGTTTCTTCAGCACGTCCTCGGTGGGGTTCATCAGCCGGGCGTAGATGTTTCCGCTTTCCTTTA
>JAZMZH010000075.1:0-15118 GCA_045585875.1 Victivallaceae bacterium | reverse complement strand
TTTAGCACCCTCGGTCAGAACAATCTCTGCACCGTAGGCGGCAGCGAGTTTGCGCCGCTCAATGCTCATGGTTTCCGGCATGGTCAGGATCAAGTGGTATCCTTTGACCGCCGCCACGAACGCGAGACCAACACCGGTATTACCGCTGGTAGGCTCGATGATCAGCGCACCCGGTTTTAAGATGCCCGCATTTTCTGCCGCCTCGATCATTGCGAAAGCGATTCGGTCTTTGACCGAGCCGCCTGGGTTGAATGATTCTACCTTGACAACGACTTCAGCGCCGCCCTGATTAAGTTTGTTGATTTTGACCAGTGGTGTGCCACCGATCTTGTCCAGAATTGTGTTTGCGATGCTCATGATATTCTCCTTGTTTGGATTTTTTAATACGCTACCACAATGGTCGTGTATCTATAAAATACCATGATTTCCTCAAAAGTCAAATCAAAAAACACAAAATATTCTACTTTTTTTGTAGTTTTTACAGTTTCATACTTGATTTTGCCTTTCCCGGAGAGTATATTTCCCTTCGTACAGGGAAAAACGGAGAAAGAATGAAGCCATGAAAATCTCTACCAAAGGTCGTTACGGATTGCGCATCCTGATCGATCTGGCGACGCACGACCCGGAAAAACCGCGCATGCTCAAAGACATCGCCCAGTCCCAGCAGATTTCCGAAAAATACATCAGCCGTCTGGTGATCGACCTGCGGCGTGCGAAACTCGTCCGTTCGGTCCGCGGCGTCAACGGCGGATTCCACCTGGCGAAACTTCCGGAACAGATCACGCTGCTGGAAGTTCTGGAAACCATGGAAGGACCGATTTCGGTGGTCGATTGCGTGCGTTCGCCGGAAAAGTGCAAACGCCAGATGCTGTGTCCCGCCCGCACCATCTGGACGGAACTCAACGACGGCATCCGCGAACTGACGTCGAAAATCACGCTCGACGACATCCTGAACGCCTACCGCAAACAGGACGCCGAAAACGGCATCTGCGACTACTGCATCTGAACTGACGAAACCCGGTAATTCTGAAAAAGAGGATTGCCTGCGAATCACCCCGTTTCCCATACCATTTCACGGGGCCCCTCCGTGTTTCTCCGTCTGCAGGTTTTATTACCTTTTGGAGTCAAGGCGAAAATATGATTGAAAAAACACACAAATCCCGCAGGGGATTTCCCGAGGAATTTTGTAAAGAAATTGTAAGGAGATATCTCGCGGGGGAATCAATCCCTGCGCTATGCGCAGAAATTCCGGTCAGCAGAAGCACGTTGTACCGTTGGATCAGTTTATATACTGAATTTCGGAGAAATTCCGGAAAAACGGTTACGCTCCGGGATATCAATCATCTCATTGAAGAAAATCGGATGCTGACGGAAGAAAATAAGGTATTCCGCCACTGCCGCTGCCATCCATCCGATCCCTTGAAAATCAAAATGGAGGAAATGAAAAAATGGAAAGATACATTTACTATTCACGCGCTCTGCCGAGCCATGAATGTCAGTCGTGGAACATTTTATAATTTTCTTTTCCGGAGCAAGCCGAAAACTGTTTACGAAAAGACAGATGAAACATTACGTCCGCTGATCCGCGCTATCTTTGAAGAAAGCAAGGAGCGTTTCGGCGCAAATAAAATCAGAATCAAGCTGGCAAAACAGGATATTCGGGTATCGGCGGAACACATCAGACGGCTTATGAATGAAATGGGGTTGATTCCGAAACAGGCACGGCTCCGCTGCTTCAACAGTACCAATCGGAAATATATGTATCGCCGAAACCGCGTAATGCAGAATTTTGTTCAGACAGCCCCAAACCTTCTATGGGTAAGCGATATAACTTATGCCCGCATCAATCGGGATTTTTATGCGATCTGTGTCGTCATCGACATATTTTCCCGCAAAGTACTTTCCTATAAGATTTCTGATAAAAATGACACGGCTCTTGTTCTGGCTGCGTTTCAGATCGCCTTCATTGCAAGAAACCGACCACCGGGATTGACGTTTCACAGCGATCAGGGGTTGCAGTATTCCGCCTATAAATTTCGGAAGTATCTGCGGGATTGCGGTGTAAACCAATCTTTCTCCAACCCAGGGACACCTTATGACAATGCAGTAGCGGAATCTTTTTTCAGCATCATGAAACGTGAGGAGCTGTCTCACAATTATTACCATTCCCTTGAAGAACTGGATGAAACAGTGGCTGGATATGTGGACTTTTTCAATGGCATGCGTCCTCATCTTAAAATGGGAAACATGACTCCGGATGAAATTGAGCAAAGGTATTACGAAAGAGCGGAAGAATCAGATCATATCGGCAAGCTCGATTGATTTCTGCATTTTCTGACAGTCATTGGTATTCGTCCATCAGCACGTTTTTTCAGTAAAATGGCTGAGGCTCAACAGAAAATAAAAAACGACCTTGCGGGACATTCTCACCAAAATCCACGCAAAGTCGTGTGCAATACAAATGGCGGAGAGAGAGGGATTCGAACCCTCGGTAGAGCAAGCCCTACAACGATTTTCGAGACCGTCGCCTTCGACCACTCAGCCATCTCTCCGACATGTTCATCTAATATAGCACCGTTTTGCCGATTCGCAAACCGGCCCCGACTTTATTTTTTCAGAAACAGGTCATCACCAGCCCCGCAACCAGCAGCACGATCCCGACCACCTTGGGCGGCGAACAGGATTCCCTGAGAAAAAACACCCCCGCCAGCATCCCCAGCGGCAAACTCATCTGCCGGAACGCCTGAAGATAACTCACGTTGCTGACTTCATTCATGGCCAGCAGGATCAGCACATAGGCCGATGCACTGAAAATCCCCGCCGCATAGGGAAACCACGTCACCGAAATCTTCTTCATTTCCCGCCGCGCTTCCCGCCGGAAAAGCACCGGCAGCAGCGAAACCGCGACCCCCGCCTCCACAAGGAAGATGTAGAAAAGAGATTTGAAAAGTTCGCTCCGCCCCGGGACATCCCGGAGCGCCCCCATGGCCATGCTGTCGAAAATCGTGTAGCCCGTCGTGCCGGAAGCGATCATCAGCACCCAGAAAAGCACTTTGGTGCAGTAAGTCCGCACCCGTATTTCCCGCCAGTTCTCCAGCGGCATGATCACGCATCCGGCGAAGATGATCCCCATCCCCGCCAGCGCGATGCGCGACGGCGTGCTCCCGATGTGAAACGCCACCGTCAGGCCCGCAATCATCAGTACCGGCAGCGCCCGCCCCAGCGGATAAACCAGGGAGATGTCCCCGTGCCGGTACCCGTGGGCCAGCGCCGTGAAGTAGAGGACTTCAAAAAAATTGCTGATGAGAAACACGACCCAGAACTTCCCCGGCAGCGCCGCGAGGTCAATCCCGCTGAAAAAACTCCAGGGCAGCCAGAAAAGGGTTCCCGCCAGGGCGGCCAGCATGTAAAAAGCCGCGGTGGGACTTTCCTTTTTGCTCATGAAATTCCAGGCCGCGTGCATGAATACCGAGGCAAAGATCAGAAGAAACGCTTTCAGTGTCATTTTTTACACCCGCAGAATAAAGGTTCAAACCAGATAATATACTTCGCGGGTGAAATCCTGTCAAATCGCATTTCCCTCTTCCCCTCCGAAAAAAAAATCTCCGCCGGAGAACCCGGCGGAGAACTTCGGCAGTGCCGTCCTCCCTTGATTTAACGGCGGTATTTCGGCAGCATATTGCCGTGAGCCTCGATCAGATCGTCGCAGAGGGCGACAATGTCGTCGATCGAGAGCTCGGCCGAGGTGTGCGGGTCGAGAAAGGCGGCCTGATAGATCTTTTCCCGCCGTCCGGTCAGCGCCGCCTCGATGGTCAGCAGCTGGGGATTGATGTTGGTGCGGTTCAGCGCGGCGCACTGTTCGGGCAGATCGCCCACGGCGGTGCCGTGGACGCCGGAACCGTCCACCAGGCAGGGCACTTCCACGGCGGCATTGGCGGGCAGGTTGGGGATGAGGCCGTTGTTCAGCACGTTGCCGCCGATTCGGATCGGGGTGTCGGTGGTGATGGCCTCGATGATGGCGGAACCGTACTCATGGGAGAGGGTGTGACCCAGGTCCGGATTGTCCTTCAATTCGCCGTACTGTTTCTCCCATTCGGCGATCTGGTTGATGCAGCGGCGCGGGTATTCGTCCAGCGGGATGTTCCACTCGTCGATCATCTGGGGGTAATTGTGCTTGATCCAGTAGGGGGAATATTCGGCGTTGTGTTCGCTGGATTCGGTGACGTAGTACCCGAAGCGGTTCATGATTTCCAGCCGGATCATGTTGGTGCTTTTTTTCTCCTTCGGGAGTTTGCGCCATTCTCTGATTTTTCGGGCTGCCAGTTTTTTCAGTTCGGGATAGAGGTCGCGGCCGTTTTCCTCGATGGAGAGCAGCCATCCCATGTGATTGATGCCGGCGATTTGAGAATGGATCCGGGCCAGCCGCTCCCGGGAGGCGTCGAGGCCGAGGGATATCAGCAGGGACTCCACGCAGACCTGCACCGAATGGCAGAGACCGACGGTTTTCACGTTTGTCCCCCGGAGCATGGCGCCGGTGAGCATGGCCATGGGGTTGGTGTAGTTCAGAAACCAGGCATTCGGGGCGACTTTTTCCATATCGCGGGCGAAATCCAGCATCACCGGGATGGTGCGCAGCGCCCGGAATATGCCGCCGATGCCCAGGGTGTCGCCGATGGTCTGGCGCAGACCGTATTTCTTCGGGATCTCGAAGTCGATGACGGTGGAGGGCTCATAGCCGCCGACCTGGATGGCGTTGATGACGAAGTCGGCGCCCTCCAGGGCTTTGCGGCGGTTGTTTTCGCCCAGGGCGGTGGAGATTTTCGCGCGTCCGCCGTTGATGTTTTTGTTGATGACGCCGAGGATGAAGCGGGATTCCTCGAGGCGCTTGGCGTCGATGTCGTAGAGTACGAATTCCGAATCGCTGATGGACTTGCGGCACATGCAGTCTCCGATGACGTTGCGGACGAACACCGTGCTGCCCGCGCCCATGAATACGATCTTTGGCATCATTCAATCCCTTTTTTGCTTTGTGATTTGCTGTTCTGGAACCGGCGACGGGGATAATATAATCCTGAAAAGGGGTATGCCGCAATAAGAAGATTGTGTTTTGTATGGTACTTTTGTGTGATTCTGCGCCGGGCGCCGGTCCCGCGCCCGGCACAGGAGACCGCTCAGTTCTGAAATTCCACCCGGAAACTGCGGATCTGGAACGGCTTGGCCGAGATCTTGAATTCGGTGACCTTTTCGCCCACGACCTCCATATCCTGTTCGTCCAGACGCACTTCCACGACCTTGGCCGGACGGGCGAGGCGCACCGTGGAAAAGGCGTTGAGCTCCTTGTGATTGACCAGGCGCAGGATGGCCTTGCCGGTTTCGCAGTTCTGAAGCGGTTTCAGCGCGCAGAAGGAGAGATCGCCCTCCAGTTGGATCGGCGGCGTGTCTCCGGAGCGGCGGTCGCCGGGCAGGATGTAGTTGGGCAGGCTGGAGCGGTATTCGCACATATACTTGCGGAGCACCGCGTTGTCGTCGGAGGGCGTCAGGGGCTTCAGAACGTATTCAAAGGTCAGATGTCCGAGCTGCTGGCCGTCGATTTCGCCGTTGGTGGCGACGGTGCGACGGAAGGCCCGGAGGAGGGTGATGTAGAGGTCGCCGGAGGAAAATTCCGAGGAGCCGACTTCGTGCAGGCCGTATTTGGCCACAAAGGCCATGCCGCCGTGGGCGTCCCGCTTGCCGACGATGCCGGTGAAATTCTTTTCAATCGGTTCGGCTTCCAGATAATCCTCGGTGGCGCGTCCCAGCGCCCGTCCGGCCTCGCGCTCCACAAAGGCGTAATTCTGGCCTGCGAAATACTTGCCGGGGATGCCGGTCGGGATGACCATCCTCAGCCGGTAGTCCTTGATGTTGTTGTCGATGGAGGTGACGATCTCCACCTCCGGCGAGGAGGCGTTCAGAGAAACCAGACTCTTTACGGTAAGCGTGGCGGATGTCCGGCTCTCGGCGATGCCGTCGTAGTGCTCGAGGACGTTGCCCTGAAACTCCAGCTCCGCCGGAACTTTGACGTCGGTGATGATCTCAAAGGTGGTGCGGCAGGGCCCGTCGGCGCGGACCGAGACCGAGCGGGCGGTCATGGGCTGGAGATATTCGGCGCTTCCGGCGGGACGGACGTGGTTCCAGCCGTCGCCGATTTCCCGGTCGATGAGGAAGCTGTTGCAGCGGCTGAAGACTTTGCCGGTACGCTTGTCGGTGATTTTCAGGGAGCCGTCGTTTTCCACTTCGAGCTTGATGAAGGGGTTCTCCGCCTTGCGGTGGCCGGTGAGGTTGGAGACCAGGAAGCGCGGCGGCGTCTGGGAAACCCGCAGGTGGATCGAAGTCCAGCCGCAGGCGGGCATTTCCACCTCCGCCGTCACCGGGACCACGTCCTTGAGCCGCACAAAGCTCCGGTAAAGCCGCACCGGATAATTTTTGCGCAGGCGGCCGCGCTGGTAGGGAATCTCCCGGCCGTCGTCGGTGTAGAGCCGGAAACTCGGGATGGACTCGTAGCCGAAGGGCTCCGCCCAGTACTTGGGATAGGGCGCCGCGGTCGGGA
The DNA here is from genome assembly GCA_045585875.1 of Victivallaceae bacterium. Classification (GTDB taxonomy): domain Bacteria; phylum Verrucomicrobiota; class Lentisphaeria; order Victivallales; family Victivallaceae; genus JAVBQJ01. Next base: position 8,532 of record JAZMZH010000075.1, on the reverse strand, counting down.
TGGGCACATCCAGCTGCACGGTTTCCCGGCGGGGCCAGGGGAGGGGGTTGTAGACCCGGACGGTGTATTCGCCGTCCTTGTCGATGTCCGATTCGGGGCGATTGTCGATGCAGTTGGGGATCAGATCGTAGATGGTGCTGCCGGTGAGGGCCTCGAGATCGTCCTGCCGGTGCTGGCGGACGATTTCGCTGAGAACCTGTTCCACGGCCTCGAAGCGGGTGAGAATCTGCCGGTGGACGGCATCCACGGAGCAGCCGCAGATGGAATCATGGGGATGGTTTTTGATCAGCTGCTTCCAGGCGTATTTGCCAAAGTGGAGCATTTCATCGTTTCCGGCCAAGGCCATCGCGGCGAGGATCGGGTCGGTGGTGTACTCCATCATGTTGGTGCAGACGTCGTTGCCGCGCTTCACGTCGTAGCGGGAGCTGAGGGTGTGCGGGATCATCGGCGGGGAATCCTCCGGCCGCCGGCAGGTGCTGAGCAGCTCTCCGGAGATGGTCTTTTCGTCGCCGGTGAACTCCCGGAGGCACTCCCGGTAGTCGCTGTGGATGAGTTCGCTGTCCGGGAAACACTCGCGCATCCACTGAAAGTATTGCGCCAGTGAGGAGTGGACCTGCATGTGGTCCAGGCCGTCGGGCAGCACCAGATGGTCGCCGTACCGTCCGCGCATGGTTTCCACGAAGTTGGTGAAATTCTTTTTGAAGGTCTCCTCGTCCTGGGGGACGTCCCACCAGCCGGTGACTTTAATGGCGAAGCTGCCGTAGCCGTTCTCCCCGGGCAGCCGGACCGTCGGGCAGACCGTGCCGTCCGGGCCCTGCCAATGGAAGAAAGCCGGCGCGTCGAAGGGGACTCCCCTCCACACCACCGCCGGTTTGATGCCGAATCCGGCGAAAATCTGGGGCATCTGGGCGATATGGCCGAAGATGTCGCAGATATAGCCCGCCGACCAGGGTTCGTGGCCGTACTCCAGGGAGAGTTCCCGTCCGATCAGCAGATTGTGGACCAGGGATTCGCCGGAGACGAGGTATTCGTCGGGCATGACGTACCACGGACCCACGTTGAGTTTGCCGGAGGCGATGAATTTTTCCAGCCTTTCGCGCCAGTCGGGACGGATCTCCGTCACGTCCTCCAGGACGATGGTCTGACCGTCGAAGGTGTATTTTTCGATTTTGCCCTCCTCCAGGGCTTTGAGAATCCCGTCGGCGGTGTCCACCAGGTATCGGCGGAAATTCTCCATCGGCAGATACCATTCGCGATCCCAGTGCGTCGAGTTGAAGTAGTAAAAACGCAGTCCCATGATATGAAGTCTCCTTGGATGATATGAATTTTCGGCATTAAGGTACAATATACCCCGTGAAGAGGGACGCGTCAAATTTCCGGACTTGAAAGTTGAGAAAAAGTTTGCCGGACCTTCGCGCCGCCGTCGGTGCTGGCCGTCACGCTGATCTTAAATATTTGCCGAACCGGCTTGTAAAAGCGGAAAAGTGTGTTAAGTTACTGTTGCATCCGGTCTTTGCTCTAAGGAAAGGGGATTTTCGCAGGGATGAAATTGGCATTTGCCGCCGAGACCAATATCGGTCTGGTCAGGGATCGCAATGACGACAGTTTTTGTCTCATCGCCGAGCCCGGGGCCGTCAACGCCATGATGGCGGTGGCCGACGGCGTCGGCGGGCATGCCGACGGAGATCTGGCGAGTTTCCTCTGCTGCAGGGAGTTGCTCCGGGGATGGCGGCGGGGCGGATTCGCCGGGATGGCGGCGGGAGCCGGACTGAAGGATTCCTTTTTGAAAGCGATCGAATCCGCCAACATGGAGATCTGCCGCCAGAATCGTTTCGGGCACCGGCGTGTGCCCATGTGCACGACGCTGGTGGCCGCGGTGTTCACCCCGGAATCGGTCTGGGTTTTCAACGTCGGCGACAGTCCGTGTCTGCTGCTGCGGGACGGCAGACTCGACCAGCTCACGGAAGATCACCACATCAATGAATCCTCCACCGTCATCAACCGGGCCATCGGCGTGATGCCGGGGATGAAAGTGGATGTCCGCGAGGTCGCTCTGCGCGCGGGCGACCGCTTCCTGCTCTGCTCGGACGGTCTGACCTGCGGGGTGGAAAACGATGTTTTGGCGCGCATTTTAAGTTCCGCCGAAACCCCCCGCGGCGCGGTTGACGCCCTGCTGAAAGCCGCCCTGGTGGCCGGAGGACATGACAATATGACCGCGGCGGCGGCCTTTTGAGTTTTTCCGGAGGTCCGGAGCGGCGCGGAATATGCGGTTCCGGCCTGAAAACAGTGAAACCGCCGATCCGGCGGTTTCATCATGCGGACCATCGCGCGGTCAGAGCACCCGCTCCACGGTGATTTCCGGGTCGATGTTTTTCCGCAGGCAATCTTCGAGACCGTTTTTGATGGTCATGGTGGCGTGGGGACAGCAGCCGCAGGCGCCGCGGAGCTTCAGACGGACGGTTTTGCCGCCGTCGGCGAATTCCACGATTTCCAGGTCGCCGCCGTCGTTCTGCAGATAGACGCGCATTTCGTTGAGCATGTCGGTGATTTTTTGTTCGAGTTCGTTCATTTCGGCTCTCCGTGAGGTTGGTTTGCTATACAATACACTCTCATTGGAAGATTTGCAACCGCCGCGGTTTGCAAAAAACCGCCTTTGGCATTATCTTAATAGTATAGACGGTACTGCCGAAATTCAAAGGCGCTCCTTGGGGCAGTACCGTCCGGACGGCGCTGCCGAAAGCCCTGTCATGCCTTTCGGCGCCTGACGAAAGAGCCCTTTCGGCATCTCTTGCCGCACATACGGAATCAGCCCCGGACGCGGAGCCTCGTGATGCGTCGGCCCGGGATTTCATGGAGGATGGAAGATGTTTACCGGAATCATTCAGACGACCGGCGTCATCCGCGGTTTCAGCCGCGGCGGCGGCGGATGCGCTTTGCTCCTCAAGCCGGAGAGGAAATTCAACGCCCCGGTCCGCGGCGAGAGCATCGCCGTGAACGGCGTGTGCCTGACCCTGGAGCGGGTGACCCCCGGGGGCGAACTGGAGTTTCACACCCTTCAGGAGACCCTGCGGCGCTCCAACCTCGGAAGCATCCCCGTCGGGGGACGCGTCAATCTGGAACGGGCTCTGGCCGTCGGCGACCGGCTGGGCGGACATCTGGTTTCCGGACACATCGACGGCGTGGTGAAGGTGTTGGAGGCGCGTCCTCCGGCCGCCGGACGGGGCGACTGGGAGTTTGAACTCGAATTGCCCGCGCCCTTCGCTCCCCTGGTGGTGGAAAAGGGTTCGGTGGCTTTGGACGGAATTTCCCTGACCGTGGCCCGGATGACTCCCGGGAGCTTCACCGTCTGCATCATACCGGTCACCCTCGAGGACACCGCCCTGCGCGACCGCCGGGCAGGGGACGGTGTGAATCTGGAGCTGGACATCGTCGGCAAGTATGTGCAGAGCTTCCTCGCCGCCCGCCGGGAAACCCCGCCCGCCGGAGGCGGGAGCGGAATCACCATGGAGAAACTCATGGAGGCCGGATTTTGAAAAACGATCCGAAACGGTTTCTTGAACTGCTCCGCGCCGCCCGCAGCGCCTGGGTTTTCACCGGGGCCGGGATATCCACCCTCTCCGGCATCCCCGACTTCAGGGGCGCGGGGGGCGTCTATTCCAATCTCTGGAAGGGCCGCCGGGTCGAGGAGATCCTTTCCCTGCCCTGTTTCCTGAAAGAGCCGGAACTCTTCTTCGACTGGGCACGGGGATTCGTCTACCGCTGCGGCGAATATGCTCCCAACATCGTCCACCGGGTCATCGCCCGATGGGAGCGGCAGGGCCTCATCCGCGGCGTTTACACCCAGAATATCGACATGCTTCACACCGCCGCCGGTTCGGTCAACGTGATGGAACTGCACGGTTCGCCCGCGCTTCACCGCTGTATCCGCTGCGGCGCACGGATGGAATACGCGGAGGCCGCCGCCGCCGTCATGGCCGGTAAAAGCCCGCGATGCCCGGAGTGCGGCGGCGTCATGAAGCCCGCAATCGTCTTTTACGGCGAAAACCTGGACGGAGAAATGCTCGATCAGGCCTTTGAAAACATGCGCTCCGCCGATCTCGTGCTCTGCTGCGGTTCCAGCCTTACCGTGAACCCGGCCGCGGCGCTTCCCGCCGCCGCGCTCCGCTCCGGCGCCGATCTGGTCATCGTCAACGCCGGAGAAACGCCTCTGGATGATTACGCCGCGCTGCGTTTCGACGACCTCGGAAGCTTCTTCTCCGCCGTCGGAGGTGAGGAGGCGCAGCCATGACGGAAACCGTGAAGATCTACCACCCCGCCGAAGAGGCGCTCAACGTCATCACCCACCTCGGCGGCCTGCTCCTGGTCTTTTACGGCGGATGGCTCCTGGCCGGACGCGTCAGTGACGGCCGGGAAACCGCCGCCGCCGTCATCTATCTCCTCTCCCTCGCCGCGGTTTATGCGTCCAGCGGATTTTACCACCTCTGCCCGGTTGGAAAAGCCCGGCGCTTTATGAGACTTTGCGACCACGCCTCCATCTATCTCCTGATCGCAGGCACCTACACCCCCCTGATGCTTCTCGCCGTCGGCGGCGTTTCCGGCATCACGGTCCTGACCGCCAACTGGATTTTCGCCGCCCTCGGCATCTCCATGGAACTCTCCGGATACCGGCCCTTCAAAAACTGCGCCCTCGTGCTCTACGTCATCATGGGCTGGCTCTGCGTCGCCGTCGCGAAACCCATGATCGAAAGACTCTCCGCCGCCGAGCTCGGATTCCTTCTCGCCGGAGGAGTGGCATATACCTCCGGAATCATCTTTTACGTTTCCGGCCGCCGGTATGCCCACGCTCTGTGGCACCTCTTCGTCCTGGCCGGTTCCATCCTTCAATTCGTCAGCGTTTTCATGGTCATCTCGTAATTAATGGGTTATATGCGTTTTTTTGCGAAAAAAATTTGCATTTTCCCATTCCGTGACTATATTATAGGATGGTCCAAACATTGCAGACCAACATCGACAGCGTTGAGTGCGAGGAGCAGAAAGCATCCCGCCGCGGTTTTTCAACCGTTCGGGCGAGATGCATCCTGTTGCTTGTTTTCATGCTTTTCGGAGGTCCGATTCCGGCCCCCGCCGGGGTTGGAAATGTCCCTCCGGGCCTGACCGCAATCAGTGCCGCGGCAGGTTTCTCGTCGGTGTCGCCGGAGTGTGTCTTTGCGGCAGGGAAGGCCGCATCGCCCTCCGGGGGGGGCGCGCTTTTTAGAAGCGTGTCTCCGCTGATCGGGACCCCCGAGAGGGGGGGCGCGTTCGTGAAAAACGTGTCTCCGCTGATCGGGACCTCCGAGAGGGGGGGCGCGTCTTTTTATGGCGCGTCTCCGCTGATCGGAAAGCCGGAAGCAGGGCGTCCGGCGATCCTTCGGGTCGCGGATTCCCCTTCGGGCGCGGATTCGTCCGCCTCTTCAGCGGCAGGGAAGGCCGCTGCGGAGCCGGGTGAATCGCCGCCGGTCAATCCGGTCACGGCAGGGAAGGCCGCGGCCGCTTCGGACGGCGGCGGAGGTGTGCGCGTTACGCTGCGCGGGCTTGATGCTGAGCTCGCCAATGAAGTGGCGCGGCTCCGCGAAGAGCGCTCGAAACTTCAGGATGAGGTGCGTGAGCTTGAGCTCAGATGCCGTGCTCTCTCCGAGGAGCGCGACGGATTGCACCGGGAGTTGATTGAAGCATTGCAGATCATCGCTGCGCAGAATGAGAAACTGCTGCGATGGCAATCCGGTGTCGCCGGACTCTTCGACGCTGACGGCGTCGACGCTTCCGGCGGGGAAGACGCCAGAATCCTTGCCATCCTCCGTAACGTTTCTTCAAGCGGCAGCGACCTCGCGGTCGCCGTCGCGGAATTCTGCCGCGAGATGGAGTCCTCCCTCGATAGGTGGCAGTTGCCTCAGGCCGAAAAGGCCGGAGTCAGAGTGCGGATGAATCAATTGAGGAGCCTCTCCGGTCAGTTCAGTGCGTTGAACGACTGGGAGACCATGCCGGTCGGGCTCAACGGAGCCCGCATCCTGGCGGTGGATCGAAATCTCGGAGCTGTGATTCTGCCGGTCGGCACCGCTTCCGGGACCTTTAACGGTCTCGTCTGCAGTGTCCCGGCCGCACCCGGCGTGAAGTTGAAAATAGTTGCCGTGCGGAGGTTCGTCTCCGCCGCTGTTGTCACCGCCGGCGATCCCGCCAGCATTGCTGTCGGGATGGAAGTAGTTGCCAAAGCCAACGCAAAAACGGAAGAAAATTGAAATGGAAGTTCGTGCAGTAAGCAAAAACGTCCGGATCTCTCCGGAGAAGGCCCGCCATGTCGCCCGCCTCCTCCAGGGGAAGAAAGTGACCGACGCGCTTGCGATAGTCGATTTGTCGCCCCGCAAAGCGGCGCGGCTTCTCGGTGCTACGCTGCGTTCCGCGGTTGCCAATGCCGAAAACAACGCCAGTCTCAAACGCCAGGATCTGGTGGTTAAGACCGCGGTGGTCGGCGCCGGTCCTATCATCAAACGTTTCCGGCCCAAGGCCCGCGGCAGCGCCGGCCGTATTCGCAAGCGTACCAGCCATCTGGAAATCGTTTTGTCGGAAATCTAATGGAAGGATAAGAATCGTGGGACAAAAAGTTAATCCTATCGGATTGAGAACAGCGCTGACCCGTAACTGGGAATCCCGCTGGTTCGCCGGCAAGGCCCTCTTCGGAGAGTGGCTTCACGAAGATCTCAAGATCCGCAGTTACATCAAGAGCAAATTCGCCCAGGCCGCCATCGCCAGAGTGCAGATCGAGCGCTTCGCCAGCCGCGTGCGCGTCACCATCTTCACCGCGCGCCCCGGTCTTCTGATCGGCAAAAAGGGCGAGGACCTTGAAAAACTGCGCAACGAGCTCGTCAAACTCACCGACAATCGTGAAGTGTTCATCGAGATCGCCGAGGTGAAACGCGCCGAGACCAACGCTCAGCTCGTCGCCGAAAACATCGCCATGCAGCTCGAACGCCGCATCGGTTTCCGCCGCGCCATGAAGCGGGCCATCCAGCTCGCCATGGACATGGGCGCCGACGGCATAAAGGTCAACTGCGCCGGCCGTCTCGGCGGCGCCGAACTGGCCCGTTCCGAACAGTATAAGGAAGGCCGCGTGCCGCTCCATACGCTGCGTGCCAACATCGACTACGGTTTTACCGAAGCGAACACCACCGCCGGTAAGATCGGAGTGAAAGTCTGGATTTGTCAAAAGGATATCACGGAGGATTCTGAATATGCCGTTAATGCCAAAAAGGGTAAAGTACAGAAAGGTTCAGCGCGGAAGTAACGCCGGGCTGGCCACCTCGAACAATAAGATCGACTTCGGGGATTATGCACTTCAGAGCCTCACCCGCGGGTACATCTCCAACAACCAGATCGAGGCCGCCCGTGTGGCCATCAACCGCCACCTCAAGCGCCGCGGCAAGGTCTGGATCAGGGTGTTCCCTTTCCGCAGCTTCACCAAGAAGCCTCTGGAAGTCCGTATGGGTAAGGGAAAAGGTAATGTGGAAGGCTGGAACGCTCCGGTGAAACCGGGCCGGGTGCTTTTTGAAGTTTCCGGATGCAGCGAAGTCGTGGCCCGCGAAGCCATGGCCCTGGCCGCTAACAAGCTGGGACTGCGCTGCAAGTTCCTGAGCCGCGAGCAGCAGTAATGCTGAGGATGGTAGCCAAATGAAAAACAGTTCAATTCGTGAAATGGCCGATCCGGCACTCGCTGAAAAGCTCGACGAGCTGCGCCGCGAAAAGCTGACCCTCGCCATTCAGAGCCGCACCGGCCAGCTGGAAAAAACCGCTCGCGTCCGCGAGGTTCGCCGCGACATCGCCCGTCTCCTCACCGAGACCGCACGCCGCGCCGCGCAGACCAAAGCTAATTGACAGGTGTTACTATGACTGAAGCAGTTGAAAATACCGCCGTCAGAGGCAACCGCAAGGAACGCGTGGGCGTTGTCGCCAGCGATGTTCAGGACAAGACCATTGTGGTTGTTGTCTCCCGCCGCACCCCCCACCCCCTGTATAAAAAGGTGGTGAAGGTGCATAAGAAATTCACCGCCCATGACGAAAACAACGAGGCGAAAAAGGGCGACACCGTCCGCATCGCCGAAACCCGCCCCCTCAGCAAGCGCAAGCGCTGGAGGCTCGTGGAGATCGTCAGCAGGGCTCAGGAAAACTGAGCCGGAGGTCGTCATCATGATTCAGATGCAAAGCAGACTCAATGTGGCCGACAACTCCGGCGCCAAATCCATCGTCGCCATCACTGTGCTCGGACAGGGCAGGAAGATCGCTGGCATCGGGGACATCATCACCGCCACCGTCAAGGAAGCCATTCCCGACGGCACGGTGAAAAAAGGCCAGGTCGTTAAGGCCGTCATCGTCAGAACCGCCGCCAAGATCCGTCGTCCCGACGGCTCCTATCTGCGTTTTGACGAAAACGCCGCGGTACTGGTCGACGCACAGAAAAATCCCATCGGCACCCGTATCTTCGGACCGGTTGCCCGTGAACTCCGC
>JAZMZH010000074.1:0-17030 GCA_045585875.1 Victivallaceae bacterium | reverse complement strand
TCCCCACCTTTTTACGCCTTTTTTTCAAGATTTTTCAAAAATCCGCCCCGCATCCCGCCGATACCACCCGAAACCCGAAAAGTACATGCTCAAGTTACGCGCCGGGAGCAAACGGCTGTAACGATGCAGCGTGGAGTACGGAGGGATACGGACAGGCACGGGGATGGAGAGGGTTGCGCCGGCTCAAAGCGTCAGGGACCGTTGTCCCAAGGGGACGGGCGGTATCATGGCGCCGATTTTTTTCAAACTTCATCTTGAATTTCCCCGATTGGGTTGTTATATTACTGTCATCCGGAGATAAAAAACGCAACAACGACTATGATGGAAAAGAAAATGGATTTGGCCGAACTGCCCGTCATTCTGGCCATGAGCGACAATATCTACGACCCGGTGTGGTCGGAACATTTTCACGAATCATCGTGTTTCGAGCTGCTGCATGTGATGGCAGGGCACTTCAAATTGACCTTTGCCGACGGACGGTGCTTCCCCGCGGGGCCCGGAGACACGCTGCTGATTCCGCCCGGGGTGTCGCACAGCGACTGTTTTGAAAAGGAGGAGGAACTGGAGATTTTTCAGATCCTTTTCACCTGGGGCGCGGACCGTGCGATCGTCGACCGCTACGGGAACGGCTGGCTCCGGCATCAAAGCGCCGAGGACCGGCGGCTGCTGCGGAATTTCTTCGATCTTCTGCGTCTGGAAACCGCCTCGGACGCATTGTCCATGCTGCTGGCCGAGAGCGTGCTGTTGAGTACGCTGTCCGTGCTGTACCGGGCCGCGATCCCGCAGGAACCGATGCAGGAAAACACCGGACTGTCCACCAAACAGCAGCATCTGCAGCTGATCCTGCGGGCGAAAAAGTACATCCACCGCCACTACCAGGAGCCGATCCGCCTGACCGATGTGGCGCTTTATCTTCAGGTCAGCAGTTTTCATCTGTCGCGGGTTTTCAGCCGCGAGAGTGATTTCTCGTTTTTCGATTACCTGCTCGAAGTCCGCCTCAACGAAGCCAAACAGCTGCTGCGGAGCGGTCGTTACCGGGTCGGTGAAGTGGCCTTTCGGGTCGGCTACGAGGATGCAGGATACTTCAGCCGGTTGTTCAAGGCACGGGTCGGCTGCTCCCCCAAAGAATACGCCGAGCGCATGGGCTCGACGGCGAATTAGCTTCTTTTCGCCGTTCCGCATCTCCGGGCGGCTTTTTGAGCCCCGGGCAACAAAATCCGGTATTGGACAACACAATCCCAACAGTGCATCTGTCGTTCTCCTGTTTATGGCGGTATAGTAAAAGAAAATCCATTCAGGAAAGGACAAAACGATGAAACATGAGCTCGGATCGGGATCGGCATCCCCGCTGTCGGACGTACTGAAAAAACCGCTTGCAATCGGCTGGGGCCGCGCCGATATTTCCGTTAAGGATCCGGTGGGAATCCCGGGACAGATGCATCTGCGCATCTCCGAAGGCGTACGCGATCCGATCACCGTCAATGCCCTGGTGCTGGACTCCGGCGACGACTGCGTGATCTTTCTGTCCATGGATCTCGTGGGTCTGTCTCTCCACCTGGTCCGGCAGATCCGCCATGTAGTTCATACCATGGCGCCGGAAATCCCGGTGAAGAAGATCCTGATGAACGCCACCCATACCCACGAGGGCGGCGACATAAACGGGGATGCCCCGGAGGATTTCCCCTGTGACGTGCCGCATATCTCGAGACGCGAATACTGTGATTTCGTCATCGGACAATGCGCTCTGGCGGTTGTCGGAGCATGGCGGAATCGCGCGCCCGGAGGCGTCGCCTGGGGATACGGTTACGCGGTCGTCGGTCATCAGCGGCGGCCGATTTACACCGAGGACAAAGGCGGCGGGACCGTCGGTTTCGCGGAAAACGGCCATGCCGTGATGTACGGCAACACCAACGACCCGACCTTTTCGCACTATGAAGCGGGGGCGGATCCTTTCATTCATTTTCTCTTTACCTTCGGCGGGGACGGAAATCTGACGGGGGCGCTGATCAATGTGCCCTGCCCGTCCCAGAATTCGGAATCCATTTCCATGCTGAGCGCCGATTTCTGGCATGAAGTGCGGACGGCGCTGCGGGCCGAACACGGCGACATCGGCATCCTGCCTCAGTGCGGCGGCGCCGGCGATCTGGCGCCCCGGATCCTGCACAACAAGGAGGCTCAGGCGCGCCGCTTCCGGCTGAAATACGGCGATCTGGCGCCGGACATGGCGGAACGGCGCGACATTGCCGGGCGCATCGCCGCCTCGTTCGACGAGGTGCTGGCGTGGGCGCAAAAAGACATCCGCATGTCCGTGCAGCTGCGGCACCGGGTGCTGACGGCCGATCTGCCGCGCCGCCGTATTTCCCGGGAACAATACGAGCAGGAAAAAATCAATCTGGAGCGGCTGAAGCTGGAACCGTGGTCGGCGGAGGGGACGGCGCTCGAGCGTCTGATGCATGATTCCAGACTGGTCAATTTTCGCGACCGCTGCGCCTCCATCATCCGGCGGTATGAAACGCAGGATGCCGATCCCTCGCTGCCGATGGAACTGCACGCCGTCGGGCTCGACGGCATCGCCTGGGTCAGCAATATTTTCGAACTGTACTCCGACTACATGCACCGGATTCAGGCACGCAGTCCCTTCGCGCAGACGCTGATCGTCCAGCTGGCAGGCTCCGAGGCCGGAGAAAACGGCGGCTATCTGCCCACCGAACGCGCCGAGGCCGGAAAAGGCTACGGTGCAATCCCCTACTCCGGTCTGATCGGTCACGAAGGCGGCGCCGTGCTGGTCGAGAAGTCGCTGGAGGCACTGACGCAGGTACTGCCCGCGGACGGGCGGATCCGGCTGACGTGGTTTCAGGGCTCCGCCTACGGCGTGATGGAATACGCCGATCGCTGCGCACCCCGCTGCTGCATCGGAGTCAAAGCTCCGGCCAACGGAAATTCCTCCATGACGGTGATGTTTCCGGCCGGGAAGCTTCTGGCCGGCGCGGCGGCCGCGCTGGTGATCGAGGGGCAGGCGTGCGATAAGCCGGAAATTCCTCCGGCCCCGCTCCGCCTGACCTTGAACGGCCGGGTGATCTTCGACGGCAGCTGCGGATTTGCCAAGGGGGACTGGTCGATCCGGGAATTCGACATCCCGGCGAAAGTGCTGCGGGAGGACAACAACCTTCTGACCGTGGAGGACCGGTCCGACACGACCCATCCGAACGGCGGATGGGTGCTGATTTCGCAGGTGACGCTGGAGAAACGCTGACATACGCTTCCCGATCGAGGGGAGCGAAAAATACGGAGATTTTTTATGAGCAACGTCAATGCATTGCCGATCAGCGGGACGTTTCTGGACGAAATCAGCTACGATATTCCCCATCAGAACTGGGGGCGCGAAGAGTGGGATCGTGATTTTCGCGCCATGCGGGCCGTCGGGATCGACACGGTGGTGATGATCCGCTGCGGCCTGCGGCGCTGGATGACCTATCCCTCGCGGGTGCTGGCCGAACGGGAGCGCTGCTATATCCCGCAGGTCGATCTGGTCGAACTTTTCCTGTCTCTGGCCGAAAAATACGGCATGAGCTTCTATTTCGGGACGTATGATTCCGCCGGGTACTGGGCGTGCCGCGAATATGAAAAAGAGATCGAACTGAGCATGCGTGTCGTCGAAGAAGCCTGGGAGCGCTACGGGCGGTCCCCGGCCTTCCGGGGGTGGTATTTATGCTGGGAAACCGGTTCGCTCGCGGCCACGCCGGACATCGCCTCGCTGTATGCCCGGATCGGCCGCCATTGCAAAGCGCTCTCCAACGGTCTGCCGGTGATGATTTCGCCGTATATCGAGGGGGTCAAGGCGGTTGACCAGTTCGGCCGGCAAATCAGGCGGGAGAGCGGCACCTCCGTTTCCCAACACGAAAAGGAATGGGGCGAAATTTTCAGCGCCATCCGGGGAGCGGTCGACATCGCGGCGTTTCAGGACGGTCATGTGGAATTCTCCGAGCTCGAGGAGTTCCTCGCCGTCAACAAAAAACTGGCCGACCGGTACGGGATGCACTGCTGGACCAATTCGGAAACCTTCGACCGGGATATGCCGATCAAGTTTCTGCCGATCAAGTGGGAAAAGCTCCTGCTGAAGCTGAAGGCCGCCCGCGCCGTCGGCATCGAGCGGGCGATCACCTTCGAATTCTCGCATTTCATGAGTCCGAACTCGTGCTACGCGCAGGCCCACGGTCTCTTCCGCCGTTATGCGGAATACTTCGGCATCGACATTTCCAGTCTGTCCGAGGCGGAAATCTGAACGTGATTGCCGCCGGGCGCTCCGGCCGGGAGGGGTTCTCCCGCGCCGTACATTCCATCCCGGCGCTGCCGGCCGGAATAATTTTGTCCGGCTTCGGAGCTCCGGCGCGCAAGATTGTCCATCTTTGAGCAAATTGGTCCGGAAAAACTCACTGGAAATTCATTCTGCTCTCCACTATATTAAAATCATAAAAGAGGGAACCGGTTCATCACCGGGATCGCAACAGAAAGGGATTGACATCATGAAGGAATTGGCCGTTTACGGCGGCGCCCCGGTCATCGCTCCGGGAGAACTCAAACCGTGGCCGCCGGTCGATCAGACCGACGAGGAGATGGTGCTCGACGCTCTGCATGAGACGATTCAGGCTTACGGCAAACACAACACCGCGTTTGCCGAGGAATTCGCCGCGTGGAACGGCAACAAATACGCGCTCTTCACCAACTCCGGGACCGCCGCGCTGCACATGTGCATGGCCGGATGCGGCATCGGCGCCGGCGATCATGTGCTGGTGACGGCGTATTCGTGGAGCTCCAGCGCGACCTGCATCCTGCATCACGACGCGATTCCGATCTTCGTCGACATCGACTGGGACACCTTTCTGATCGACCCGGCGAAGATCGAGGCGGCGATCACACCCCGGACCAAGGCGATCATCGTGGTCCAGCTGCACGGCCTGTGCGCCGATATGGACGCGATCATGGAGATCGCCCGCAAACACCATCTGTATGTGATCGAGGACGCGTGCCAGGCGCACGGCGCGAGCTTCAAGGGCAAAAAATCCGGCACCTTCGGTCACTGCGGGGCTTTTTCCCTGAATCAGAACAAATGCCTCTCTTCCGGCGAGGGCGGCATCTTCGTCACCAGCGACGAGGAAATCTTCAACAACGCCTCGAAGCTGTGGAGCTTCGGCGAGCTGGCCAAGCCGAACCAGCGGCGCGACTACCACGCCTACGCGCTGGGCTGGATGTACCGCAACAACGAAATTACCGCGGCGTTTGCCCGCGCCCAGTTCAAAAAGTTCCCCTATTACTTCGAGACCCTGCGCGCCAACGGCAACTATCTGCAGGCGAATCTGAAGGACATCCCGTATCTGCTCCAGCCGGTGGAGTCGCCGAACTGCGTCCATAACTGGTACAACTACAACATCCGGATCGACTTCGACAAGCTCGGGATCACCGATCCGGCGGCTCAGGTGGATTTCCGCGACGCGGTCTGTCAGGCGATTGCGACCGAGGGCGTGGTGTCAATGGTCTGGCAGCGCTTCATTTTGCCGGAAATGACGGTGTTTCAGGCGAAAAACGCCTACGGACACGGCTATCCCTGGAGTATTCCCGGCGCCGACGAGGGCGTCGATTACAACCCGGACAATTTCCCGGTGGCGAAGAAATACAGCCGGTCGCACATTTCCATCGTCCAGTCGCTGCGTGCGCCCAACGGTCTCGACATGGCCGCAAAAGTGGCGGAGGCGGTGAGAAAGGTCTTCGGGCAGATCGACCGGATCGATCCCGGAAAAATTCTCAAAAAGTGAACATGACGGCGGTTCGGCAAGCGGAAAAAGAAGGGATGCGCTGAAGTGAAATACTCCATGATGACCTACTCCATGGCGCGGCAGGGATGTTCCGTCGATGAAATCCTGCAGGCGGCGGTTGATTTCGCCTTTGACGGGATCGACTGGGTCACCACCTACGGCCGCCCCGCGGCGGAATTGCGGCGGCGGTCGGAGGATGCCGGATTGCCGGTGGTCGCCTATACCTTCTTTTTCGACGGCTTCACGGCCGGAAAGGCGGATTGGCTTGACGGGGTCAGGCGGGAGCTGGAATCGGCGGTGACCCTCGGCGCGCCGCTGGTGATGGCGCCGACTCCGCCCCTGGCCGGATGCACCGACCGCCTCGAGGGTCAGAAGCGCTGGATCGACGCCCTGGCCCAGGCCGCGCCCCTGGCGCGCGACGCCGGAGTGATTTTCTCCTTTGAAAATTTCCCCGGCCGTCTGAGTCCTTTTGTGACCGCCGCGGACTTTTTCGCCGCGCGGGCCGTGATCCCGGAGCTCGCATTGACTTTCGACGACGGCAATGCCGCCAGCGGCGAGGACATGCTCGAGTCGTACCGTCTCTGCCGGGATTGCGTCCGCCACGTTCACTTCAAGGACTGGTATGCGTTTGACGCTCCGGCGGAGGATCGGACGCCGACTCTGGACGGCCGCTACTTCAAACCGGCGCTGGTCGGCGACGGGGTGATCGACTCTCCCGCGATGCTGCGCGCACTGCGGGAGAGCGGATACGACGGTTTCATCAATATCGAGTACGAGGGGGACGACATCCCCGCCCGCGAAGCCATGCGCCTGGGGATCGAACGGCTGCGCGCCGCCGAGCTGCAGGGCGACGGCGCGCCGCTGCCCCGGCAGGAGGAAGCGGCGCGGAATCCGCGGAAGAATTCCCCCGGTGAAAATTCCCGGGTGCCCGCAAGACCCGGATCACATATCGGTAATACGGTCGTAAACAAGACAAAAAAAAGGAGTGAAAAATGAAAATGTCTGAAGATCGTAAGCTGTTCACCCTCATAGAGTTGCTGGTCGTGATCGCGATCATCGCCATCCTCGCCAGCATGCTGCTGCCCGCCCTCTCCAAGGCCCGTCAGGCCGCTCAGAACATCAAATGCGTCAACCAGCTGAAGCAGATTGAGACGGCCGCGATCATGTATGCCGGCGATTCGGAGGACTGGCTGCCGGGGACTCCCCACAACTGCCCCTACGCGCACAGTGAACTCGGCGGCTGGGTTTACGGCGCGAGCTATACCGTGAATTGGTGGGAAGCAGACTCCCGTTTCAATTTCCTCTGGCAGATCTATCAGGGCGGAAACGGCTATGTGGACAAGGCGCTTTTCATTTGCCCGGCGGTTACGAAAGACGGGTCGGACCCCGCTCCGGATTATCTTGTCGCCTATACTTTCCCGCCGTGCATGTTTTTCCAGCTCTCCGCCGCGAAAAACGCGTCCAAGCAGATCAATGTTCTGGACACGCCCGAGGCTGCCATGAGCAAATACGAGAATCAGCCTTATCCCCAGAACGGCAGCGCCCATTGGCGGAACTGGTTCGGTCCTTACACCACACAGCATGGCGCGAAAATGAATTTCGCCTTCATCGACGGTCATGTGGCAAGCATGAACTATATGGATGTCGATCCCGGCGACTGGTATCAGTTCGCCAACGGCTCAGGTACAGCGTGGTGAAGCTGAAAAACTGAAGCAGGGCGGGCGTTCCTCCTGCCGGCCGGGCGCGGCCCGGGAGGCGTGTGAATGCCCTGCTCCGGAACGCCGCACCGTCCGGGTGCGGCGAAAAAAGGGAGGCGGCGGAAGCCCGGCAGGGGCCGCCGCTCTTCCCGATTCCGGAATCCGATGCGAGCAGGATGTCCCGAATTATCAACCTGTTAAAACGAGTGACCATGAGAAAGAAGATTGCATCGACGATTACGTCGGCGGCAGTGCTGCTGGCCGTATCCTGCACCGGAGGACCCTTTCTGGACGTGCCGGTCGTCATCCCCCACGAGGAGAGCAGGCAGATGATTCTGATCCCGGAGCCTCAGGAATACATCGCCTCTCCGGACGACGATTTCATCCTGCCCGAAGAGTGCGTCATCTCGGTATCGGACGAAAAAGCCCTCCACGGGGCGGAAATACTCGCCGAAGAACTTCACGACTACCGGGGCATCCATGCCGTGATCGGCGACGGGGGCGTCATCACCCTCGCCGTGGACCCTGAAATCTGCGACAACCGGGAGGAGAGCTACATCCTCACCGTCACGCCGCAGGGCGTGACCCTCGTCGGACACGACAGCCGCGGCCTCATCAACGGCGCCATGACCCTCGCCCAGATGGCGAAAAAGAATCCCGACGACCGGAGCATCCGCATCCCCTCCGCCACGATCCGGGACTGGCCGGAACTGTCCATGCGCGGATACTTCTTTGAGCTGTGCTGCAATGACATATGGGGCGGACAGGACACGTTTCACTGGCTGAAACGCTGCGTCAGCCGCTTGAGCGCCTATTACAAAGCAAATATGGTCGGTCTCGGAGAGGCGGGCTCCGGATGCTTCCCGCTGAAAAAATATCCGTTTCTGCACTGGGAACGGGGTTTGACCGAAGAACAGATCCGGGAACTGACCGCCCTGGCGCGCCATTATGAAATGGAGCCCTATCCGGTCATTCAGATTTTCGGACATTCCGACGGCAATCTGCTCCTCAGGCCCAAAGGCGAGAGCGATCTCACCTACGGCCCCGACGGCGTCGCCTCCTTTGCGGAACGGACGGCGGACGGCCGCCGCGGCAACGCCATGTGCCCGCTGCATCCGCAGACCAAAAAGGTCGCTTCCGACATCATCGAGAGCGTCTGCGAACTCTTCGACACGCCGAAGTACGTTCATATCGGCATGGATGAGGTCGTGCCTGTCGGCACCTGTCCGGAGTGCCGCAAACACGACGCCTCGCAGCTCGTGGGCGACTACATCACCTGGTGCTATGAACAGGTCAAGGCTCAGGGCGTGGAAACGGTCATCATGTGGAACGATATCCTGCTGGACGCCCAGGAGTTTCCCGAAGGTCCGGCCTTCAGCAACATCCAGGCCGAAATCAATTTCTTCGGCGTGCCGACGAGGTTTGACCACATCACCCACCATGCGGTCGATATGATCCCCCGGGACATCATGATCGCCTTTTACAATTACGGCGGAGTCGGGGTGAAGGGTCTGCATTTCTTCAAGGAAAAGGGCTTCCCGGTGATCGGGGCCTCGTGGATGGGAGACGACCTCGCATTCCGGGTGGGGCGCCGTATGGTCGACGAGGGGCTCCCCGGCTTCATCGCCACCGCATGGACCTTCACCTACTGGCGGGGCGGCATAACCCTCGCCTCCGCCGAGGCGGCCTGGTCCCCCTCCAAGGCCATTCGCGACTTCGACCGCGAAACCCGCCTGCATCTGGACATGCTGCCGCCGCGCCCCTCGGAATTCGCCGGGACTTACACCACGCCCCTGGATCTGATCGGCAACGCCGAACGCGATAAAGTTTTCGCCGCCGCCAACATCGACACCCGGCCGGACCGCATCGGAGGATTCCCGGAGGGAGAGCTGAAAATCGGCAATGTCCTTTACCGCATCGACAACAAGGTCCTGGGTGTTTCCGGGATTCAGAATCAGGAGAAATTCGGCCTCCCCGGAGAAGCCGTGCTGGAGATCGGCAGACCCGTCGAGGGTGTCGCCCTCCTGCTGGGCGGCGTCAAGTGTCCGATCCTCAGTTTCGAGGAGGTCGGCGTCATGACCGCGGTGTACGGAGACGGGACATGGATGGAGATTCCCATCAGCTCCGGCACCCATCTCGGCATGATCCAGCATCACGATCCCGGCGATCCCATGGCCCGCCCGGCGATGAAGTGGATGACGGATGCCAGACTCTACGAACTGCGCTCGCCCTGGAACTGGGACCTCCGGCTGCAGTCCTGGGAGTGGCAGAACCCCTATCCCGACGAAGTGCTGGAACGGCTGGAGTGGCGTCCGGCCGACGGCCGCGCCGAGGATGCGTTTGTGATCTTCGCCGCGAGCGCGATTGAAAAATAAAGCGGAGGCAATCTCTCCGCGGGCGTGAACGGGAGCCGGAGAAGTTCAATCCGATATTCCGAAAGCCCGACGGCCGCGAAGGGATTCGTTATAGTCCAGCCCGCAACCGATGACGAATCGCGGCGGCACCGGAAACCCGGTCCGCCGCGGGCGCTCCTCCCGGCATGCGGGCAAATTTTTTGTCGAAAAGCACACAGCTCCGCACCGAAGCCGCCCCGGCCGCCCTGACCGGATCAGGAGCAGCCTCCGGCGGACAGCCCGCGTCCGGAATGTCGTCCGCCGCGGGTATCTCCCGTTCGGAGCGGGAGAGTCTGAGCACACAGCGCAGCGAAACTTCCCCGCGGCTGTTCCTGCCGCCGCAGATGGAAACCGCCGTCGTGTCCGGACGGACTCCGCCGCGCACGGGCGGGCGATCCGTCACCGCACGCAGCGGATCGGCTCCGAACACCGGCCCGCCGCCGTTCACCGGCACCGGCACGGCGAAGGGACCTCCGCCGCAACATGCGGCCTTTCGCAGCCGATTTCGCCGATGCGGACCTCGATTTCCCGGCGGCGGAACAGAATTTCATTCATTTCCCGAGCCCGTCCTCGGAAAGCTCCTCCTGACTGCGCTTCTTCATGCCGCGCTCCACCGCCGCCGCCGTCACCACGGAAGCAAAAATCAGCGCCAGAACGTCGGCAAACGCCCAGTCGAGTCCCAGGCCGGGAGCGCTGGCCGCCCCCTTCCCGCGATCCATGGAGATCCAGAGGATGTAACTGGTGACGATATAGGTCATGAAACAACCGGGAATCATGGTGATCCAGGGATGACGGCGATGGGAAATCAGCCATACCGTACCGGCGGTCAGAGTAAACGCGCCCAGGACCTGATTACCCCAGGCGAAGTAGTTCCACAGCATATTGAAGGTCGCGGCGTCCTGGTTGGACCAGGCCAGCAGCACGCCGATCACCGCGATCAGGGGCAGGCAGATGAGGATGCGGTTCAAAATCGGCTTCTGCCGGATCTTGAAGACCTCCGCCAGGCTCAGCCGCAGACTGCGCATGGCCGTATCCCCCGAGGTCACGGCGAGTACGATCACGCTGATGACGGTGATCAGCCCCACATTCTGCCCCAAAAAGAAGGTGGTGATCTCGTTCAGCGCCGCCGCGGGCTTCCTCAGCATCCACTCCGGAGCCGAATTGAAAAACGCCATGGCGGCCCCGGCCCAGATCATCGCGATAACCCCCTCCAGCACCATCATGCCGTAGAAACTGCTCCGCGCCTCGCGCTCGCTCTTCATGGTCCGGGCGATGATCGGCGACTGGGTGGCGTGAAAACCGGAAAGAAGTCCGCAGGCGATGGTCACGAAAAGCATGGGGATGATCGGCACCTCCGGGGCCCTGAACATGTTCTCCTGAAATCCGACGGACTCCGTGAGCATCTCCGGATTTCCCGCCGCCCGCCACAGCAGCACGCCGAAAATGGCCAGGGAGCCGACGATCAGCAGCACTCCGAAGAACGGATAAAGAGTGCCGATGATCTTGTCCACCGGGAAAAGCGTGGCGATGATGTAGTAGACGAAGATGCATCCCACCGCGATCCAGAAGGTATTTTCGCCGGGCAGGATCGAAGCCACCAGCTGCGCCGGGACGTTGATGAACACCGTCACCACCAGCAGCAGCAGCATGCTCATGAAGATGGCAAAAAACCGGAACGCCGGTCCCCCGAGAGTATCGCGGATGATCACCGGCAGATTGGCGCCGCCGGAGCGGAGCGACATCATGCCGGAGATGAAATCGTGCACCGCGCCTCCCAGAATATTGCCGATGGGGATGATGATGAAAACGATGCTGCCGAATTTGATGCCGAGGATCACTCCGATCACCGGACCGACTCCGGCGATGTTCAAAAGCTGGATGAGCATATTCTTCCAGTGGGGCAGCACCATGAAATCCACCCCGTCGGCGTTGGCCACCGCCGGGGTCTCGCGATCATCGGCCCCCACAATCCGCTCCACCAGCCGTCCGTAAACGAAATACCCTGCCACAAGAAGAAGCAGACCGCAAATAAACAGCAACATTTCAACAATCTCCCTGTTTTAAAAGTTTTGTTACCGGCAATGTCGTATCTTATAATATAGCCTCCGAAGTCGCGGGAGTCAATCGTTTTCCGCAATTATTTTCCGGGGTCGGCGCCGGCAATGCGTCCGAATTCGCATCCGCAGTATTTCTGACGGTAAAAACCGAGCTCCCTTGCGATTTCGACGCTTCGCGCGAAACCGTTGAGCTTCTTGAAATCCGCCGCTTCAAATCCCGGGAATTCTCCGCCGCAGGCGAAGATCATCCGGCTGGATTTATGAGGGCTGACCGTCAAAGTCGTGGTGAAACCTTCCAGTCCCAGCCACTCCATCATCCCGCGGGTCCGCCCCAGAACCCGGCGGAAACATGCCCGGCACCGGGCCCCGCCCTCGGGTTCCCCGGCCAATCCGCCCGCGCATGAGAGCCAGTCCCCGTGATCGTAGGGGTCCGTATGCAGTTTCACGCCGTAATGCCCGGCCAGCACCCGGACCCAGTGCAGGCGCTTCTCATATTCCTCAAGGGTGTCGATATTGGAATTGGAGTAGTACAGCTCCACCCGGCACCCGGCAGCCAGCAGACGCTCCACGCAGGGCCCGCCGCAGGGCGCACAGCAGATATGCAGCAGGATGCTTTTGCCGCGGGGGGTGTAAACCTCAGCCATTGGCGCCGTTTCCGATGGTTTCGAGGACCTTGTCGCCGCCGTACAGCAGTTGGATCTGCTTCAGATTGAATTCCTGGAAAAGCTGGGGGTCCGGGCGGGTCACCAGTTCCAGCTTGGACATCTCCAGCAGACGACGCCGTTTGGCCGGATCGCTGTCGTACCAGCGCAGATAGCGGATCAGCGTGCGCGGACTCAGCTCGGGAAACTTCTTCTGGCCGAATTCCTCGGTATAGTCGGCGGCGATGACGCCCACCAGTTCCGGAGATGGATCGCGCAGGCCCTTGAATTTCAGGAAATCCTCCACCATCTCCTCGCACCGGATCACGTCAAACACCGGGAAACTGATCCCCCTCCCCCGGGAGAGAATACTGGCCGGGAAATCATTGTTCGCCGCCAGCGCCACCATGACGTTGCCGGGCATGGTCAGCGCCCCGCCGATATTGGTGCGAAACCAGTACCAGTCCAGCGTCCGGGGATCAATGTCGTCGAAGAATACCACGAACCGGTGTTCTCCGGCATCCCGCAGCTCCGCCAGCAGCGCTTCCAGTCCGTGCTCCAGCTCATCCGGCCCGGCCAGCACCAGCGTCAATTCCGGACGCTCAAGCGCAAACGCCATGGTGAACTGGGTCTTGCCGAGACCGGGCAGTCCGGAAACCAGCAGAGGTTCGCCGCCGATGCCCTCCGCAAAACGGTGAAAATGATCCGCGAAGCTGTGACGCACTCCGGCATAACCGAAAAATTCCCCGGGCGTCCGTATGGATGCCGTGTCCACCGGCGTAAAACGTCCGCCGATATAACGAAACGCCCTGCCCCCTCCGAAACGGTCGCAGCCGGCCAGGATCTCCCCGACTCTGGAGAGCGGCAGGCCGCCGATGCTGCCGACGCCGACCTTGAAATCCGGGAAACTGCCCCGGCTCGAGGCCAGTCTGGAGAGTTCCGGCCGCAGCCGGGAGAGCTCGAAATCCCCGGCATAAAGTTCTTTCAAATACGACGGATAGCGGCGGAAAAGCGCCAGCGCCTCCAGCGCCTTGAGCGCGTGACGGAGGAAATGCCTCGCTTCGGCGGCCTCCGGAGCGGCAATATCCGTCAGGGTCCGGGCATTGACGCCGCGCCGGTAGAGCGCGCCGAACACTTCCCGCTCCAGATGGTCGGCGAAACTCCTGCCCTCCGACACCTGGACCAGCGCGTTCATGGCGTCGACGCTGTCGGAGGTCCCGGGCTCAGGAACTTCGGCGTAACGCCGGGAATTTCCGGCCTCCGCCTCCGGCCGCTCCAGTTCGCGGCGGATCGCCGTCAGGGCCCGGTGGTAGCAGCGCAGCCACACCCCGCCCGCGCCCTCCGGCGGCGCCGGTTCGCCCGACGGATCGGGACGGGCGAAAAGCACGTTGAAAGCGGCCAGCGCAACCCCGGCCATCCTCAGCAGTTCGTCCCTTTCCTCCGTCATGCACCCCTCCCGCGGCTCAGATGCCGAGAGCCTTTTCAAGATACCCGCGCAGCCCGTCGATGGACACCCGCTCCTGGGTCATGGTGTCCCGGTCGCGGACGGTGACCGCGTTGTCCCCGGCGCTCTCGAAGTCGAAGGTCACGCACAGCGGCGTGCCGATCTCGTCCTGACGGCGGTAACGTTTGCCGATGGAGCCGGTGGTGTCGAATTCGCAGCGGAAGAAGCGGTTGAGATCACCGTAAAGCTTTTCCGCCTGTTCATTGAGCTTTTTGGAGAGGGGCAGCACCGCCGCCTGCACCGGCGCCACCAGCGGCGGCAGGTGCAGCACGATGCGGACGTCCTCCTCCATGCCTTCCTTTTGCGTGGCGGCGGTGTCCTCGTCGTAGGCGCGGCCCAGCAGAGCCAGGAAAGTCCGGTCCAGACCGACGCTGGTCTCGATGACCGTGGGCATCAGTTTGCGGCCGCGGTCGTGATCCATGTACTGAAGGTCGATGCCGGAAAATTCGCTGTGTCTGGAGAGATCCCAGGTGCCGCGATGATGCACGCCCTCGAGTTCGCCCCATCCGAAGGGGAACTGCACCTCGATGTCGATGGCGGCCTTGGCGTAGTGGGCGAGCTTCTCATGCTCGTAGATGCGAAAGAATCCGTCGTCGAATTTGAGTTTCTCGCGATAATACCGGATCCGCTGTTCCTTCCAGTACTCAAACCACTTCATGCCCTCCTCGCCGTCGCAGAAAAACTCCATCTCCATCTGCGTGAACTCCCGGGAGCGGAAGGTGAAATTGCGGGGGTTGATCTCGTTGCGGAACGCCTTTCCGATCTGCGCCACGCCGAAAGGCAGTTTCTGGCGGGCGGCGATCCGCACCAGATCGTAATCCACGAAAATCGGCTGACAGGTTTCAGCCCGCAGATACGCCACATGCTCGTCGTCGAAAACCGGCCCGACGAAGGTCTTCATCATCAGATTGAATTCCCGGGGCTCGGTGAGATTCCGCGAGCCGCAGTTGGGGCATACGGAGGGGTCGGGCATCTGATCCACGCGGTGCCGGGCCTTGCAGTCCCGGCAGTCGCACATGAGATCGCTGAACTGGTCGATGTGCCCGGAGGCTTTCCAGACCCGCGGATGACAGATGATGGTCGAGTCCAGTCCCTCGATATTGTCCCGGGTCTCCACCATCTCGTGCCACCAGAGAGCCTCGATGGCGCGCTTCATCCGCGAACCGTAAGGACCGTAATCCCAGAAGCCGTTGAAGCCGCCGTAAATTTCGGAACTGGGGAATATGAAGCCCCGCCGCTTGCACAGCGAGACGATTTTTTCCATCAGTTTGTCACCGTTGTCAGCCGTTGTCATTTTTTCTCCTTACTTTATCAACAGTATGAAAGCCGCCAGCAGTCCCGCCGTTTCGGTGATGCTGCCGGCCAGGGTTATCCAGCGCGACGGCACTCCGCCGCAAACACTCCCCCCGACCCGCCGGAAGAGCTCGTAACCGCACCAGGCCGCCGCCGCGGTGACGACCAGCACCCCCGGCGCGGAAACGATGCCCGCCAGCAAAATCAGCAGGGCGGTGATCACAATGTAATTCACGGCTTCCCGGACCGGGGCCGGACGCGGTTCATCACCGGCATCCGCCGGTTCCGCGGCCAGCATCCCCTGAAGCGCGAAAGCCGCCGCCATAACGGGAATCAATATCCCGGGCCGTCCGGAAATGAAGATCGCGGCCAGTCCCCCCGCCTTGATCACGAAGCACAGGGCCATCGCCGCCGCGGCACACCCGCAATCCGGCCGCCGCCAGTCTCCGGAGGCTTCGACCGCCGCCTCGAGCCATCCGCTGCCGCCGATGCGCCGGCCGACAAGATTTCCCGTCATGGCCAGTCCGCGTCCGGAATTCAGCGACTCCATGATGACAAATCCCGCCGCGGAAAAAACCATCGCGCCGCCGAATCTCGGCAGCAGCGCGCCGCAGAGCACGGCCAGAACGGCCAGGACGGCCCCCGCCGCCGCGCCGGCGAGAGGAAACATCACCGCGGTCAGCTCCGGATACTCGGCCAAAAGGCGCCGATTCCGCTCCCGGGCGGCGTCGAACTCCTCCCGGGCGGGACGATCGGTCAGCATGCACCAGACGATCGCGAAAAGTCTGCCCGCAATTCCCGGATTCATAACCGATCATCCTCCGGAGCGCCGTCGGCTTCGACTTCGACGGCGACAGGCTCGGCAGCGTCCGCGGCTTCGACTTCGACGGCGACAGGCTCGGCAGCATCCGCGGCTTCGACTTCGACGGCGACAGGCTCGGCAGCATCCGCGGCTTCGACTTCGACGGCGACAGGCTCGGCAGCATCCGCGGCTTCGTCGTCATCCACCCCGGATTCCTCATCGGGACGATACAGATGCCGTTCCTCGAGACGGTAATTCCCGAAGAAGACGTTTCCCCATCCCACGACCCGGTCGTTTTCAAAAATCACCGGCAGACATTCATCCTCGGTGACCTGGCCGTCGTGCCAGCGGCTGCGGGTGAAGTAAAACCACTGATCCGGCGAAGCGTAGAGCACATCCTCCTCGGGTTCGCCCATGATTTCCAGCACCTGCTCCTTGGTCATGCCGACTCGGAGGGCGCGGGCCTTTTCGACGTTCTCAAACTGACGCAGATAGCATCCGGCCCCGGCGAAAACGGCCAGGGCCGCGGCGATCAAAAAAAGATATTTCATGAAAAACTCCTTGAATTTTCCGGTTCCAATTTGCAATAAAATCAAATTATGATATTTTATAGAGTATTTCCCCGGGCGGTTAGCTCAGTTGGTTAGAGCGTCACGTTTACACCGTGAATGTCGGGGGTTCGAGTCCCTCACCGCCCACCAGCCTTCGAAAATCCGGCAGGATCCCCTGCCGGATTTTTTTACGGCCGGGCAAGCCGTCCGCGATCAGCGGCGGATTGACAAGACGGAAACGGGCAAAGCCCGCGAAGGCTGTCCCGCCGTAGCCTTGGCGGA
>JAZMZH010000073.1:0-6409 GCA_045585875.1 Victivallaceae bacterium | reverse complement strand
TGAAGGTTCTGGAAATCGACGAAAATTCCCGCGATCCCCACTCCATGCTGGCTTCGCTGGCCGCCCAATGCGGCGCGGGAGCCCTGATCGTCGGAGCGCTCTGGCTGGCGCTGACGGCGGGCGTCGGCATCGCCGGGACCGCGGCCGCCTCCGGAAAAATGAAAATCGAATCCGCGGCATGGCTGCTGGCCCTGGGGTCATTCTGGCTTCACGCTCAGATGGAGCTGCATTTTCAAACCACGGCTCCTCTGGCGGCGGGTTCGGCCATCGGATTTTTCGCCTTTGCCCTCCTCTGGGACCGGAGCGCCCCCCTGCCCCGGCCCGGCATCCCGGTCCGGCTGTGCGCCGTACTCGCGGCGCTGGCTGCGATCGCCGTCTCCGGCTGGTGGCTCGGGGCCGAATACGCATACACCCGGCTCTGCGACATCGCCGCCTCGACAACGGCCTCCGCGGGGGAATTTGAAGCGGCGCTCGAAGTCTGCCGGAGCCGCCGTCCCCGCTCCGCCTATGTCGAAATGCAGGAGGGGAAATTCTATCAGGATCGTCGGAATTACGGGAAAGCAAAGAGCGCATATCTCCGTGCGCTGGAGATCAATCCGAACATGTCGCAGGCTCTTTCCGCCCTGGCGCGGCTGGAATTCCAGCGGGGCAATCCCGCCGAAGCCGCGGATTGGGCGCGCAGAGCCCTTGAAAAGAACCCCCAAAGCAGCTTATGTCGGGAAATCATCTCCGGGAAACTTGAAAAACCTTTAAAATAGGGTAAATTAAATAAAATGAAAAATAGACTTCAGGAATGTATCGACCGCTACCCGGTTCTGCAATGCGTCGGACCGGAAATGGAGCGGGCTTTTGAGATGATGCGGCGCACTTTCGCCTCCGGCGGCAAGCTGCTGATGGCCGGCAACGGCGGTTCCAGCGCCGATTGCGACCATCTGGCCGGAGAGTTTCTCAAAGGCTTCCGCTCCCGTCGTCCCGTCCCCGGAGAGATGCGCGGGCGCCTGATCGCCCGTCTCGGCGAAAAGGGCCGCGACATGGCGGACAAGCTTCAGATGGGGCTGCCGGCGCTTCACCTCGGTCAGGCCACGGCTCTGGCCAGCGCGTGGGCCAACGATGTGGATGCGGAGCTTTTGTACGCGCAAATGCTGCTGGCGCTGGGACGCCCGGGCGACCTCCTGCTGGGCATCAGCACCGGCGGCGGAGCCAAAAACATACTGGCGGCCTTCGAACTGGCGCCGGAGCTGAAGATCGGCACCATCTTGCTGACCGGAAACAAAAACGGCGTCTGCTGCCGCGCCGCGGATGTGGTGATCGCAGTCCCGGAGAGCGAAACTTTTAAAATTCAGGAGCTGCACCTGCCGATTTACCATGCTCTGGCGCTGGCCCTGGAAGAGGAATTTTTCGGATGAATCCGGTACCGCAACACGTCGGGATCATCATGGACGGCAACGGCCGCTGGGCCGAGGCGCACGGGGTGCCGCGCAATCAGGGCCATGCAGCCGGAGCGGACGCGGTGGAACCGGCGATGACCGCCGCCATGAATCTGGGAGTGAAATATCTGACGCTCTACGCATTCAGCACGGAAAACTGGAAACGCTCCGAGGCGGAGGTTGCCGCGCTCATGCAGCTTCTGGCCGACATGCTCGACGCCAAGCTGGAAGAGCTGCGGAAAAACCGCATCCGCCTGCTGATGACCGGCCGCATGGAGCGACTGCCGGAGGAGGTTTGCAGCCGCCTGCGCAAAGTGATGCGCGAAACCTCCGAAGACTTCCGATTCACCCTGATCCTGGCCCTGAACTACGGCGGAAGGGCCGAAATCGCCGATGCGGCCCGGGCAATCGCCCGGGCGGTCCGGGACGGCGGGCTCGATCCCGAATCCGTCACCGAGGAGACCGTCGCCAATCATCTCTACCTGCCGGAAATCCCGGACCCGGAACTCATCATCCGCACCTCCGGGGAGAGCCGCATGAGCAATTTTCTGCTTTGGGAGGGAGCGTACAGCGAATTCGTGGTGGTGCCGGAGTTCTGGCCGGATTTCAACAAGGAGCTTTTCTCTAAAATCATCGACATCTACCGCAACCGATCCCGTCGCTTCGGCGGTCGTCCGCAGGAGGGAGCCGGGAGATGCTGAAGTACAGGATGGTCAGTTTCCCGCTGCTGCTGGCGCTGACGGTGGCGGTGTTTTACTTCGACTTCACCGATTCGATCGTGGGAAAGGTCGGATTTCCCATTCTGCTGGCCCTGCTGACGATCCCGCTCGCCTTTGAAATCGACGCTCTTCTGCGGCTCGCCGGACTGGAAACCGCCGGCGGCGTCATACCGGCGGTGATCGTGACGGCAATGGTATGCATCTTCCCGTTGAGCGGGCGTTTTCTGGCCGTAAACGGCTGCGACACCGGCTGGGTTGACGTTTCGGAGACAGCGGTCACCACCGGATGGGTCATCGCCGGATGGCTCTTCATCCTGCTGAAACGGGACCACGGCGCAGCCTTCCGCAAAGTCGCCGGCACGCTGGCGTCAACCATGCTGCTGCTGGCGCTGATGATGCCGTTTCATGTGATTTACCGGATCAGCCCGTGGTGGTTTCTCTTTTTCATCCTGGGCACGAAAGCTTACGATACCGGAGGTTACATCGCCGGTATGCTCAGCGCCAAACTCATGAAAAACGGCAACCACAAACTCGCCCCCTCCATCAGTCCCGGCAAAAGCTGGGAGGGCCTGGCCGGCGGAGCGGCACTGTCGCTGGTCGCGGGGTGCGGGTTCGCCGCGGGCGGCGCGCTCGGCCTCCATCCGGCGTGGGTGATCGCCCTGTCGCTCCTGATGTGTCTCGGGAGCGCGGCGGGAGATCTCAGCGAATCGGCGCTGAAGCGGGCCTGCGGCGTCAAAGATTCCGGCAATCTCATCCCGGGCATGGGCGGAATCCTGGATCTTTTCGACAGTTTCATATACAACGGTCCCGTGCTGGCAATCGTGCTGGGCCGGATCATGGGATAACAACGCGGGAGGAAGAAGATGAAAAACAAACTTTTGCGGCTGCTGACCGAAAACGCCAGACGCAGCGACGAAGAGCTGGCCGAGCTGCTGGGAGTTTCCGCTGCCGAGGTAAAGGCGGCCATCGCCGATTTGGAATCCCGTCAGGTCATAAGAGGCTACCGGGCCATCGTCAACGACGGAAAAGCGGGCAGCTCCGGGGTGAGAGCCCTCATCGAGGTAAAAGTCACCCCGCAGCGCGGCGGAGGATTCGACGCGGTGGCACGGCGGCTGAGCAAATATCCCGAGGTGACCGATCTCTATCTTGTGGCCGGGCATTATGACCTGCGCATCGAAGTCACCGGACGCAATCTTGAGGAAGTGGCCGCCTTCGTCTATGAAAAGCTGGCCACCACCGAGGGGGTCAACTCCACCGCCACCATTTTTCTGCTGAAAAAATACAAGGAATCCGGACACCTTATGGAGGATGACGAGGAATATGAGCGGCTCGAAGTCACACCGTAACTTTGTCAATCCGGTCATCAGCGCGATGCCCAAGAGCGGCATCCGGGAGTTTTTCGACATCGTCAGCACCATGAAAGGCGTGATCTCCCTGGGTGTCGGCGAACCGGATTTCGTGACTCCCTGGACCATCCGCGAGAGCGCGATCTTTTCCATCGAGCGGGGCCGCACCAGCTATACCAGCAATCTCGGCATGCCCGCCCTGCGCCGGGAAATCTGCGATTATCTGCGCAGCGACTACGATCTCGACTACGATCCGGCGGAGCAGTGCCTGATCACCGTGGGCGTCAGCGAGGCTCTCGATCTGGCGGTGCGCGCGGTGGTTTCTCCGGGGGACGAGGTGATATACTCCGAACCGTGCTACGTCTCCTATCCGGCCGAAATTCAGATGGCCGGAGGGATCCCGGTGCCGCTGGCGACGGCGCGCGACGACGATTTCGCCGTAAACCCGGATCGGCTGCGGCAGCTCATCACCCCGCGGACCAGAGTGCTGATGCTGAATTTCCCCTGCAACCCCACCGGAGCGGTGATGAACCGGGAGAGGCTGACCGAAGTCGCCCGGATGGCCGTCGAACACGATCTGGTGGTCATCTCCGATGAAATCTACTCCGAGCTGAATTACGGGGAGAAGCACGTCTCCATCGCCGCCCTCCCCGGCATGAAGGAGCGGACCATTTTCCTGCACGGGTTCTCCAAGGCTTTCGCCATGACCGGATGGCGCCTCGGATACGCCGCCGGGCCCCATGAGATCATCGACGCCATGATGAAGATTCACCAGTACGCCATGCTGTGCGCCCCGATCATGTCCCAGGAAGCCGCGCTGGAGGCCCTGCGCCGGGGGCGCGGCGAAATGGAGAAGATGCGGGAGGCGTACCGGGAGAGACGGGATTTCATCGTCCGCAGACTCAACGAGATCGGGTTGGAATGCGTGATGCCCAGCGGGGCTTTTTACGCGTTTCCCTCCATCCGTTCGACGGGGCTGAGTTCCCGGGATTTCGCGGTCCGGCTGCTGAAGGAGGAATCGGTGGCGGTGGTGCCGGGGTCGGCCTTCGGGGCGTCCGGGGAGGGATTCATACGGTGCAGTTACGCCACGGGCATGGATCGGATCGACACCGCCGTGCGGAGGATCGGGAACTTTCTTCGCCGCCTCGAAAAAAAATGAAAAAATACGCAAACTTTGCTGGACACCGTTCGCCGGCAATGCTATATTAACGCCATGGAAAGCGGGAATAACCCCTTGCAACCCCAAAAAAAAGGAAAAAAAATGAAACTCGTGAAGAATCTCTTCGCCGCGACCGCGGCTGCGGCCGCCGTCTGCACCCTTTTCACCGGATGCGGTGACTCGGGCAGCGATGCCAAGTCCTACATCCCGTCCGACGCCAAGATGGTCGGCTACATCAATGTCCAGGGTGTGCTCGACAACGCCGCCGTGCAGAAGATCGCCGCCGACAACGGCACCGATCTCAAGGCCGCCATCAAAGAGTTCGCCGCCGACAACGGCGTGGCCGTCTCCGACGCCATGCCCCAGGAAATCTACTTCTTCCCCGTCGGCCCGGTCTCCGAAGTGGGCGACACCGCCGGCGCCGCCGTCATCTCCGGCACCGCGGAATGTGTTGAAAAGATGATGAAAGATCTGGCCGATCAGGGCGCGGCCAAGGTTTCCGTGGCCGGCAAGGACGCTTTTCAACTGGATGAAGGCGTCATCGTCCTCCAGTTGAGCGACACCGTCGTGCTCGGCGGCAAGGGCCTCAAGGAAACCGACATCAGCGCCATCGCCAACGGCGGATCCTCCAACAAGCTGGCCGACGGCCTCGCCAAGAACCTCATCGCGCTGAAAGTCGACAAGGGCTTTGTGCCCGGACAGCCCGATTGCCAGGGTGAAATAAAGATCTACGGCGATTCCAAACTCGCCGCCGAACTTCAGGCCGTCTTCGCCAGTGAAGAAGAAGCCGCCGAAATAGAAACTCAAATTGCCCAGGTCATCGGTTTCTCCTCCCTCATGTTCGCCCAGGACAAGGACGCCATGGAAGCCGCTCAGAAAATCAACTGCAAGCGCAGCGGCGCCAAGATCACCGTCAATGTTCCGGATCTGGCTCCGATGCTCAGCGCCGCCGTCGCCTCCGCCACTGCGAGCAACGTCGAGGTTGACTTCGGCGAAGTTGAGGTCATCGAGTAAATCTCCGATGATCCTGACGGCCTGAGCCGTTTGAAACGCATCCGGGGCGGAACTTCCGCCCCGGATTTTTTTTCCCTGAAGGGAGAAAACGCACTCTCATGCCGCGAAGTAAAAACCTGCGCACCGCAATGCAACTGTCGTCTTCGGTCACTTGTCAGGCAGTGTATCACAAGTGACATCCCATTTTTTCGGGTGCCGGAAACAACATGTTTTTCAAAATGGTGATTTGCATTTTGGGAAATATCATTTATATTATATAATAATACAAATAAAATATCGAACTCCAATCCTACGGTCCTGAACTCCGTCCCGATACAGATGAATATGGACAAGATCAAAGGCTGGGCGCTTGCTTTCATTGCAACATTCTGCTGGGCGAGTTTTTATATCGTCGCGCGCTATTTCTTCGGTACGGACAGCGACGGACTGGATCCGCTGTGGAGTTCGTTCCTGCGTTATCTGATCGCCGCAGCAGTTTTGTTCGGCTTTCTGGCCGTGCTGAAACAGGTGCGGATTTTGGGCGAGGCCCTGCGAAAAGACTGGAAAATGCTGCTGGTGCTGGGTGCGGTCGGGATCGCCGGCGAAAGCACGCTGCTGTTTTATTCGATGCAGTTTACCACGGCGGCGCGCTCCAATCTGCTGACCAATATATCGCCGGTGGTGACGGCGGTCATGTCGTGGTTCAT
Source organism: Victivallaceae bacterium (assembly GCA_045585875.1). Taxonomy (GTDB): domain Bacteria; phylum Verrucomicrobiota; class Lentisphaeria; order Victivallales; family Victivallaceae; genus JAVBQJ01. The sequence continues at coordinate 58 of JAZMZH010000073.1, read as the reverse complement.
CACCCGGGAAGTATTCAGCCGCAGTCAGATCGCGGGGATGCTGCTGGGCTTTATCGGC
>JAZMZH010000072.1:0-3540 GCA_045585875.1 Victivallaceae bacterium | reverse complement strand
CCCTTCTTGAAGGCTTCGTAAAGCTGGAAATAACGCTCGCTGCTGGCCACCGCGATCCGGTCCCGCAGTTCGGCCAGAGACATTTTTTCAAACTTGGGTACCAGCCCGAGCCCGGCCCGGCCGATCTCCAGCGAGCGGATGGCTTTCTGCAAGGCCTCCTTGAAGTTTTTGCCGATGGACATGACTTCGCCCACCGCCTTCATCTGGGTGCCCAGCACGTCAGTGGCTTTGGGGAACTTTTCAAAGGTCCAGCGGGCGAATTTCACCACCACGTAATCACCCCACGGCCGGTAGTCGGCCAGGGAGTCGCCCCTCCAGTAGGGGAGTTCGTCCAGGGTTATTCCCGCGGCCAGCTTTGTGGAGACCATGGCGATGGGGAATCCGGTGGCCTTGCTGGCCAGCGCGCTGGAGCGCGAGGTCCGGGGATTGATTTCGATGACGACGATCTCGTCGGTTTCCCGGTTGTGGGCGAACTGCACGTTGCAGCCGCCGATGACGCCGATGGCGTCGAGGATGGAGTACGAATAATCCTGGAGCCGCTTCATCACCGATTCCGGCACCGTCTGCATGGGCGCCACGCAGAAGCTGTCTCCGGTGTGGATGCCCATGGGGTCCACGTTTTCAATGAAGCAAACGGTGATGCGGTTGCCTTTGGCGTCCCGGACCACCTCCAGCTCCAGCTCCTCCCAGCCGATGACGCACTGTTCGATGAGCACCTGCCCGATGAGGCTGGCGGAAAGACCCCGGGGGACGATCTTGCGGAGCTCCTCCACATTGTAGACGATGCCGCCGCCGGTGCCGCCCATGGTGTAGGCGGGGCGGAGCACCACCGGATACCCCAGCTGGGAAGCGATGGCTTCGGCCTCCTCCACGGAGTAGCAGGGTTCGGAACGGGGGACCGGGACGTTGAGTTTCGCCATGGTCTTCTTGAATTCGATCCGGTCCTCGCCGCGCTTGATGGCGTCCAGATCGACGCCGATGACCTGCACGTGATACTTTTCAAGGATGCCGGCCTCGTGGAGGCTGATGGCCAGATTCAGGGCGGTCTGGCCGCCGAGATTGGGCAGGAGCGCATCGGGCTTTTCCCGCTTGATGATGGCCTCGATGCTGTCCTTGGTCAGAGGCTCGATGTAGGTGTGGTCGGCCATGAAGGGGTCGGTCATGATGGTCGCCGGATTGGAGTTGGCGAGGACGATTTCATAGCCTTCGGCCCGGAGAGCCTTGCAGGCCTGGGTCCCGGAATAATCGAATTCGCACGCCTGTCCTATGATGATCGGTCCGGAGCCGATGATGAGAATTTTTTGAATGTCCTGCCGCTTTGCCATAATGCACCCTCCTTGGAAATAATGCTCTGCACAATCATCCTTTTAAAATAACACGGGATGCCGTTTTTTGCAAATGACCGCCTCGACTTTAACCGAAAAATTCACACGGGCCAAAGTCCCGCCATTTCTTTCGTCCGGAGCGAATCCTCGTGGATTGCGGGATAAAAATGCCGTCTGCGATTGCCATTTCCGGTTTTTTCGTGTATATTAAGTCTGTTGGATGATGACGGCGGTCCGGTGCCGCCGTAACGGAGTGTGCGGGGGGAGAATAAAGGTGTTTCATGTTTTTCCTGATCTGGAATTTGCCGGGACGGGTGCGGCCGCGCGTCTTTTGCCGCGGGGGTTCCGGTTCGTTCGAAGGACGGCGGGACCGGCGGGGTTCGCGACTTCCGCTTTCCGGAAGATCGGCCTCAGACGGTCCGTGCGGATGACCCTGCCGACAGGCAAAGGCGGCGGGCTGCTATGAGTCAGGATCGGTGTGTGCTTGCGGCCAACGGCGGCGGAACGGCATGGGATATGGTGCCGCTGCTGGAGGAAAAGGAATTCGCCGGGTACGCCGTCGATGCGGTCCGGGGACGCGGCTTGCGGGTCATGGCGTTTTTCGCCGTTCCGGAGCCGACGGGATACCGGATTGTTTCCGTGCTGGGCGATCCGAACAGGCATATTCTGGAGATTTCATCGTTCGGATGCGGAGACCGTTACCGGTCGCTGACGCCGGAAATCCCCGCACTCCGGTATTTTGAAGGGGAGATCGCCGAAACCTGCGGTATTCTGCCGGAGGGATGCGACCGCGCGATCCCTCCGGAGCACCGCCGCGGCATTGAGAAGATGCTGAAGGGCGGTCCGGACCGGAGGAGCATACACTTCATGGAAACCGCTTCCGGAGATTCCTCCGTCGCCGCGGCCTGCGCCTATTCGCTGGCGGTGGAGGCGCTGGCCGACTGCCGGGTCCCGAAAGCAACCGCCCGGCTGAGGGCGATCGCGCTGGAGCTGGAGCGGCTCGCCAATCATACCGGGGTTTTCGGAGTGCTGGCCGGAGATGCGGCGCTGCCCTCCATTGCCGCGCTCTGCGGGCGCATCCGCGGGGAGTATCTGAATACGACGGCGGGCATCTGCGGGAACCGGTTCGGACGCGGCATCGTGCGTCCCGGAACCTCCGGCGTGACCTTTGACGCCGCGGCGGCCGGAGCGGCGGCCGGAATTCTGAAGCGCGTCTTCCCCGAACTGGACGGGGCTCTGCAAACCATGTTGGAAGCTCCGGCTCTCCTGAACCGCCTGAGAGCCGCCGGGACGGTGACGAACTCCCGCGTCGCGGAACAGGGCTGCGTCGGAGTGGCGGCCCGGGCCTCGGCGGTGAAATGCGACGCCCGGCTTGATTTCCCGGCCGACGGCGTCGATTACGGCGGATTTCTGCCGCATCCGGCCTTCAGTCCCGAATACACCGGAGACGGGGTTTCCGCGGCCCGGGTGCGCCGCTTCGAGATTTCCGCTTCCCATTACTGGCTGATGTATGCTCTGACGAAAGAACCGGAGCCCGTCGCCTCCGCTTCACGCCTGCTGGAGCCGGGTCTGCTGGGCGGAATGATCGGCGTCGGAATCGTCGAGAGCTGGCGCGGCGAATATGTCTGTGTCTGCCTGAGCGACGGGGAGGGGCGTTTCCGCAAAGTCGAGGCGGCGGATCCCTCCTTTCACAACGGGAATCTGCCGGTCCGCCCTGCCGCGGAGAGGATTTTCAAGGAGGATGGTCCATGCTCGAAAAATTGATCGCCCGTCTGTTTGCGGGACGCCGCGCCGGGAAATCCCTCCCGGAAGCGCCGAATCCGCCTCCTGTTTTCGCCGGACGTCCGGTGATCGACGGCGGCCGGTGCACCGGCTGCGGCGTCTGTTCCGGGGTCTGTCCGACCGGGGCGCTCACTGTCGACGGGCAGGGGACGGCGATGGACATCGGCAAGTGTCTCTTCTGCCGCGAATGTGAAGAGGCATGTCCGGCGGGAGCGATCAGTTTTTCCCGGGAGTACCGGCTGGCGGCCGCGGAACGGGAGGGGCTGATTGTCCGGCCCGGCGGAGAAGTCTCGCCCCGCTTCCCGGAAAACGGAGAGCGCATGAAGCGCCGCGGCAAAACCCTGAAGCTCTGGGTGATCTCCACCGGCGGATGCGCCGCCTGCGGATTGGATTTCAGCGTATCGGGGACAGCGGCGTGGGGGCGATTCGGGAT
>JAZMZH010000071.1:0-3136 GCA_045585875.1 Victivallaceae bacterium | reverse complement strand
GAAAAGTTCGTACTGCTTCTCGGTGATGAATTTGTCGATCCGGCACCGTTTGCCGTAGCACTTGCCGCTCCTGTTCTCCCGGTAGATGACGCCGTACTCGACGGAGGCGTCGAAGCGGCGGAAATCCGCGAGCTTGCCGATGAAGATCTTTTCCGGGATGGGGATGATCCGGTAGCGTCCGCTGCGCTCCAGGCACTGCAGTTTGTCGAACTCGTTCACCACGACGGTCACGTCGCTTTTCACCTGGGTGCCCACATAGCCGTTTTTACGGTCGAATCCCACCTTGATGTTGTTCAGCGCCGCCGAAACCCGGTCGATCTTCGCGATGGACACGATCTCCGTCCGCCGCGGATACTGGCTGCCGTAACGGGCGATGATGTCGTCCAGGAACTTCACGGCATACCCCCTGATATCCGCGAGTTCGGCCTTCAGCACCCGGATCTCCTCCTCGATGGCGGCCAGTTCGCTCTGGTTTTTGTTGATGTCGAAACGGGAAATGCGCCGCACCGGCAGGGCCAGCAGCCGGTCGATGTCTTCGTCGGAAATCTCCCGGCGCAGGCGGCCTGTAAAGGGCGCCAGACCGGCCCGCACCTCGGCGAATTCCGCCTCCTGGGTGCCGCACTCCTCGATCCGCTTGTAGATGCGCTCCTCAAAGAATATCTGGGCCAGCGTCCGGGCGTGATGCTCCTCATTCTTTCTGCCCAGGGCGATCTCCAGCTTGCGCCGGAGATAATCCACCAGGCGTCCGGTGTTGCGGCGCAGCACCTCGCTCACCGTCATCCGGGCGGGGCGGCTGTCGCGGATCACGGTCATATTCACCGAGATCGGCATGGAGCACAGGGTGTACATATAGAGGCCGGAACGGGTTTTTTCCGGATCGTAGCCGCGGGTGGGGATGACTTCGATCTCCACCCGGTCGGTGGTGTAGTCGTTGACTCCGGAGATCTTGATCTTGTTCTTTTCGGCGGCCCGCTCGATGCTGGCCACCATGGCCTCCGAAGTCACCCCCGCGGGAAGTTCCCGGATGATGAGCCTGCGCCCCTCGATGTCGATCCTGGCGTTTACCACGATGCGGCCGTTGCCGTCATCGTACTCCCTGGCGTCCATGAGGCCGCCGGTCGGGAAATCGGGGTAGAGCTCGAAGGGCTGGTCCCGGAGGATGGCCTTTTGGGCGTTCAGCAGTTCCACGAAGTTGTGGGGCAGGATCCTGGTGGCCATGCCCACGGCGATGCCGTCGGCTCCCTGCATGAGCAGCACCGGCAGCAGGGCAGGGAGGGTAACCGGCTCTACGCCGCGGCCGTCGTAGGTGTCGACGAATTCGGTGATGTCGTTGTCGAAGAGGGTTTCCTTGCCGAGCTTGGAGAGGGCGCACTCGATGTAGCGGCCCGCGGCGGCGGGAGAACCGGTGAGCGGATTGCCGAAATTTCCCTGCTTGACGATGAAGAAATCCTTGTTGGCCAGCGTCACCAGCGCGTCCTTTATGGAGGCGTCCCCGTGGGGATGGTAGTGCATCACATTGCCCACGATGTTGGAAACCTTGTCGGTGCGGCCGTCGTAATTTTTGTAAAGGGCCCAGAGGATGCGGCGCTGAACCGGCTTCAGTCCGTCGTCCACGTCGGGGATGGCCCGGTCCTTGATGACGTAGGAGGCGTATTCCAGGAAGTTCCGGTCCATCATCATGCGGAAGTAATCATTTCCGTCCCGGACATTCACGGCGTCGGCGCCGTGCTTGACCTCGTATCCGGTCTCGTCCTCGTCGCTTCCGGGCTGCGCCTCCGTGTCGTCCGGCGGGAGCGCGGAGCCGTCGCTTCCGGACTGCGCCTCCGTGTCGTCCGGCGGGAGGATTCTGTCCGGGTCGTCAATCATATTTCAGAACTTCCAGATTTTTCATGATGTAGTCTTTTCGGTCGGGAGTGTTTTCTCCCATGTAAAAGCCGAGCAGTTCCGGGACGTTGCGCATGCTGCTGAGGGAAACCGGCGCGATGCGCATGTCCTTGCCGATGAAGCGGCCGAATTCCCTGGGGGAGATCTCTCCCAGCCCCTTGAAGCGGGTGATCTCGGCGCCCCTGCCGATGGCGGCGCTGGCCTTGTCCCGCTCGGCTTCGCTGTAACAGTAGACCGGTTCATCGCCGCCCTTGGCCTTTTTCACCCGGAAGAGGGGAGTTTCGAGGACATAGACATGTCCGGAGAGCACCAGCTTCTCAAAAAAGGTGAGAAAGAATGTGATGAGCAGATTGCGGATATGGAGCCCGTCCACATCGGCGTCGGTGGCGATGATGATGCGGTCGTAGCGGAGGTCCTCCACGGAGTCGTCCACGCCCAGAGCCTGAATGAGGAAATTGAGCTCCTCATTTTTCAGAATTTCCTGATACTCCTCGCCGTAGCTGTTTTTGGGCTTGCCGCGCAGGGCGAAGATGGCCTGGGTGTTCACATCCCGGCTGACTTCGAGACTTCCGGCGGCGGAATCCCCCTCGGTGAGGAAGATCATGGTGTCGGATTTCTCCATGCCGCGGGGCCATTTGTCGCCGGTGTGAAATTTGCAGTCCTTGAGCTTGGGGATCCGGAGGCGGGTTTTGGCGGAACACTCGCGGGTCTTGCGTTTCACCTCCTGAATCTGCTTCTGCATCTGCTCGTTGCGGTTGACCTTATCCATGACCACGGCGGCGATCTCGCCGTTTTTGTGGAGGAAGTCCGCCACCGCGTCCTTGACGGCCGCGACGATCGGGCCGCGGACTTCGGAATTGCCCAGCTTGTTTTTCGTCTGGGATTCAAAGAGCGGGGTCTGGAGTTTGATGGCGATGGCGCCGATCATGCCGTCCCGGATGACGTCGGCCTTGTAATTTTTTCCCGAATACTCGTTGATGCCTTTCAGCACTCCCTCCTTAAAGGCGGAGAGGTGGGTGCCGCCGTCGTTGGTGAACTGGCCGTTGACGAAGGAAAAACTGTTCTCGCCGTAGTTGTCGCTGTGGGTGAGGGCGAACTCGATGGTTTTGCTCCGGAATCCGATGACGTCGTAGAGACGCTCGCCGCCGGTTTCATTTTCCACCAGATCCTTGAGGCCGTTGGGGGAGAAGTAACGCTCGCCGTTGAAGAAAAGCGAAAGACCGCAATTCAAATAGGCGTACATCCACAGGCG
>JAZMZH010000070.1:0-14690 GCA_045585875.1 Victivallaceae bacterium | reverse complement strand
TCTGTGAGCCAAGGAGTTGTGTTCTTCTCTTGTCTTCCTAAGACCGCTTGGCCTCCGACTTAAAATTGCAGATCACCCGTACTTCAGCTCCGCTGGCGGATAATCTGCACCCGGTGGATATCGCTGATTTCCCGCCGGATGCCGATCCGGGAGATCCTGTGCGTTACAGCATTTACAATGACCCATCCGGCTTCATGGAATTGGAGACCGTCGGCGGATGTACCGATGATCTCGTCCCCGGAACCGTGCTGGGCGTGAATATGACCAATGTTATCAAAGCCATCAACTAATTAACAGAAAAAGGAGATTTTATTATGGCTTATGTGATCCCCAAAAACGAATACTTTGAACGTATCGCCAAATTCCAGGCGAGAATCAAAGAAGCCGGTCTGGATGCGTGCCTCGTTCATGGTACTGAATCCGATTTCGCCAACGTCCGTTATCTTTCCGAGTACTGGCCGACCTTTGAACAGGCCGGTGTTTTCGTCCCCGCCGAAGGTGATGCCGTTCTGCTGATCGGTCCGGAAAGCTACAAATATGCTGCCGGTAGAGCTGTGCTGCCCAAAATCGCCATGATGCTCAACTACCGTGAATCCGCTGAACCGGATTACCCCGGCATCGCCCTCTCCACCTACCCGGATGTGGTGAAAATGGCCATGGGAAACCGCAAGCTGAAGACCCTCGGCCTGGTGGGAACCGCGGTGATGACCAAGCCGACTCTGGACGCCGTCGCCGCCCAGCTGCCCGGGGTCCGGGTGACGGCGGCGGATGAAGTGCTGCGCCCGCTCCGCTGGATCAAGAGCGAAAACGAGCTGAATTGCCACCGAAAAGCCTTCAAGGTGGCGGAAAAGGCCGTGGAGGCCATGCGCAATGAATTGAAGCCGGGCATGACCGAGTTTCAGGCCGTCGGCATCGCCCAGCGGGAGATCTACGCCAACGGCGGCGAATACGAGGGGCACAGCCTCTACTGCTTCGGCGGGGACCGCACCAGCAACGGCATCAGCCGCCCCACCGCCGCGAAGCTGAAGAAAAACGAGATCATCCAGCTGAACATCGGCGCCCGGGTGGGCGGGTACAGCAGCTCCATCGGACTGCCGGTCTATTTCGGCAAACTGCCCGCACGGCAGATGGAGCTGGTGAAATTCGGTCTGCGGGCCCACAAGTACACCTTTGAACTGATGAAGGCCGGGGCGGAGGCCGCGGAGATCGCCCGAAAGTATTACGACTGGGGCTGCGCCGAGGGCTGGAAAGAATACATGCTCTACGGCCCGGTGCACGGTCTGGGCATCATGGAGACCGAATCCCCGTGGATCGAGCTCACCAGCAACTATCAACTGCAGAGGAACATGACCTACCAGATCGACACCTTCTTCACCGGAGACGGTTACGGTCTGCGCTGGGAGCGGGGCTGCATCATCACCGACGGCGGCTGCGAACTGCTCTCCAAAAAGTTCATGAGCCTCGACGACTGCAAACTGGACTGAACCGCCCGCGGGCGGCGGCGGCCGTGCCGGGCGGCCCGGGATTCCGGCGCGACCGCCAAAAAGACGGAACCGGCGGCGACGCTCCTACGGCTCCCTCGCCGTTTCGTCAAGAGCTTTCAGCAGCGGATAGAGGACGTATTCAATGACCCGGCGGCGGCCGCATTTGATTTCGCACTGGGCCTCCATGCCCGGGATCAGGCGAAATGTCTTATGTGCGCCGTGAAGCTCTCCGCCGACCGTGACCCGCGCCCGATAATAACGCAGAGTCCCGGCGCCGGCGCTTTTCTCCAAAGTGTCCTCGGAGATATTCCGCACCACGCCGGAGAGGGTCCCGTATTTCTGGAACGGATACGCGGTCAGCTTGATCCGGGCGTCGGCATTGATCTCGATGCGGCCGATGTCCTCCGGCCGGATCTCGCACTCCAGTTCGATATTGCCGTCCAGCGGGGTCAGAATAATCAGAGCCTCCGCTTCCCGGACCGCCGACCCCGGCGAAAATGTGGCGATCTCATGCACCACCGCATTGCACGGCGACCGCAGATGGACGTATTTGATAAGCTGCGCCACCTTGTCGTATTCCTTGCGCATGGACACGAGAGTGCGGTCCACGGACACCATCTCTTCGGAGATCCTGTTCCGCCATTCCTGCACGAAAGACTGCTGTTCCGCCAGCAGGGCCCCGCGCCGGTGCTCCAGTTCCAGAAGATCGTTTGCCAGCTGGTCCACCGTGGCTTCCATCTCCATGCGGGTAATCGACATCTGAATCAGATCCTTGAGGGATGTGGCATTTTTCTCGTGCAGGCTCTTGAACATGTCCTCAAGCTGCTGCACCGCGCTCAGCCGTTCCTTCTGTTTCTGCCAGTTGTCCTCCTTATTTTTCGTCGAGGCCGCGATCTGAAGCAGGGCCTCCTCGTAGTAGTGCATTTTTTCGCGGTAATACTCGCTGCGCTGCTGATAAATCGCCGTCTGCCATTGGGAAAACTGGTCGTCGCCGCCCGGATAGGGCTGATTCTTAAACTCGGATTCCAGCCGTTTCAACTGGGCTTCCAGCGCGGCGATTTCGTTGTTGAGCCGTTCCGCCTCCGCCGCATTGAATGTCGGGTCAAACGTGATCAGTATCTGATCCTTTTTCACCACGTCGCCGATCTTGACGTGGACTTCCTGGATTACCGACCGTTCCAGCGGTTTAAGTACCACCGTCGGCAGATCCGTCACCAGCTTGCCGCCGCAGAAAACCACCACGTCGACTTCCGCCCAGCATGCCCAGGCAACGGCCCCGGCCAGCGCCAGAAACGGAAACCACACGCATAAGCGGATTCCCCAGGGCAGACGCTGATTTTTGATTTCCAGGGCATCCGCCTGAAAATCCACGATCTTGCCGGGCGCTTTTTCATCCGCCGCCTCCGCGGAGGGCCCGGCGGATGCGGCGCGGCCGTCGGAGCCCTTGTCCGCCGCGGCCGGAAAAACTTTACCGGACCTGGATTTTTTATGAAAAAAACTCATATTACTCCTCCACGCTCATCTGCTGATTCCAGAATTCACGATAGATGCCCGGCTGCGCCGCCAGCTCCTGATGGGTGCCGAGAGCGGCCATGCGGCCGTCGTCTATGACCGCGATCTTGTCCGCATGGCTGACGATGGAGAGCCGGTGCGAAACGATCAGCACCGTCCGCCCCCGGGCGATGGCTTTCAGATTCCGGCGGATGACCTCCTCGCTCTCCGGATCGAGCGCGCTGGTGGCTTCGTCGAAGATCAGGATCGGCGGATTGGTCAGCAGGGCCCGGGCGATGGCCAGCCGCTGTTTCTGGCCGCCGGAGAGGTTGGCCGCATTTTCCTCCAGCATGGTGTCGTATCCCCGCGGCAATTTCCGCACGAACTCATCTGCTCCGGCCAATTTGGCGGCGTAGATGATCTCCTCCAGAGTCGCGCTCTGCTTGGGCAGGGAAATATTCTGCCGCACCGTGCCGCTGAAGAAATAATTTTCCTGGAGCACCACGCCGATATTGCGGCGCAGATGCACCTTGTCGATTTCGCGGATGTCCACCCCGTCGATGGAGATCAGCCCGTTTCTGACCGGGTAAAGCGCCTGCAGAAGCTTGGTTATGGTGGTCTTGCCGGAACCGGACCGCCCGACAAATCCCACCGTCTGCCCCGGCTGAATATCCAGAGTGAAGTCTTTTACGACCTCCGGCAGGTCCTGGCGGTAGCGGAAGGATACCTTGTCGAATCTGATCGCCCCCCTGATCTGGTTTCGGACGCCGCCGCCGGAGGGTTCCGGGGTGGAATTCATCACCTGTCCGAGCATCCGCACCGAGAGCGCGATCTGCTGATATTCATGGATCAGCCCGACCATTTTCACCAGCGGTCCGGACACCCGGCCCGCCAGCATCTGAAACGCGATCAGAGCACCGATGGTGATTATATGATCGAAGACCAGATGCGCGCCGATCCAGATCACGCAGACGGTCATCAGCATTTCCAGCATCTGGCTGATGCTCTGGGCGGTCATGGATATTTTGCCGACCCGGAAATAGGATTTGATCGCATACGCGGTGGAATCGTCCCAGTTTTTACGTTCGACCGGCTCCAGGGCCAGCGCCTTTACGGTCTTGATGCCGTGTATGGTCTCCACGAGCATGCTCTGCCGTTTCCCCTCGGCCTGGTACAATTCGTCAAGCCGCCGCTGGAACGGTTTTATGAGCGAGGCGATCACCAGCGCCATCAATGCCGAAAAGCCCAGCACCACCAGCGTCAGCGTCACGCTGTAAAAAAGCAGAAACGGGATGAAAATGCACAGCGCGAAAAGATCCAGGATCGTGAAAAAAAGGTTCCCGGAGAGAAATCCCCGTATCTTTTCGGTCTGCTGCATGTGTTTGAGCAGGACGCCCGAGGGCAGCCGGTCGAAGAAATCCACCGGCAGTTTCATGAGGTGGGAAAAGGTTTTCGTCGCCGTCGAAATGTCGATCTTGTTGGTGGCAAAGAGCAGCAGATAACTGCGCACGAAGTTGACCACGGCGTTGAACATGATCGCGACGATGATGCCCACGCCGATGACGTTGAGGGTATTGTAGGCCTGATTGACCAGCACCTTGTCCACGACGATCTGGAAAAACAGCGGTATGACCAGCGAAAAAATCGTCAGCATCACCACCATGAGCGCGATTTTGCCGAACAGTCCCTTGTTTTTGATAAATTCCGGCACAAACCAGCGCAGTCCGAAGGGCTGCTGTTCATCGGAGAGGCGGTATATTTTTTTGAGCAGGATAAAAGTGCCGCCGAATTCCTCCTTTAACGCGTCCTCGGTGAAGAACAGAAAACGGTCGGGACTGTTGTACCGGGGGGATTCGGGATCGACGACGACAGCCTCCACGCCGTTTTCGGGATTCCTGCGAAAACCGCAGAGCACGGCGTATTTGCCGGATTTTTTGACGGCGATGCAGGGGAAAATCGTCCCGCTTTTCTGAAGTTCCGCCCAGGAAAGCCGCACCTTTTTCTGCTTGAACTGATACGAAGCGGCGATCTCCCTGAAAAGGTTGTCTCCGACCTCTTCCCCGCCGACGGCGTATTCGTGCATGATCTCCTGGATGTCGGCCTGAATATTGTGATGCCTCGCGATCAGCACCAGAGAGGTCAGCCGGGTCTGCCGTCCGGCTTCGACCCTGGCCAGATTGCGGAATATTATCCCGCTGCCGGAGCCGCGCTCCAAAAGCTGCGGCGCCGGCACGTTGAGCACCTGCGGTCCCGCCGCCGGGTCCGCGATCGGCACGGCGCCGCCGGGATCACGCAGCGACTGACTGGACAGCACCAGCACCCATTCGTCGTTTTTCAGTTTCATCAAAGCCGGACCGGCGTAGCCGGCAAAAACCTCCATGCCCTGAAACTGTTCCGGAGCCAGATGCTGATCCGCCGCCAGACGCATCAGCACCTTTTCCGGCTCCCTGCCGTACTCTTCCAATACCGCGGCCGATACCAGCGACGGGAAATTCACATCCCGGCGGACCCTGCTGAACAGCAGCTGCAGACATTGCAGACCGCTGCGTCGAAGCTGTGCGTTTTCACTTGTCATAATGCCTGAAGTATCCTGTTGTTGAAAAAATTGTTGTCTGCGATCGGAAGATGACCGGCCCCGCCGCAGTCCCGGAAGTGCCCCGCCATTTTCATACCGCCCCCCGGTAGTGCAGAAATCTTTTGCCGACGTGCCAGAAAAGCTGTTTCAGACGGACCCCGCGGCGAAAGGTGACCGCGATCTCCCCGGCCGGCCATAACGAACACCGGACCTGCCGCCAGCGCTCCCGAATCCCGGAAACCGGCGAAAGATCGAAAACCGCCGTACTCCGATTTTTCCCGAAATCGGCGCTGCGCGGAGGCACCTCCAGGATCCGCGCCTCATCCCGGGTCGGATACCGCAAAAGCCGCTTCCATTTTTTCAAAACCCGCGAAGTCGCCCGGGTGCAGGCATCCAGATCCGCGGGCGGCGCCGATGCGAAATAATCCTTTACCCCGCTCCAGAGTTCTTCGGTATCGTCCCCGGCGATGCGGCCCTCCCAGCCCGGGATCATGGCGTTGCACGAACCGTCCCCGCGGCAGTATTCCACGCTGGGCAGTTCCGGCTCCAAAACCGCTTCCAGGATGTGGTGATATTCGAGGAAAATATCAATGGCGTTTTTCCCTTTCAGCCCCACGGCGTCGATCATCAGACCGGTTACGTCGCCGAAGTACCAGGGCGTTTCGCCGCGGTAGTTCCAGCGTCCGAAGTAAAGCGCGTCCCAATGCCACCGGGGGCATCCCGTCTGCAGCGAGCCCAGGGTGGAGCCGAACCAGCCGCTGTCGACAATATGCAGATTCCGGAAACTTCCGAACCGTTCGTTCAGGAGCCGGTGCCCCAGATCGTGCTGCTCCCGGAGATGCTCCCGCAATTTCACCGAGCAGTCGCACCGGGATTGGTACAGGGCGAAAACTTTTTCCCTGGTGACCGGCGCGGAGGCAATATCCTCCGGGAGGGTCCGCAGCAGCGCTTCCTTATCCGGATAAAGCTCCTCCGGCAGCAGAGCGTTTGCCACAGCCGCGCAGTCGGCGCAGGCAAATTCCCGCACCAGATTGCCGACCGCGAGCTCCGGATTTTCCTGAAAGGTCATTTTCACGCCGAAAAATCGCGAACTCCAGAACGGAAAACACGGTATCCCGAACTCCATCCGGTTGATCTTCAGGAAAAGTTCGAAAAGGTATTGGAGTCTGAGACCGCCCCGCGCCATGAAGAGGAGCGCATCCGTTGCCGGGGCCTCCTGCGCGGTGCACCAGCAGAGGCGGCAGCAGAACTCGTAAAACACGGGACCGAGCAGGAAACCGGCTTCCCGGCGCGATTTGATCATGCTCCGCATCAGGATTTCCTCTTATGCCGGTAGTAGGCGAGCTTCAGTTTCAATTTCTTCCACCAGGGCATTTCGCTGTACTCGATATTGTATTCGCTCCCGTAGCTCGTGGCGGTTTCCGGCAGAGGCAGGCCGCGGCTCCACGCCTCCACCACAGGATAGAACTGCACCTTGTCCCGCTCAAAGATCAGCGGATCAAGTTCGGTTTCCCGGGGCCTGACGCAGCTCCACAGGTACATCTCGGGATGAATCCTGGTCAGCGGCCTGCCTTCGGCGACGGGCAGTCCGGCATACCGGCTCTGATGGAGTTCCCTTTTTATGAAAAGCAGAATATTCTGCCGATACCAGGGACAGATCATGCCGTCATACCAGAAACGGTCCCGGAGCACATCCACCGGGACATAGCCCTTTTCGCGGAAGAGTATCGCCCAGTATTCGGGGTAATTCTCATTGACATGCCCGGTCCCGCCCTGATATGGCAGAGCGCAGGAAAACATGACGATATCCGAGCGCGAGGTCAGATTTTCAACGAATTCCGCGGCTTTCGATGGCTCGATGTGTTCCGCCACCTCCAGGCTCATGGCGAGATCGAAACGCCGGTCGGCGGGGATGAGGCCCGCCAGGTTCGCGGCATGAAACTGCTCCCCCGGTATCTGCAGATATTCCCTGGGGACATAATCGCCGTCATATCCGGCCACGTCGGTCACGCCGCAGTTGCGGAATTCGGCCAGCCACGTCCCCAGCCCGCAGCCGAGATCGACGACGCTCCGGATGGGGAAGAGCTGCAGGAGAAAAGGAATGATCTCCTTAGCGGAATTCCGGCTGCCGAGACTCTGTTCTTCGTAAAAACTTTTATCGTACGCCATGCAGAATATTCTCTATCTGAAGTTTGGTTTTTGCCCGCTTTTGCCTGAAAGCGCAATACTTTGTGTAGCATTTTGAACGGGGGAGCCAGAAAGCCTGCACCCCGCTCCGGATGAACGGCACCGCGCAGTCCGCCTGCCGGTTGTCTCCGACATGCAGGATCGCCGGCCCCGGCGTCCGCCGTTCCCGGGAGACCCGGTCGAAAAGGATGCCGGAGGCTTTGGAAACCCCGTAATCGCTGCTGACGAATATCTCCGCGAGCGCGGACGGCTCCGGCAGACGGTGCTCGAAAATCTTTCGGAGTGCCTCTTTCCCCCAATACATGTCGCTGACCGCGATGACGGGGATATTCAGGCCGCGTGCCTGCGAAACGATTTCCCATACGTGCCTGTTCAAGTGCAGATGGGCGGTCTCGTACTCCAGCTCCGTATTCATCAGCTCCGGGATCGCCCCCTCCTCCAGTCCGAGGATTTTCGCCATGATCCGGAAGATTCCCTCCGCCGACGCCTCACGGCAGCCCTCCGCGACCGGACAGGTCTGATAGGCCATCTGATGTGCCAGAGCCCGGGCGCGGTAGAAACTTCCGGCGCCGATTTCGGGATTGCGAACGTGCTGAAGTTCGGCAATCTCCCGAAAACGCCTCAATTCCGAATGAAATTCCCGGAGCAGGAGGGTATCGAAAACATCCAGCGACAGCAGTTTCACCGTGCCGCCGGTCAAGGCTTTTGAAATCCTTTTCAACTGTCCGGAATTTCCGATGGGACAGGGCAGGAGGGAGTTCCAAAATCCCCGGCGGATGCGCCGACGTTCTCCGGGCAGCATCAGCTTTTGCCGGCGGATCTCCCGATCCCGGTCCCAGAGCATGACATGGACCATGTTGAGCTCGTCGGCCATGCGCTCGAGCTCCCGGCTTTTTTGAGAAATGTCGGCACGGAGGTCCCGATTTTCAAGACGAAGCGCGTCGATCTCCTTGTTTTGTTCCTCATTGGCGGCGGCGAGCGCCTCGCAGCGCACCGTTTCCTCTTCCAGCTCCTGCCGCAATCCCTCCGCCGCGGAATCCTTTTCCGTCATAGACCGCCGCAAACGTTCGATTTCCTCTTTTCGCGCCTGCACATCCGCCGACAGACCGGGCAGAATAGCATTGACATGCCTGATGTATCCCTGATCCAGGCGCCAGACGTTTCCGGCATTTTCCAGCTCATGCCGGAGGGCGTCGCAGGCGCAGAGATTTTCGATCCGGTTCAGTTCCAGAATACTCAGGAGCTCGCGATGGGAGGCCAGATTTTCCACCAGCGGCAGAAGTTTCCGCCGCTCTTCGAAAGCAAGGTTGTCCGAAGCGATCAGAATACCAATGCCGTAGAGGACGGGGATGCGATGAAAAATCCATGACTCTCCGTAAAGCGCCAGAAAATCCTCCACCGCGGTCAAAACTCCGTTGCCCGGCCCTCCGGCCTGATCGGCGGTCATGTAAGCGGCCGGGGCAAGGGACGGCGCGCCTTTTTCGGCATAGGGCGAAACTCTGGTGTCGGCATGAAAAGGATGCGGAGCGGCGACGCGGGACGGGTCGTAATAGATGTCCTGCCGCGCCCACGGCCAGCTCACGTCGTGGATAAAGAGGATTTTTATGTTGGAGTCCGCGCGATTTTCGTGGATGGTTTTCAAGTCCGCCAGCACCGTTTCGTAATTGTGGTCGCCGTCCATGAAAATCACTTCCGCCGGAACGCCCCGCCGCAGAAAGGCCGCGGAGGTCTCCCGGTAAAATGTGAAAGCCGGTTCCGATTCCGGCGAAAACGGGAAAGGCACCTCCGCCGGGTCCACGGCAACGAGCTTTTTCCCGCGGCTTTTGGCATACTCCAGCAGGACGGCGGTATTAAGCCCGGCCTCGCTGCCGATCTCCGCGATCCGGTCAAGCTCCACCGCATCCATCAGCCGTCGGGCCTCGGGGTAAAAATTGACCATGGAGCAGATATTGCTCTCCCGCTGGGCGCAGCCCGGCAGGTCAAAAAGTTCTTGAACAATCGTTGAAAGCGCCGGGAAACTCATTGCCGGGACTCCGCCTCCTTCAATTTCTTGACGATCCGGCTGAACCAGTTCTTCTGTTTCAGATAAGCTATGAGACTGTTCGTTCCCCGGGCGAGTTTGCGGGAGGATATGGCGTCGATCTTGCTGTTCTGCCAGTTCGTCAGCACCGCGAGATTCATCAGTACGCCAAGCCCGTTCGGATCGGTGCGAAAGTAGTGATTGCGCAGGATCGCGTCATAGCGGATGTGCCTGCCGATGCCCGCATTGACGGTATTGCCGTAAATGTCCGTCGGGTCGGTAATGGTGTCCCGGTGATGATAAAGCGCCAGAAGTTCCTGGATGACGCCGATATCCGCTTTTTGCAGAAAACGGATGTTGAAGTCCCAGTCTCCGAGGACCGGCAAAGCTTCATTGTAGCCGCCGAGCTCGTCGTAAACCGAGCGCTTGTAGAGAAACGATATGGGCGGGAAGCTGTTGACCATCAGGATTTCCATAAGGTAAACCGATTTGAGCCAGGTGTTGAATCCGTAGCATGATGTCGTCCGCGGCACACCGTGCTCGATCACTTCATTGACCAGCAGGGTGTGGGTGATCACTCCGGAGAAGAGCGGCTCGGAGTCCAGAAACGAGGTCGTTTTTGCCAAAAATTCCGGTTCCCAGCTGTCGTCGTCGTCGTGAATGACGATATAATCGGAACTGCTGGCGCGGATCCCGGCATTGCTGGCGGCCTCCATACCCAGACTTTTCCCGTGATGCAGCACTTTTGTCTCGATTTCGCGCCTGCGGGCCTCCTCCGCGACGGCATCCACCGGAGACGCCCGGCCACCGTCATTGACGATCACCCAGATAAAATCCCGAAATGTCTGCCGGCTGACGCTCTCCAGTGCGCGCCGCAGCAGGATCTCCCGATCCCGGGTCCGGGTGATGACCGCAACTTTTTTCCTATCAAGAGCCATTTATAGTCCTTTACAGATAAAATTCTCCATGGGGATGTTGAAAATCCCGTGAACGATATCACGTTCCTTGACGGAAGTAACCACATAAAAATCGGTTGCCCAGCAGTACACCTCCTGGGCCATAATATCCCCGCCGGAGCCGATGCCCAGGGTCAGGGTGTATTCTCCCGGAGTGATGTCCGGCCATTGCAGATCAAAGGAGAATTGTACCCGCCCCGGGGCGAGCGGCGCCGGGGGCCTGACGCAATTCCCGAAGATGCGCTTCCCGAAACGGTCGTTGAAGAAAAATCCCACGATCGGCCGCGGACAGGCTTTCAGAAGTTCCGCCTGCGCCGTGATGTTCAGCCGGTCGTCCGCATGCAGCACCGTGCGGCTCAGTTTCGCACCGGTCAGCCTGCCGGATTCCCCGGTCTGACGCTCCGCCGGGACGGGCTGCAGGTCGGCGGGTGTTTCCGCCGGACGGGGAGCCTCCGCAACCTTTCGATAAAGCAGATGCGTGTAAAATTCGATGGCTTCACGGGTTTCGCCGCAGAATACCGCGCGCCCCCGGTCCAGCACCATGACCCGGTCGCACAAGGTGGAAACCGCGTTCAGATCGTGGCTGACCAGTACCAGCGCCGAGCGTTTCTTCTGCTCCTCAAGCAGACGGTAGCACTTTTGCTGAAAAAAGATGTCGCCCACCGCCAGCGCCTCGTCCACCAGCCTGATCGGGGCGTTTACATGGGCCACCACCGCAAACGCGAGGCGGACGAACATGCCGCTGGAATACTTCTTCACAGGCTGGTCGATGAAGTCGCCGATGTCCGCAAAACGGATGACGGCATCCGCATTTTCCCGCACTTCCTCACGGCTCATACCCTGCATCAGACCGGCGACGGCGATATTTTCCCGGCCGGTAAAATCCGGGTTGAAGCCGAATCCGAGTTCCAGCAGCGCACAGCTTCTGCCGTTTTTTTCAACAGTCCCGGAGCTGGGACGGAGCGTCCCCGCCAGCAGGGACAGGAGTGTGCTTTTGCCCGCGCCGTTGCGTCCGATGACGCCGAGACATTCCCCCCGCCGCAGTTCCAGATCGATCCCCTGCAAAGCGTCAAAACGACGGTAAAAATTCCGGCGCCCCATACAGCACGTCTGAAGCAGCCGTTTGTACGGCGAAGAGTAAATCTCGTAGCTTTTGCAGATGTTTCGGCACCGCAGCAGGATTTCCGGTTCAGATGACATCGGCAAACCCCCTGCGCGTTTTGTGAAAAAAGATGAATCCAAGCAGATAAACCGCAACGCCATTGATCCAGAGCCATCCCCAGCCGCAAAATGCACCGCCGAAAACAGCGCTGCGGGCCGCCTCCACATACCCGGTCAGCGGATTCAGTCCGATCAGGCGGCGGCAGGAGTCGGGGATGGAGCCCGCCGGATAAATGACCGGCGTCAGAAAAAACAGCCCCTGGATGAGCAAAGCGGCGAATTGAGGGAAGTCCCGGATGAAAACACTCAGCGCTCCGGCCAGAAGCGCCGTCCCCATGCAGAAAAAAAGATACGGCAGCAAAACCAGAGGCAGCAGAAAAACCCGGAGCGAAAGCCCCGGCCCCAGCGCCGCCGCCGCCAGCGTGACCGCCAGAAAGACGGTCCCCGAGAAGAGGGCGCACCCCACGGCGGCAAGAGGCAGCACCTCCAGGGAAAATCCGGCGTTTTTGACGTAGCCGGGCTGGCTGATGACCGAAATCGCCCCGCCGCTGAGACTTTCGGAAAAAATGTTGAAGACCGCAATGCCGGAGAACATGAAAAGCGCGTAGTTCGCCCCTCCGAATTCCGACCGGAGATTGAGCACCACGCCGAAGGCGCAGTAATAGATCACCAGCAGGAAAAATGGCGTCAGAAGCGGCCACAGCCGCGCGAAGAGTCCGCCTTTGCCGCGGCTGCGCCACATGCGGAGCGTCAGAGCCGCCAGCAGCGTCCGCTCCGCAATGGGAATGTGAAGCGGCGCCGAAACGATTTTCAGTATTTCGCAATGTTTCATGTACAATGATTCGGCGCCCCGCGGCTCGCAGAAGTTGCGGACGACTCCGATTACGGCTCGGTTTTCGGCTTAAAGGTGGGAATCTTCTTGATGGTCGCAATGATCTGTTCCGGCGAAATCAGCCGGGTACATTCGAACTGGCGGTCATCGCCTTTGTGCCGGGGGCACCAGAGGAAGTCGAAGTGATCGAAATTCTCGCGCATGTCGTTCCAGCAGGAGTGGCATGTGTGGTAATTGATGATCCGGTAGGGAGTGTGAAACTCGTTGGTCGGATGCGTGAATCCGGAGATCATCACCACCGGCACCTTGCAGCCCCACGCCACCCAGGAGAGTCCGCTGGAGAGACCGATGAAGAAATCCGCGTCCTTGATGAGATTCACCCGCTCCTGGAGGGGGATGTCCCCGGTGAAGTCCTCCGCTCCGTAGGGGATATAGTTCCAGTGCAGCCCCACGCCGTGGACTTTTTCCTTATCAATACAGAGCACCCGGTAGCCGTTGTCCTTGAGAAATTTCACCACCGTCAGCCAGCCGAAGGGGTTGTTCCAGTACTTCGCCTGACTGGAGCTCTGGGCCGCGATGCAGACGTACTTCTCCTTTATTTTGCGGGGGGCGGAGAGGTTGAAGCGGGGCGGCAGATCGTTGAGGTCGTCCCCGTCCAGGCCGAGGATGTAACCCGCCGTCCGGTGCAGCCCGATGTAGCGGAAATCAATGGGCTGATTGTCCACGTCGCCCCGGAAGAAAAGCCCCATGTAATAGGATGCGTAGGGCCGGTACTTCACCGTGTCCTCGGCGGCGATGAAGGTGATGTCGGGGTACTGCTCCTTCACGAGGTCGGCGATCCAGGGAGTCATCACGCAGATGAGCTTGCACTTGTGCTTTTTCTGAAACCGCTCCACATAACTGAACCAGCCGATGGAGTCGCCGATGGTCCCCACGGGCAGCTGAATCATCACCTCCTTGTCCTTCAAATCCATGTCATGCTCGAAAATCGGCTTCTCATTGCCCTTTTCATGGATAATGAGCCGAAACCGGATGTAGAATTTCTTGACGGAGGTGATGAAGGCGCCGGGCCGGGTGTCGCTGCTGAAGAGAATGACCCCGGTGTCGATGTCCAAAAAGGTGACGTGATACACCTTTTCGTTTTGCGGGAAGAGGATGCGGATCCCGTGATTGAAGTCGAACTTGATCCCGTCCGCCGCGTCCAATACCGGGATCTGGGGGATTTCACCGTAAATGGATTTCTGCGCGCCCTCGGGGCGTTTCTGCCCCGGAGCGAGATCGGGATCTCCGGTGCTTTTGGGAGGAGCATCCGGCGGCGCCGCAGAAGCTACACTGATGTCCCCGACGGAAACGTCAAAGGTCGGATTTATGGTGAAATCAGGCATCGTGCCCCCTCTCCTCAGCGCGAATTTTCGTTCTTTTTAAGGACGCCCGCCTCCACCAGTTTGTCGATCAGCTGCTGCATGGAGTTGAAAGCCGAAAGAAATCCCTGGGGGGGCATGATCAGGCGCGTGTGAGACTCGGGCACGGGAGCCTTTCCCTCTTCGGCAGGTTGAAGCGTAATCAGATCAAAACGGACCATGCCGCCCGCATAATGAATCTGTCCGATGCCGTCCGCGAAAATCTCTTTTTTTTCAGCCATTTTTCTTTTTCTCCTTAATTCTGCCACTCCCGACAAATGATCTTCCGGTAAATTATCACTCCAATACGCATAAGTCAAGTGCAAAACCTGTTGAAATGCTTTTTTTTGCCGAATTTCCCCCTCCTCCCGTCATCAACGGCGCCGGGAACCCCGCGCCGCCGCCGGAGTTCCTCGGATCGCCGCGATTTCAGGCGATGGCCAGGGTGCCGGTCACGGAACCCGCCTGCACCAGCCACGCGGTCAGGGTCTCGGCAGCCGTGTTCCGGATCAGGATGTCGTCGGTGCCGTCGTTGTCGAAGTCCGCGATCCCGGCGATCTCGTCCCCCGTCCCCAGATTGCCGA
>JAZMZH010000069.1:0-23354 GCA_045585875.1 Victivallaceae bacterium | reverse complement strand
TGTTGAACAAAATTGTCGTTTACTGCAAAAGTGTTCAGCGTTTAATATATCTCCCAGAGCGCTTTTTTCAAGTCTTGATTGAACAAAAATGCAGTTTTCTGCAAAGGTATTCATTCTCCTCCCGGAAACGCAAGCGGTCGGTGGCAGAATGTGAAACGGGTATCATCAAAATTCCAACACTCCCCGGGCAATCGCCGAAAACGGCAGAAAAAGTCGGAATTTCGGGCCGATTTCAGAATTTTGGGGAATTGATCAATTCCGAGTGTGTTTCAGGCACATGGCGAAAAAGTTGTAAAAAACGACATAACCTTACTCCTTCGCCAAGGCTGCGGCGGACGAGCCGGATTATGAAGCGCCGCTTGCGCGGCATGAAGCGAAGCCTGACGGCTTCATTTTTTTTGCCCGCCGGCAAAAAAAGGCGGCCCGTTTTGAAATTCGCCCCGCGGTCTGAAACCGCTTTTTCACCTCAAAAAAATCAGAATCCTGTGAGTGTCATCGAGTTGGAATCGCTGCACCCGGCGGTATTCTGAGTCGGGGAATCCTTTTCCCTCATCCATGGCATCAAACATAAATCCCTGTTCCTTATACAACTGCCCGCTCCGATATACACGGCGAAGGGATGTTTCAACAAGGCGCGATCGCAAACGACGGGGGATCCGCATCGCCTGCCGTCCGAATTGCTCCCCAACGACCGGAAAAAACAAAACCGCAGAGCCCCTTTTCAAGGAAGGTGCAAAACGCAGGCTATCGTCCCGAAATGTCCGTTCCATTCGGGAAAAGCATCAAAACCTGCAAAAATCTCGAACAGGACACGATCATGAAAATCAAACTGCAACGTCAGATCATCCGAGGTTGATCGGCGCCCCGTCGTCGCCCTTTCGCAGATCTCCGTCCTCGATGATGCGTTTGACCATGTTGGAGAGTTTCGCCTTGGTAAGGGGCTTCAGGATGACGGCGTCGAAATGCGACATGTCGAAATTGCCGCTCGTCTCGACATCGGCGGTCTGCGCGACGATCGGAATATGGGCGAATCGGGGATCCTTCTTCACTTCGGCGGAGAATTCGGCGCCGCTCATCTCCGGCATCCACATGTCGGAGAGGATCAGGTCGACAGGCTGTCTGTCGAGGAGTTCCAGGGCCGCCCTGCCCGACCCGGCGGTGAAGATCTCATCGAATCCGATCTTATTGAAGAGCGCCTTCGCAACATGGAGGTTCAACGGCACATCGTCGACAATGAGGATGCGGATCGGCTTCATGGCGCAGGTCAGGGCTGTCGTTTCGGGGTTGGTCCGGGACTGCTCCTTTTCCGCATGGACGGTCTTTGCCCGGCAGCGCACGGAGTTGAGCGTCACCGCGAAAGTGCTCCCCTCTCCGATCCTGCTGGTACAGGTCAGTTCGCCGTTCATGCACACGGCCAGACGTTTGGAGATGGAGAGTCCGAGGCCCGTGCCGTTGTTTACGGCATTGGTGCCGCGCAGGTTGGAAAGCTGGACGAAGGGTTCCATGAGCTTCTTCTGGTCTTCCTCGGAAATGCCGATGCCGGTATCGGAGACGGCGCAGCGGAGCGTGCCGGTGTCCGCGGAACCGGGATCGGGGGTAAAGGAGACATGGAGCGTGATGGTCCCGTTCTTCGTGAACTTGACGGCGTTTCCGAAGAGGTTGATCAGGATCTGACGGATGCGGATGTTGTCGATTTCGAGTTCCGGGAGGTCATCCGGGACATCGGAGACGAGCCGGTTGCCGTTTTCCTTGGCGCGGAAGGTGAAGATGAGCATGACCTCGCGGCAGAGGGCGTTGAAATCGGTGAACGCGGTGATGATCTTCATCTGGTTCGCCTCGAGCTTGGAAAGGTCGAGGACATCGAGGATGTTGCCGAGCCGGGACCGGGCGAGGAACTGCTGATCCAGATAACGTATTGACTCCCACCTCGGGTGATCGTTCCTCCAGAAGCCTCTCTTCGCCGTTTCCGGGGCAACGCGCGGCAACTGTGCCGGAGATTCTCCGGATGCCGTAGTCGTGATGGGGAACGCCATTTCCCCGCGCCAGGTGCGCCGTTTTCCGCAACACTGGATTACTTGATCCAGTGCCAGTTCTCCACCGTGATGGTTCGCTCCAGCTGCTCCTGCTTATCCTTGGGAACTGTGCTGAAGAAGTCCAGTCCGGTTAGTTCCTCCACCCGGTCGACGGTAACCACGAAGGTCCGCAGGTCGGCGTTGCTCCCTTTGTTCGGCAGCACGAAGCCGATCATCTTCTCTGGCGGGGTGGTATCGTAAATCACCTTGTAATAATACTGCGGCACGGTGACCTTGTTCGCGCCGATGGTGATGGTTTTCTCGGCCGGGAGGATCGGACCGGTCACGACCACGATCCGCTTCTCGCGTGTGGCAAAATGCCGGACCTGCTTCTCCAGCTTGCTCCAGATCCCGCGATTAAACTGCGGAGCCTGCGGGCTCATATTACTCATAAAAAAGCTCTCGGACATCGTTTTCACCGAGAAAGACATATCGGCGGCCGGGGCCAGATGGCCGCGATCATACCCGGATCGTGTGTAGTCCTGCGGCGTGGCCGAGCCGGTAGGCACGTCCGGATCGGGTCGGAAGTCGTCGCCGCGCTTCGCCGCCCGGCGCGAAACTTCCTCGGAGGTCATGATATACTGGACCCATGCAGGCTGCTCGTGTTTTTCTATGTAACCCAGCGCGTAACCTTCGCGCTCAATAATGGAATCGGCCGCGCCGGGGACTCCGTAGCTCAGATTATCGAACTGCGGGTTCTTGACCGTGTAGGTGACATTCTTTGTGCTGGGCGGAACGACAACCGGTTCTGGTGGCGGGAGGCTGCCCTGCTGCGGCTTGGGCGCGGGGACCTCGGGTTCCGGGACGGTCTGGACGGCGGTGGGGGCTGGTTTGCGAGGATGCAGGACCTCGTTGATTCGTTTCTGGACGGCGGGCTGTTGATAAATGAACCAGAGCCCGATGAATAAAATAAGAAGGATCGCTGTTTTAAGGAGCTTGTTGCTGGATTTCTTTTTTGATCTGCGTCTCGCCATCGTGTTTCCTCCGGCGATACAGGCAATAAAGAGCGGCCTCGACCCATTGTGCGGAGAGAGGCTCGCCAAAGCCCAAACAGCCCAACAGATCGGGCCGCAGAAGACGGTCCGAACCGTTGCACAGCTGTTTTTTGAAATTGGCGATTTCTCTCCGCTGTACACCAAATATGTGCACCCGGCATGCCGGGTTATGTCAAAAATCAAGTCACTCTAAAATTGCCGTGTACCTCCATTTTTCGGTGTTGATGGCAGATAAAACTCCTTAGTAATATACTCTGCCGGAGCTTGTTTTTCAACTTCCGGACCGGATTTTTCGGCGTTCTGACGGCTGAAGTTCCGGATTTCCCGCCGTTTGCGGCGGAAGTTTCGTTGAAAAATCCCTCCTTGCCGTGTATATTAAAGCGGATTATCATACCCGGAACAGGAGTTGACGATAATGCCATATCTTACAATGTCCGCAACTTGACAATTTGATAAAATTTAGTGGACAAGTTGACAAGTCTATGAAAATCACTCGCGGTGAGCGGTGGAAAAAGAAATTGACGGAGGTGCTATGAAAATTCGTATGATGTTGTCCGCATTGTTGTTGGCAGCAGGGCTTGGGTGTATTGCCGTCCGCGGCGAAAACATGACGGTCACTCTGCCGGGGGATGTCAAGTTGGAGCTGGTGAAGATCGAGGCGGGCGCGTTTGATATGGGCGCGCGCGACGGAGAAAATTTCGATGATGAAAAGGAACATCAAGTTGTCTTGACGCGCGACTTCTACCTCGGGCAGACCGAAGTGACGCAGGCGCAATGGAAGGCGGTCATGGGGAGCGATCCGTCGCATTTCAAAGGCGCCGGCCTGCCGGTGGAATGCGTGTCGTGGGACGATGCGATGGAGTTCTGCAAAAGACTGAACGACTCAGGCAGGGCTCCGGCGGGGATGAAGTTTACGTTGCCTACGGAGGCGCAGTGGGAATACGCGGCGCGGTGCGGCAAGAAAAACAGCGGGTTCAAATACAGCGGGAGCGACAATTTGGATGAGGTCGCGTGGTATTACGAAAACTCCGGCGACCGGCGTTTGGACGGGAAGGAGCTGCTGAAGGATTTGGTCGTTGACAGGTCGGGCAGAAATTCGCACGACAACAATACGGTCCTCGAGCGCGCGGTGGATCTCGACAAACTGACCGGAAATTTGAAAGCCAACAAAAACAAGACGCATCCGGTGGCGCAAAAGAAGGCGAACGGACTCGGGCTGTACGATATGAGCGGCAATGTATGGGAATGGTGTCTCGACCGGTATGAAAGGGACTATGCGGACGATCCGGAGTTTCTCGCGGGAAACAACGGCTCGCAGCGCGTATTTCGCGGCGGAGGATGGCGCGGCAGCGCCGACGGCTGCCGGTCGGCGAACCGGCACGGCCACGCCCCCGGCTACCGTTGCTTCGATTTGGGATTCCGCGTTGCCCTCGTCCCGGTCAAATGATGCGTTCTTCGATGCGGACAGACACAAACTATTAATGTCGGAGAAACGAAATCATGACAGCGGTATTATGTTTTGCGCTGGCGAACCTTCTGCTTTACGTCCTTTACACGGTGTTCGGGATGACGCTGCTGCCCGCATCCCTGCGGTGCGAAGAGAAAAAAACGTTCAGTTTTTTATTGGCTCCGCTTCTCGGCGCCGCCGTCTGGACCGTGCCCGGTCCGTTCTGGCTTTTTTCTCACAATCGCTGTGATTTGGCGCTCCGTCTGCTGATTGCGGTGATCTGGTGCGTATTCAGGCGGAAGTCCCTTTTTCTGCCGGAAGGGAAGATTTTTTATCCGGTTTTTGCCGTCATCTTCGCTATTTCGGTCGGGATAAGCCGGCTGGTCTATCCGTTTGAGATCGGCGGCGGGGCGTATTTCAGTTTTTCCGTCTACGATCACGTCCGCTGCGCCATCGTCAACTCCATTGCCAACTTCGGGACCCCTCCGGTCAATCCGTGGCTTGCGGACAACGGACAGCCGGTGGCGCTGTTTTATTATTACGGCTGGTACGCATGGGCGGCACAGCTTCCCATGCTGACGAAAGTTTCCGCGCTTTTTGCCGAGTGCTGCATGACGGGATTTTCGGCTTTGGCCGTGCTCTCGGGGCTGACCGGGATCGCCGGGCTCTGCGGACTGGGAAAAAGGAAATACGGGATCGGGACATTCGTCTTTTCCCTGCTGTTCATGGTCGGTTCCGCACCATTTATGCGGCGTCTCCTGCCGGAGAGGGTTTTTCACGCGCTCAATCCGGCCTCGGGTTTCGTCGGCTTCTGGCACAATTTCGACAACTTCATCTGGTCGCCGCATCACATGTTTTCCGGCGCGGTCGTCGTGCTGCTTCTCTTTTGCTATTTCCAGATGCTCAAAGCCGGGGAGCGGCGCGAAAAGCTGCTGCTCGCCGTCCTGACCGGAATTCTGAGCGCGTCAGCCTCATTCACCTCCGTGTACGCCGGAGCCTTTGCGCTCGTGTATGCCGGCATCGTGGCGATGATCCTCTATATCGCCTGGGGCAGTTTCCGCAGGAGACTCAATCGGGATATCCTGCCGCATCTGCTCGCGTTCGCCGTATTCATGCTGTTTTCGTTTTCCTATTTCCGTTACCTGATTTCGGTCGAATCGGAAACTTTTCCTCTTGCATTCGGCATGATGCCCGTCTTCGGAGGGTGGACCGGTCCGTTCCGCTGGATGCGTTATATCTTTTCCCTGTACTGCTTCCATCTGCCCAACAATATCGGCATGTGTTTCCTTCTGGGGATGATCGCCTGTCTGGCGCCGCGGCTTCTGCCAAAAAACGGCATGACGGTTTTTCTGCGGATTTTTGTTCCGGTTTCGCTTTTGAGCATTACCTTTGTTCACAGCAGTTTCTACTCCAACGATTTCGGCTGGCGCACCTTTACCGCGGCGGTCTATGTGCTCAGTCTGTTTTCCGCATTTCTTCTGGTGAAATTCATCGACTGGTTCCGCGCCGGAAGAAGGGGACGGCGGATTTTCGGATACGCCATGATCTTTCTGCTGGTCGTTTTCGAATGCTCGCTTTACCCGGACATGACGAGTATCGGACTCCGGAAAACCTACCCGGAACTGCGGGGGCAGTTCGCCCGGTCCGTCAAAGGCTGGGACGTCGTTCACCGGCATACGGAAAAACACGATCTGGTACAGTGCAGCCCCAGAAGTTTTTACGAACTGGGAATGCTGTATGAAATGAAGGAGCTTTCCACCAACATCTTTTTCTCCCTGTATTCCAGACGTGCAACGGCGGTCGCCGATATGATTTTCGCCAAGTGCTACTCCGAATATTATCCGCAGGAGAAACTTCAGCAGCGTTACGACCGGGTTTGCCGGATTTTCGACGGAGATCCCGCCGAGCCGGATATCGGCTATATGGCCGAAGACCTGAAGGTCAAGGCGGTTTTGGTCACTCCGTATGACGGTATGTGGGAAAAGCCCGGCGCGATCCGGAAATATTATCCGCGTCTCATCCGGACGCCGGACTACAAAGTTTATCTTCGGGAATAATGTATGATATATTTGACCTGGACATGATGCGAAACAACGGAGAACCGACAACGTGGAGATGTGACAAGTGAGCAAAAGACTTCTTATACTGTTCTTCTTCGCTGCTGCAGTCCTGTTCACAGGATGCGGAACGACACCGCCCGATGCGCTTTCCTCGGTGCGGGAGCGGGGCGTCCTGCGCGTCGGGGCGACCGGGGATTATAAGCCGATGTCGTTCCGCGAACCCGCAACGGAGAAATATCGGGGCTTCGATGCCGCGCTGGCGGAGGATCTGGCGCACAGTCTCGGCGTGAAGCTGGAATATGTCCACACCACCTGGCCGACGCTGATGAGGGACACCCTTGACCGTAAATTTGACCTTGCGCTCTGCGGCATCACCATAACGAAAGAGCGAAAACAGCGGGCATTGATGTCGGAGGGCTACCTTGGCAACGGCAAGACCGTCCTCTGCCGCGCGGAAGATGCAAAGAAGTATGTTACGCTTGCCGCCATCGACCGGCCGGATGTTCGCGTCATGGAAAATCCCGGCGGTCTCAACGAGAAATTTGCCAGAAAATATCTTCCGCATGCAATCCTGATCATCCACCCGGTCAACGAAGAAATCCCCGGCCTGATCGCTTCCGGCAAGGCCGACGTGATGATCACGGAGATCATGGAGGCGGCGTATTACTGTTCCAAAGACCAGCGGCTCGCCGCCCCGCTGCTGGACAAGCCATTCACGCACGGGCAATTGGGGGCGCTTCTGCCGCCCGGAAACGAGGCGCTGCGGGATTATGTCAACGGTTTCATCGAACAGGAGCGTCAAACCGGTCGTCTGGATGAGCTGAAGACACAATATCTTTATGGGAACGCCCCCAAAAAGTGCAGTAAATGACAGCCATTAACCTGCCGCACCACGTTTCGCGGAACCATCCGCAGATGCCGAGGCTTCATGTTTTTTTGCCCTTTTTACCGAAAAAAGACAAAAAAATGGCGGTGAAAGCGTGATGTGAGCTACTTGCCCCTCTCAGACCGTTTATGCTCAAAACCACACCTCAAAATTATGGCAGGTTATTATTTGTGATTACCAATATCCAAAAATCTCAGAAAAAAAGACGATGGTCGCATCTGGCGATGGCTTGTGACCGAATATCCCGGTGTTCATTGCTCCTGCCGGGCAAGTTTATCCCGCAGGCGTTCCAGAAATTTTTCCGCTGCTTCGGAAAAGATGCGGTTCTTCTTCCAGACGATGTCCAGTGCCACTTCCAGCTTCGGACTCAGCGGACGGAAACACAAGTCGCTTTGACTGGTCCGGTTGATCAGTTTGTCCAGACCGAGCGCACAGCCGATTCCCTCGCGGACCAGCAGCGCCGCATTGAAAATTAGATTGTATGTGCCCGCGACCTTGACGGAATCGCCCCATTCGCCGAACCATTCGCCGATGGGATCGGTCAGTTTCTCATTGCGGAGGATCTGCTTCGACAGCAGAAGCGGAAGATCGACAAGGTCTGCCGGGCGGATGGTCTTCCGTTTCGCCAGCGGATGATCCTTCCGCAGGATCAGTCCCCAGGTATCCTTGACCGGAAGCGCGAGGCTGTCGTAGCGGGAAATATCCACCGGCTGGATGAGGATGCCGAAATCCAGAGTTCCCCGGTCGAGCCGATCCATTACATCCTCGGCGTTGCCGCTGTGCAGATGGAACCGGACCTGCGGATGATCAGAACGGAACGCGCTGATGATTTCCGCCAGCAGCGACACCGCCTCGCTTTCGCCGCACCCGATGTAGATGTCCCCGGAAACGGAGCGGGAGTTCGCGTAAAATTCGGATTCCGTCTGATCGACGATCTCCATGATCTCTTCCGCCCGCTGACGGAGCAGCATTCCGTCCCGCGTGAGCGTGACATGATGACTGCCGCGCACAAAAAGTTTCCGTCCGAGCTCGTATTCCAGATCCTGCAGCTGCCGGGACAAGGTCGGCTGCGTGACATGCATGCTGTGTGCCGCCGCCGTGATGCTGCCTGTCCGCGCCACGCCCAAAAAGTATTTCAACACCCTGAGTTCCATCCTGTCTCCCTTCCTGTTCGGTGGAATAATATACTGCTTCATGTAATGCTTTTCAAGCATATCATCATATAAAAACAAAGTATTTGCTATTTCATGAGCCCGCACTTATATTATGCTCCAGACACAAACTCACCCTCAAAGAAAGGAAAAGAGCAATGAAAGCAATCGGAAGAATCATCGGCCTGGCCCTGCTGTCAGGAATCACGATCACAACCTATGGAAAGGAGACCGGAAAAATGACCGACATGAAGAATCCCGGCGTACAGGATGAAAAATTGCAGCTGACCGAAAAGTGGGACAAGATTTTCCCGAAGAGCGACAAGGTGGACCATTGCAAGGTGACATTCCACAACCGCTTCGGCATCACGCTTGCCGCCGACCTTTACAAACCGAAGAACGCTTCCGGCAAACTCCCCGCCATCGCGGTGTCCGGTCCGTTCGGTGCAGTCAAAGAACAGTCCAGCGGGATCTACGCACAGACCCTGGCGGAACGCGGTTACCTGACTATCGCCTTCGATCCCTCTTTCACGGGAGAGTCGGGCGGCACTCCCCGCTATGTAGCGTCTCCTGACATCAATACCGAAGATTTCCAGGCGGCTGTGGACTATCTGAGCAACCGGCCGGACGTCGACCCGGAACGGATCGGCATTCTCGGCATCTGCGGCTGGGGCGGCATGGCGATCAACGCCGCCGCCATCGACACCCGGATCAAGGCAACCGTCGCGGTCACGATGTATGACATGACGCGCGTCACCGCCAACGGCTACAACGATGCGGACAATAATCCGCAGGCGCGGCAGAAACTCCGCAAGGCACTGAACGAACAGCGCACGAAAGATTATGCCGCCGGGTATTACGAACTCGCGGGCGGCGTGGTCGATCCGCTTCCCGCCGATGCGCCGCAGTTCGTCAAAGAGTATTACGATCACTACAAGACCCAGCGCGGCTATCATCCCCGCTCGCTGAACTCCAACCGGGGCTGGAACAAGACTTCCTCGCTCTCCTTCCTGAATGCGAAACTGCTTGCCTACGCCGGTGAGATCGAAAGCGCGGTCATGGTCGTCCACGGCGAAAAGGCGCACAGCCGCTACTTCGGCGAAACGGCGTTCAAGATGCTGAAAGGCGACAACAAGGAACTCCTGATCGTTCCCGGCGCGGTCCATTGCGACCTCTACGACAACATGAAGGTCATCCCCTTTGACCGGATCGACGGTTTCTTCCGGAAATATCTCGGTGTGAAATAACATCCTGTGAGATAGAGTTTTCGCAAAATGAAAGGAGCAATCGGTCTCATTCTTGCCGGGATAGCGGCATTCCTGCTGGTGTCCGGCGCGAAATGCGAAAACTCTCCGTCTACGGAGAAAACCATGCCTGAAATCAGAATCACCATCGGGGGCAAAACGTTTTCCGCGACATTGGAGAATACTCCGGCAGCAGGCGATCATCGGCATCAAGAACCGGATGGGAAAGAACGCCATCCTGAAGGGCACGAACTTCGTGGAAGGCGCGACCGGCAAGGAACGGAACGAACAGATCGGAGGACACCGGAAATGAAAAAATATTTTTATCACTTTTTATCACTTTATCCTTGACAATTTTTATTTTGATCGTATATTAAGTAAGCGTTCACTAAACAGAACCTCAAAAACGGAGTCTTCGATGAAGAAAGAGTTGACGACAAGGCAGAACGAGATCGTCGATGCTGCATTGCGCCTGATTGCGGAAAAAGGAATGCGCAATCTGACGATCCGGCATTTGAGTCAGGCGCTCGGTGTGACCGACGCCGCACTCTATTACCATTTCCATGACAAAGTGGAGATCGTTCAGGCGCTGGTCGGACGTTTCGAGGCCGATGCGGACAATATCGAGCCATTGCACGGCTGGACCGCCATCGAAGCCGCCCTTGTTCACCGGACGGAACTGGTGCTTGCCACACCCGATCTGGCGCGGGTGGTCTTTGCGGAAGAATTGTTCCAGGGAGATTCCGAAGTGGAACAGATCCTTTTCGGAATGATGCAGCACCATCACAAGGTCATGCTCAAACATTTCAGAGAGGCTATTGAGGCGGGAGAGATACGCGGCGATATTCCCATGGATACGCTTTTCCGGCTGATCCTGGGCCCGCTTCGGCTGCTCATCAAGCAGTGGGGAATGTCCCACGGGGCTTTCGATCTCAGGGAAGAACGCCAGCATCTGCTGGACAGCATGAAAATACTTTTGAGTGTGAAACCGTGATCTGACCACATACAACACAGGAGGAAAACAAGATGGAAAACAAGATGTTCTGCTGGCAGTGTCAGGAAACGGCGGGCGGCAAGGGCTGCACCATTTGCGGAGTCTGCGGCAAGAAACCGGAAGTTGCCGCCATGCAGGATCTGCTGGTATATGTCACCAAGGGGCTTGGAGCGGTTGCCGCCCAGCTTCGGACGGAAGGGAAGAGCGTGTCCCAAAACATCAACCACCGGATCACCCAAAATCTCTTCGTCACGATCACCAACGCCAATTTCGACCGGGAAGCGATCATCCGTGCCGTTGAGGAGACGCTGAAGGTGAAATCGGAACTGTTGTCGCAACTCGGCAACGCATCCGATCTGCCAGAAGCCGCCCGGTGGTCGGGATGCAGAAATGAATTCGACGCCAAGGCGGCGGAGGTGGGCGTACAGGCGACGAAGGACGAGGACATCCGAAGTCTGCGTGAACTCATCATCTATGGGCTGAAAGGACTTGCCGCCTATCTCAAGCATGCGAACGCGCTCCTTCAGGACGATGAGGCCATCGATGCCTTCATCCAGTCCGCCTTGGCAAAGACGCTGGATAATTCGCTGGACGCGGCAGCGCTGACCGCGCTTGCGCTGGATACGGGCAAGTATGGCGTACAGGGGATGGCCCTCCTGGACAAGGCGAACACTTCCGCCTACGGCAATCCTGAGATCACCGAAGTCGAACTCGGTGTCCGCAACCGTCCGGGGATCCTCATTTCCGGACACGACCTGCGCGATCTGGAGATGCTTCTGGAGCAGTCCGCGGACCAGGGCATCGACATCTATACCCACTCCGAGATGCTTCCTGCCCACTACTACCCGGCCTTCAAGAAATATCCGCATTTCGCGGGAAACTACGGGAACGCCTGGTGGAAGCAGAAGGATGAGTTCGAGAAATTCCACGGGCCGATCCTGATGACCACCAACTGCGTCGTACCGCCTGCGGAAAGTTACAAAGGACGCCTGTGGACCACCGGCACGGTCGGCGTCCCCGACTGCCGCCACATTCCCGGAGCATACGGCGAAGTCAAGGATTTTTCCGGCATCATCGCTCAGGCGAAGACGTGTCCTCCGCCCGAAGAATTGGAGACGGGGAAGATCGTCGGCGGTTTCGCGCACGAACAGGTATTCGCCTTTGCGGACAAGGTGGTCGCCGCTGTCAAATCGGGAGCCATCCGCAAGTTCGTGGTCATGGCGGGCTGCGACGGACGCATGAAAAGCCGCGAATACTATGCGGAATTCGCCTCGAAGCTTCCGAAGGACGTGGTCATCCTGACGGCCGGTTGCGCCAAATACAAATACAACAAATTGCCACTCGGCGACATCGGAGGCATCCCGCGCGTCCTCGACGCGGGGCAGTGCAACGACTCCTACTCGCTGGCGCTCATCGCGCTGAAGCTCAAGGAGGTCTTCGGACTTGACGATATCAACAAGCTGCCTCTCGCGTTCAATATCGCATGGTATGAGCAGAAGGCGGTCATCGTCCTGCTGGCGCTCCTTTATCTCGGCGTGAAGAACATCCACCTCGGCCCGACGCTCCCAGCCTTCCTTTCGCCGAATGTTGCGAAGGTGTTGGTGGAAAGTTTCGGCATCGCTGGCATCGGCACGGTCGATGACGACATCAAGCTGCTGATCGGCTAAATACAGGGATATGCAGTGAAATATCGCTATTCATCCGTAAAACGCGCCATTGAGGCGCTGCTGTTCGTGGCGGTGCTGGCACTGGGCTGGCGGTATCCGTGTCTTGCCTATTGCCTCGTGCTCGACGTGGCCGTGGGGCTGATTGGTGCGCTGCGGCATGGAGGGCGGCACGGTTGCGGCAACTTCTGTCCCCGAGGCGAGTTCTATTCGCTGCTGCCGGACACCGGTCGCAAAGTTCCCGCCGGTCTTCTGGCGCGCAAGACGTCCATCGCGGTGATGGTGGTGATGTTCGCAGGTCTGGCCCTATGGCTTCGCCCAACATCGCTCCGTGCCTGGGGAATGCTGCTGTACATCATGGTCGCCATTACGACAACGGTCGGCCTCATCGGATGGCTGGTCTTCAACCGCTACTTCTGGTGTTCCGTCTGCCCGATGGGGAAGATATACAAAACGATCTGGCCGTTGAAGAGCGGCATTCGTGTCGCCGACATCTGTGTAAAATGCGGACTATGCGCCAAGGCGTGCCCCTTCGGGTTCTTTCCGCCTGGCGACGCAATTGACGGATTGTTCCGCAATCCCGACTGCATGCACTGCCGACGTTGCGTAGAACGTTGCCCAAAACATGCGTTGTCAATGGAATCATCGGTGAAGGAAATGCGAAATGAAACGGAAAATCATTGAAATAGATCAGGAAAAATGCAACGGTTGCGGAGCTTGTATTCCAAACTGCCCGGAAGGGGCGCTGCAAATCATCGACGGCAAGGCGCGACTAATCAGCGATCTCTTCTGCGACGGGCTCGGCGCGTGCATCGGCGAGTGCCCGGAGGGAGCGATCCGCACCGTGGAGCGGGAAGCGGAACCCTATGACGAAGCCAAGGTCATGGAGACCATCGTCAAGCAAGGCGAAAACACCATCATCGCCCATTTGAAGCACCTGAAGTCCCACGGCGAATTCAAACTTTTCGACATCGCCGTAAATTATCTCAAGGAGCACGATATTCCTGTTCCGGAACTTCCGCACTCCGGATGCCCCGGCTCTCTGATGAAACGTTTTGCCGCTCAGAAAGCCGATAAGGAGGCCGTCGCCGGGGGAGCGTCCGCGCTGCGCCAGTGGCCTGTCCAGCTGAAACTGCTCAATCCCGGCGCAGAGTATTTCGACAACGCCGATCTTCTGATCTCGGCGGACTGCGTTGCCCATGCTTACGGTTCATTCCATCGGGAACTGCTGGACGGAAGAATTCTGATTATCTTTTGTCCGAAACTGGATACCGACATTGACGGGTATGTCGAAAAACTCTCGCAGATATTTCAGCGTCACGACATCCGGTCCATCACCGTTGCGCGCATGGAAGTCCCCTGCTGCGGGGGAACGGTCATGATCGTCAGGAAGGCACTGGAACTGGCAGGAAAGGATATTCCGCTGAAAACGGCGATCGTCGGCATCGACGGAAGTCCCCGGGACTGAGCGTCGACTCATGTTGTTGAAATGAAGACGTCCTACGATGACATCATCCACCTGCCGCATCACGTCTCGCAGAACCATCCGCAGATGTCGCTCCGCGACCGGGCCGCACAGTTCGCGCCGTTTGCCGCGCTGACGGGTTACGAGTCGGCAGTAGGGGAAACTGCCCGACTGACCGCCGAAAGACGCGAACTGGACGCGCAGGAGGCCGAAGAACTGAACCGCCGTCTCTCCGAACTTGCCGCCCGTCTGCAGGATCGTCCGGAAGTGACCATCGAATACTTTGTCCCGGACGAGCGGAAGTCTGGCGGCGCGTATGTGACCGTCACGGACTGGGTGCGGCACATTTCCGTTCCGGAGAAGACGCTGGTCATGGAAGACGGAACGGAGATCCCGCTGGATGAGGTCGTTTCGCTGATCGGTGAATTATTCTGAAGATTTTTTGCGGAATTTTCGCATCAGGCATTTGAAAAACATCCATCATTATGTTATATTACTAAATAACGAGGTGTTGTGATGTTGGTGTATGTGAAAGACTGCTGCAAGCGGGAAGCTGAGGTGTTCAAGGCTCTTGGACACCCTACACGGCTTTGGATCGTCAAGCAGCTCGCTGACGGTGCGGAACATTGTGTCTGTGAATTCGTCGATGCGGTCGGTGTGAAGTTCGCCACCATCAGCCAGCATCTGACCGTCTTGAAAAACGCCGGTATCATCGTCGATGACAAACGGGGTAAGCAGGTTTACTACCGCCTGCGCTGCCCATGCATCTTGAACACGATCGACTGTATCGCAGAGAAAAAGCCGGAGTAATTTTTTTTGAAATATATTTAGTCTTTTACCAAAATGAAAGAAAGGAGATCTTTCAATGGGGATGTGGAACTTTTTTCAGGATCAAGTGCTGGGAATGAACTGGCTCAACGGGGTAATCGGTTTGATGTTGAAAAACTGCGGGGTGGATATTACCGGCAAATGGGGCGGAACATTGCAGTTTTTTCTGTATGATGTGATAAAAATCACGATCCTGCTGTGTGTGCTGATCTTCGTGATTTCCTATATCCAAAGTTATTTCCCGCCGGAACGGAGTAAACGCATCCTCGGCCGTTTTCACGGTATCTGGGCGAATACCCTCGGCGCACTGCTGGGAACGATTACCCCGTTCTGCTCCTGTTCCTCCATTCCTCTTTTTATCGGATTCACCCGCGCCGGGCTGCCGCTGGGCGCGACTTTTTCTTTTCTGATCTCTTCTCCGATGGTGGACATTGGAAGTCTGGTGCTGCTGACCGGCGTATTCGGGGCGAAGGTTGCGGTGATCTACACCCTCACCGGGCTGGTGATCGCCATCGCAGGCGGCACACTGCTGGAGAAACTTCACATGGAGAAATTCCTCGAAAGTACGGTCGAAAAAAAGAAGCCCTGCTGTTGCTGCTGTTGCGGCGGAGGGAAAAACGAGCCGGAAGAAAAAAGTCATCAGTCCCGGTGGCGGTTCGCGTTGAATGAAACGCGCGACACTGCAAAGAAAGTTTTTCCATACATTCTGCTGGGCGTGGCGATCGGTGCATTCATCCACAACTGGATTCCGGAAACCTGGGTCGAAAACATTCTGGGCGGAAGGAATCCTTTCGGTGTGATACTGGCGGTTTTTGCCGGGACACCGATGTATGCGGACATTTTCGGCACGATCCCGGTCGCGGAAGCTCTTCTGGGGAAAGGCGCACAACTGGGAACGGTCCTGTCGTTCATGATGGCGGTAACGACCTTGAGTTTGCCTTCGATCATCATGCTCCGCAAGGTCATGAAACCATTGCTGCTGGGCCTCTTCGTCGGGATCTGCGTTCTGGGCATTATTCTGGTCGGATATTTCTTCAATTTGTTTCAGCACATCTTCGTGTGATCCGACCGTCAGCTTCTTACGCCTCAGTTGTTTGCTCCCTGATTACGTGAACCGAGGCGGCAGTCGGGAAAAACCGGACGCACAGGAAACTGCAGAACTGAACCGCCGTCTCACCGATCTTGCCGCCCGGCTGAAAGACCGCCCGGAGGTGACCGTCGAATACTTCGTTCCGGACGAGCGGAAGGCCGGAGACGCGTATGTGACCGTCACCGGCCGGGTGAGACACGTTTCCGTTCCGGAGAGGACTCTGGTCATGGAGGACGGGACGGAGATTCCGATGGAAGATGTTGACTCCGTTGTATTTTGAGAGGCAGAAAACTTTCGATTTTCGGCATACCGTGGGTTCGCATTTTCACACGATAAAATCGAATTTGGGATGTAGATAACCCAGCCGGTTACAATAGAGGGTGTTTTGAGGGTGATTTTGATTTCCCCATGATGAAAAAGCGGATAGGGAGCGGGATAAGGACACCCCGAAAAAGGGCATAAAATGGTGGGTGTTCGTTATCTCGATTGACCAATCGTGATGTGGGTATCACAAAAAATCTGAAGTCTCCCCAGGGGGACGGCAAAAACGGCAGAAAATCTCAGAATTTGGGCCGATTCTCAGAATTATTCCGGCAAAATCGGCCGCTTGACGGGGTCTCTCGTGGGTTTCATGCACACGGGGCGAAAAGTTATAAAACCCTTTGAGTAAACGAGTTTTAGCGGAAGTCAGAATTTTTCACTTCTCTGGGTAGATGGAAAAAAGGGCAAAAGAAATGGCGGAGAGAGAGGGATTCGAACCCTCGGAGGCTTGCGCCCCGGCGGTTTTCAAGACCGCTGCCTTAAACCACTCGACCATCTCTCCGTCCGGCGCTTTTTCGCGACCCTTTTTAAAATGCCCTCCTTTTGAAAAAATGCAATATGGCGAGCGAAGTTTTTTGATCTTTTTCCGGCAAAAAACTTGAACTTGCGCCCCGGTACCGCTATATTACCTGCGTTGTTTTTCACCATAATCAAAAAAGGAGCATCCTGTATGCAGATTGTTGCCGGGGATTTTTTCTCCACCGCACGCACCCCCCTTCCCTGCACGACAGACGATCATGGGCCAGGTCCGTACCGGCAATCGCATGATGCCCCCCGGAGAAACCTTCACATACGAATCGGAAATCATGGCCTTTCATGTTGAAAAACCTCTGACGCCTTTCTTCGGCGTCGGTTTGCTTATCTTCGCCTTTCTGGCCTGCTTTCAGCCCTGGCAGCTCCATTTCGCCGAACTGACCAAGGGCGAGGGCCTTTACGCCGCCGCCGCACTGGAAATGGACTATTCCGGCCTCCCGGTGTTTCAGGCCCATCAGGTCGTCCAGAACAATTATCCGCCGGCCGCCTCCTGGCTCACCGGCATGGCCGTCAGGATCCTCCCCATCGAAACCGCTTTGCGCATCTGGCCCCTGGTCGCCCTCGTCGCCACCGCGCTCATCGGCGGATTCGCGGCCAAAAACGTCCTGGACGACACCGCCGGATTCACCGCGTGCGCCATGATCCTGACCACTTCGCTGGTGCTTGAGAAATTCACCGAATTCAATCCTCTCTTCTGCGCGATGCCCTTCATGCTGGGCGGATGGCTGCTGTGGTTTTACTGCGGCTACCAGCGAGCCTCCTGGAGTCGGGCATGGGCGACATTCGCCCTCTGCGCCGGTCTGGGCGCCTGTCTCGGCGGATACCGGGTGCTGCCGCTCATGATCATCCCGCTGGTATTCATGCGCCGTCCCCTGAGCCTCAAACACCGATTCAAGAGCTGGGAAATCCTGCTGCTGCCCCTCATTATCGGAGTCTTTGCGGTCCTGCGCGCGCTGCCGGGAGCGACGGCGGGGGGGGCGCTCTTCGACTGGTCCCGGATCGAACCGGGCACGTTCGGGGAATACGGCTGGCAGCTGCTCACCTTTCCCGCCGAAGCGGCGCTCCGCTTCATGCCCTGGAGCCTGCTGGCCTGGGCGCCTTTCTGCGTCGCCTGCCAGTGGCTCGCCCCGGCCCCGATCTTCGGGAAGTTTCTGCGCACCATCACCATCACGCTCTTTTTCCTGATCTGGCTGACCCCGGGCGGCGAAAGCGCCGACATGGTGGTCATCATCCCGCCGCTGGCGGTGCTGACCGGCATCTACGCCTGCTATCCGGTGCGCCGGTACGGGACGACGCTGATCAAAATCACCCGGACAGCGGCGGTCGTGTTCTCATTGGCGGCGCTGGGCATCCTCTCTCTCTATCTCTGGAATTCTCTGGCGGCGCCGCTGGGCAGGCTGGGTTTCGAGCGGTCCTTTGATTTTCTCGGCGACATTCAGCACCGGATTTTTTTCGGAGTTTCGGCTCTGGCGGTATTCTGCTCGGCCGCGGCCATACTTCACGACCGCGGCAGGATGCTGCCGATCTGGGCTCAAACGGTACTCCTGATGTCCATGTACATGCTCTGCCACTGGGGCATCGCGGCGCCCTACAGCGATCAGGTGCTGCGGCGGCATGAACTGGGATTCACCGTCGCCGCGGCGGTAACCCCCGTCGCCGAGGAAAATCAGATCCCGCCGCTGGTCTACAAATTCAACATCAACGATCTTTACACCGAAGCCATCTACAGCGGCCTGCCTTTCGCCGCCATTTCCTCGCTGGAGGAACTGCCCGAGGATGCGCCGGGCGTGTTTCTGCTGACCACGGGCTTCCCGCAGTATCCGGGCCGGGAATGGCGCAGACTGCTGCCGCCCGGGTTTGAATACCGCCATATCCCGCTGCACCTTTTCTTCGGCAAACTGCGGGTGCCGGCGGAAGAGGCCCCCCAGGTGCGGGGGAATGATTCATGGGAATAGTCCGTCGCCACCTCCTGGAATCCCTTGACGAATTGCCGGAAGAACTCGGCCGCGCCGGTTTTCCCGCCTTTCGCGCCCGCCAGGTCGTTCAATGGGTCTGCGGACGCCGGACGGCCGATCCGGAAGCCATGCTCAATCTGCCCCGGGAACTCCGGGAATTTCTTTCCGCCCGATACGAAACCGGCGCGCCCGTCGCCGTGAAGGAGGTTCTGCGCTCTCCCGACGGCACCGAAAAACTTCTGCTGGAGCTCGGAGACGGAGAACTGATCGAAATGGTGCTCATCCCCGCCCCGGGCCGGATCACCGCCTGCCTCTCCACCCAGGACGGCTGTCCGGTGCGGTGCCGCTTCTGCGCATCGGGACGGGACGGACTGAAGCGCAATCTGACGGCGGCCGAGATCATCGGCGAACTTTACGCGGCCGGAGAGACCCTCGGGAAACTGCCCGACAACATCGTATTCATGGGCATCGGCGAGGGTCTGCTGAACTTCGACAATCTCGCCCGCGCTCTGGAATTCTTCTCCTCTCCGGAACGGCTGGGGATTTCGCCGCGCCGGATCACGGTTTCCACCTCCGGCATCGTGCCGGGGATAAGGCGACTGGCCGAACTCGGCAAACCCTTCAATCTGGCGGTTTCGCTGCACGCTCCCGACGAGGAGACCCGGGCCGGGATCATACCGGACGCCTGCCGTTACCCCATCGACGAGATCATCGCGGCGGCGGCGGATTACGCCCGGGCGGTCAACCGGATGCCCACTTTGGAATACACGCTCCTGGCCGGAATCAACGACGCGCCGCGGCAGGCCGAAGCCTTGGCCGCCCTCGCGGCATCCATCCACGCGAAAATCAATCTCATCGCCTGCAATCCGGTGGACGACGACTGGCGCAGACCGGAGCGAGAGGTCATCGACAATTTTCTCAAAATACTGCAAAGGGCGGGAGCCCATGCCACCCTCAGAGTGGAAAAAGGCTCCTCCCGAAACTCCGCCTGCGGACAGCTGCGCGCTTCGCGACGGACTTCCACGGAGGATTTATCATGAAGAACTGCGCAATGCCGGAAGCCGCACGGTCGATATGGTGCGGTCGTGAAGTGAAAAACCAGACGGTGCTCTTCCGCACCGCTTTTGAAGTTCCCCCGGAGACCGCGCTGATGACCGTGCTCGCGGGAGCGGACAGCGACTTCATCCTCTACCTGGACGGGCTGGAAGTATCCCGGGGCCAGTACCCCTCCTATCCCGGCACCCGCGTCCTGAACCGCCTGGAGATCCCCCTGCCGGACGCGGGACGCCATCAGCTGGCGGCGATCGCCTGGCACAGCGGCGAAAATTTCCATACCGGCATCGCCATGCCCGCCGGATTTTCCGCGGCGGTCTTCTGCGACGAACAGGCGGTGCGCTTCGCCGGAGACGGCGCATGGCGGACGATGGAACACCCGGGATGGGAAAACGGTCGTCCGGAGAAGCGCACGGTCCAGTTGACTTTCACCACATCCTTTGACGCCCGCAGATTCCCGGAGGACTGGATGCGCCCGGATTTCGACGACGCCGCGTGGCCGGAAGCGGTTCCCTCGGCCGACGCCCGGGTGAAATATCTGCCGCGTCCGGTGCCGGTCTGCGAACTGGGGATGCCGGTGCGGGGGACCCTCTGCGGCTGCGGGACCATCGCCGCCGCCGCCCTGGATTCGCCGGCGCTCCGGATCAGCAGGGCGGAACGGTTTTTCACTCTGGACATGCCGGCAGATTCCGGGGAGGACGACGGGATCTTCGCGATCTTCGATCTGGGGAGCGAACAGTCGGGATTTCTCTTCTTCGAGCTGACCGCGCCCGCGGGGACCCGGGTGGACTACGGTCACGGCGAACATCTGGACGACGGACACGTCCGCACAGAAATCGAAGCCCGGCGCTTCGCCGACGAATACATCTGCAAGGAAGGCCTGAACCGTCACGAGCTGATCTTTCACCGCATCGGAGGCCGTTACATTGAGCTGCACATCACCACGCCCCGAAAAGGCATGCCGGTGAAAGTCACC
Source organism: Victivallaceae bacterium (assembly GCA_045585875.1). GTDB lineage: Bacteria > Verrucomicrobiota > Lentisphaeria > Victivallales > Victivallaceae > JAVBQJ01. The sequence goes on along the minus strand of JAZMZH010000069.1, from coordinate 2,619 downwards.
GCCTGCGGCCTCCGTCCCTGGGAGTATCCGCTCCCGGAGGCGGCCGGGTTCCGGAGCAGCGACCGTCTGAGCCTCGAACTGCGGAAATACAGCATCCGCACCCTCGAACTCTGCATGCACGAGCATTATGAGGACTGCCCGTGGCGGGAACAGTCCATGTACGCCTACGATTCGCGAAATCAGGCCTTGTACGGCTATTACCTCTGGGGCAACTACGACTTCACCCGGGCCAGTTATCAGCTTCTCGCCGACAGCTTCCCCCGCCGGGACGACGGCCTCCTCAGTCTCTGCGCCCCCATGGACATCCCCATCACCATCCCGGTTTTTTCCCTGGCATGGATCACCGCGGCGTGGGAAAATTACCTCTACAGCGGCGACGCCTCGCTCTTCATGAAAAATCGGACGATGGCGGAACAACTGCTGGAGCGCGCCGCCGCGGACCGGGACGGAGACACCGGACTCTGCCGCGTACCCCGCGGCGCCGATGTATGGAACTTCTACGAATGGAGCCCCCTGCTGGACTATGTTAAAGAGGATGCCGGACTGCACGCCCTCTACAACTGCTACCTCCTCGAAGCGGTCCGCTGCTATGTCGCCCTGCTCGGCGACAGCCCCGGGGCGGAAAAGTGGAAACGCCTGGGAGACGAACTGGCCCCCGCCATCGTGAAAACCTTTTACGATCCCGCGGACGGATCCTTCATCGACTTCTCCGCCGCCGGAAGGGAAACCGGCGACCGGCACGAGCATACCCAGTTCATCGCCCTGGCCCTGAATCTGCTGGACGCTTCCGAGGCGGAAAAGGTGTTCCGGTCCGTGGCTTCCGGACGGCTCCGCTACGCCACCCTCAGCTCCATGCCCTATCTGATCAACTCCATGCGCGAACTCTCGCCCGCGGCCCGGAGTTTCATGGCCTCCAAGATCCGGAGCACCTACTCCGCCATGCTGGAAAAAGGCGCCACCAGCCTCTGGGAAACTCAGAGCGGCTCGGGGGATTTCAACGGAGCCGGGAGCCTCTGCCACGGCTGGAGCAGTCTCCCGGTCTACTATCAGGGTTCCGTGCTGCTGGGAGTGACTCCCCTCGCCCCCGGCTTCCGGAAATTCCAGGTGAAGCCGTACGCGGATGAATACACCGGCTGCGTCTCCGGCTCGGTGCCGACCCCCGGGGGCGAGATCGCGGTCTCCTGGCAGAAGCGTTCCGGCGGGATCATCCTCCGGGTCTCGGCGCCCTCCGGGTTCGCATGTTCCGTGGCCTCCTACCCGGAGTGCCCGGTGGTGAAAGCCGTCGTGAATGGCGTCGAAATCCTGTAACCGTCCCGGCGTCCCGGACGCCGCCGAATTCCGCCGTCTGGAGCTGCGCGGCAGCCCGGAAGCCAGGGCTTCGGGCGGTTCCTGGTTCACGCCTTCGGAAATCGCTCTGGAGCTGGCCGGACGCGCTCTGGCCCTGCTGCCGGATCCGGCGCCGCGGGTGCTGGACCCGGCCTGCGGCGCGGGGGAACTGCTCCTGGCGGTGAAAAATCTCCGCCCCGCTTCCGAACTTCACGGCATCGACGTCGTTCCGGAGGCGGCGGAGATCTCCCGAAAACGCCTCGGCGGCGCAGAGATCCGCTGCGCCGACACGCTGACGGAGGTGGTCCCGGCGCCGCGGTACGACCTGATCATCGGCAATCCCCCCTTTGTCGCCCTCCCCCGCATCCCGGAGGCGAGGCGGGAGGCGCTGCGCCGGATTTTCGCCTCGGCCCGGGGTCGGTTCAATCTGTGGGCGCTCTTTCTCGAGTGGAGTCTCCGGGCGCTCAGGCCCGGCGGCATCGGCGCGATGATCCTCCCGGACCGCCTCTGGCGCAACACCGGAGACGGATTCATCCGCGGATTTCTGGAGGATCATTCGGAAATACTCGCCTGCGGCGAATATCCGCCGGGCACCTTCGCGGACGCGGTGGTCGACTCGGGATTCGTCATCTTCCGGGCCGGGGGCAGGACCCCGGAGGAGAGGAGACTCAGGAGCGCTTTTGCCCCCGGCGGCGATCCGCTCTACCGCCGCATCGCCTCGGGAGCCGTGCCTCTCGGGAAAATTCTGGAGATCCGCGACGGCATCATCCCCGGACACCACGCCGGAGAAATCTTCACCGTCGCCGGTCCCGGCGGCCCTCCCCGCCCCGGAAAGTGGAAGAAACTTCTCGTCGGCCGGGATGTCCGTCCCGGGCAAATCCTCTACCGGGGCCGTTATGTGGATTTCGACCCCGGGAAATGGAACCCGTCCGCCTGCGGAGATGCCGGCATCCGCATGAGATCGCCGGAAATTTTTGAAGCGCCGAAAATTCTCACCCGGCAGACCGGCGACCGGATCATCGCGGCCTGGGACGCTTCCGGCGAGTATTATTACGCCAACACGCTCCACGGAGGGAGAATCGCGGACAGCCGTTTTTCGGGTGAATTCCTCGCCGCCTATCTCTCCGGGCCCGCGGCGAATTACTGCTACCGGCTCCGCTCCGGAGAACGGGGACGACCCTTCGCGCAGATCAAGATCTCGCTGCTCAGGGAACTCCCGATCCCGGAATTTGCCCGCGGCGAACAGATGGAGATCAGCCGCGATCCCGAACGCGTTGCAGAGATTCTGAATCT
>JAZMZH010000068.1:0-12584 GCA_045585875.1 Victivallaceae bacterium | reverse complement strand
GGGGGGCGGGGGGGCCCCCGGGGCGTCCGCGTCCGATGACCTTTTCCACCAGGCGGGCGAATTCGCCGGTGGTTGCCGGCGGGTTGCGTTTCCGGGCCTCGACGACGGCGGCGGCCAGACGCCGGGCGGGACGGATCTCGCCGTATTTCCGGAAGATTTCGGCCAGCTCTTCTTCGCTTGCGGAATTGAGGATGCGGCTGGCCGTCACCGGGCTTTCGCAATCCATGCGCATATCCAGCGGCCCGTCCGTGCGCCAGGAAAAGCCCCGCCGGGGGGTGTCGATCTGAAAGGAGGAAACTCCGATGTCCAGCAGCACCGCGTCCGCTTCGTGCCAGCCGATGCCTTCGGCAAGTTCCCGCATGCGGGAGTAGGTGCCGTGGACCGCGCGGAAGCGTTCTCCGGCCCATGCCAGCCGGGTACGCGCCGCCTCCAGCGCCTCCCGGTCCCGGTCGATGCCCAGGATCTCCAGCCGGGGATCGGCCCGCAGCAGCAGTTCCGAATGTCCGCCTCCGCCCAGAGTGCCGTCGATCATGCGGCGGATGCCGGGGCCGGAGAGGAGTTCCCGGACTTTTCCGGAGAGGACCGGGACGTGATGAAAGGGGGATTCGCCGTTCACGGTCGCTCCTCCTGATCCCGTCCGCGGAGAGACCGGAGCACGGCCAGCCGTTCGGCGGCGGCGCCGGGTTCGGCGACATCCGGGAGCTGCGTTTGGGCGGAAATGATCTTAATGTGTGTGAGGGCTCCGATCAGACGGATCCCGTCCGGGCAGGGACCGAGTTTGGCCAGGAGGGATTTCTCGATGGTGATGCGTCCCTGCTTGTCGCAGATCACCATGCGGCTCTGCATGCCGAACCAGGCCAGAGCGTCCAGCAGTTCGGTGTTGAAGGGGTCGCGGTTGGCCCTCTCCACATATTCGTCGAAGACCTCCGGCGGGAAGAGGCGGAGTTCGCTGCCGGCGCCGGGCATGAGCACAAAGGCCCCTTCCGGGGAGAGATGGCGCCATGCGCTCGGGATCGCCACCCGCTGCTGGGAATCCAGCGTGTGGACGAAACTCCCCAGAAATCCGAGATTCCGGAACGGATTTTTACCCATTGCCATTGCCTCTTGCCGTTTCCTCAAGGATAAACGGGTTATTAACAGACGAGCGCTGAAAACCCGTTATTTTTGCCCCTTTTTGCCACTAATTAAACCTGCATGCCCCTATTTTACTCCACAATCCGACTTTTTGCAACCGGGAAATACAAAAAAAATTGAAAATTTTAAAGAATTCACAAAAAAACCTTTTTTTTTAAGGAGACGGCTTGTTTTTTCATCAAGGGGAGGTATATTAGCGCCTGAAAGCGTATCCGGGAGTTTCCGGAGGTATTGTCAACCTTCTCATAACGAAAAGGAAATTCTATTGTAAGATCGAAATTTCGGAAAAGGGGCCGCCCGGCGGCCGGAAGAAATCTGGAAAACCGGTTGAACAAGAAGAAGGATACGTTATGGCCAGGCTCACTGTCAGGAGCGTTTTAAAGAATTATTACCCGCTCATCGCCTATTCCTGTATAACCAACATTATTTTTTCCCTGCTGGGATTGGCGATGCCGTGGATGCTGGGCGTCGCCATTGACAACGCTTTCCCCAACGGCGACTTCAAGTTTCTCACCATTCTGGCCTGCATCATGCTGATCATATACGCGCTGCGCTGCACCATGCGCTATATCGCCGGCTATGTGGGCAGCTATACGGTAATGCGCCTGCTGGTGGATCTCAGACTGCGCATCTTCAAGCACCTGCAGAGCCTGTCACTGCGTTTTTACGACGACTACCGGGCGGGCAAACTCATCAGCAATGTCATCAACGACGTGACCCTGGTGCAGCAGATGGTCTCAAACGTCATCGCCGTGACCGATCAGATATTTACCGTGTTTCTGGTCGGGGCTGCGCTGTTTTTCCTGAGCTGGCGGCTGGCGCTGGTGGTGCTGCTGCTGGTGCCTCTGAACATACTGCCGCGCCAGCTTTTCCGGCGCAAGATAAAGGGGATTTCGCTGGCGATGCAGGAGCAGGTCTCGGAGGTGACCGCCAATCTCTCCGAAAATATCCACGGCATCAAGATCGTCAAATCCTTCGCCAAAGAGCACAGCGAGGTCAAAAAATTCTTCACCTCTCTGCGTCCGCTTATCGGCATCGGCATAAAGCAGAATATGAACGGCAATTTTTACATGATGGTCGTGGACGTGCTCAATCTGGTGGTCTGCCTGACGGTCATATTCTTCGGCGTGTATTTCTTTCAGCGGGGGGATATGACCATCGGCGAATTTGTCACCTTTTACTCATACGTCAATACTTTCATGGCGCCTTTCGCCTATTTCGCCAACCTTAACGTGCTCTTTGCCCAGAGTGCGGCGGGGATGAAGCGGGTTTCCGACCTGCTGGCGGTGGTGCCCGAGATCAACGACGCACCCAATGCGGTAAAAGCCGGAGCATTGCGCGGAGACATCGAGTTCGACGACGTATCCTTCCGCTACAAGGACACTCCGGTCATCGAACATCTGACCCTGAAGATACCGGCCGGGCACAAGATCGCCCTGGTGGGCCCCTCCGGATGCGGAAAATCCACCCTCGGCAATCTCCTCCTCCGCTTCTACGACGTTACCGAGGGCGTGCTCCGGGTGGACGGCCGGGACATACGGGCATACACCCAGCAGTCTTACCACGAAAAAGTGGGTGTGGTGCTGCAGGAGCCGTTTCTGTTTTCCGGGACCATCCGGGAGAATATCGCCTATGCCCGCGGCGACGCCACCCGGGAAGAGGTTCTCAGTGCCGCCCGCATGGCCAATGTGGAGGAATTCGTCAATACCCTGCCCGCGGGGTACGAGACCGTGATCGGCGAAAACGGCACCAGCCTCTCCGGCGGCCAGCGGCAGCGCATCGCCATCGCCCGGGCCATCCTGAAGAATCCCTCGATCCTGATCCTGGACGAGGCGACCAGCGCGCTCGACACGGTTTCGGAAAGACTGGTCCAGCAGGCTCTGGACAACCTCATGGCCGGACGCACCACCATCATCATCGCCCACCGTCTCTCCACCATCCGCAACGCCGACAACATCCTGGTGATGCAGCAGGGCCGGGTCATTCAGCAGGGCAGTCACGAGGAGCTCATGGCCCAGCCCGACGGCGTATACTGCCGGCTCTACAACGCCCAGCGCGAGAGCGGGTCGGAACATATGGACTATTCCAACTTCAAGGTGAAAAATGAACAGAAACCGGCGTGATGTGGATTCTGTAAGCAATTTCCGCAGTCAGATGCGGGTATTCCGCTACATTATCGCCTGTGTGCTGTGCCTGCTGGCGGCGGGCGCTCTGATGCTTTTCCTGATGAACATCTCCGCCACGGTCAACGGCAATGGCGTGGTCGCCGGGCTCCGCCACTGGCAGCTTGCCAGTTCGGTCAGCAGCCGGATCGTGAAACTGAATGCCCGTGAGGGGGATTCCGTCACCGCCGGGACGGTGCTGGCCGAGCTGGACGATCTGGATTACCGCCGCCGCTACGAGGCGCTGGAGAATTCCATCAGGGAGCTGGAGGCCGCCATAAAAGTCCGGGAGTGGCGGCTGAAGCTCCTGGAGATCGATCCTCTGCCCGAGGAGTACCGGCATACCCGGATCGCTCTGGAGGAGAGTCGGGAACGGGTCCGCAACGCCGAGCGGGAATTGGCCGCCTACCGGGAACTTTTTGAAAAAAAGGCGGTGCCGGAGCTGGAATTTCACCGCCGGGAACTGGAGATGGTGAAGGAGAGGGCGGTGCTGGAAAAATTGGAGATGGACTTTGCCACCATCGAGGCCGGACTGGCCGACAGCATCATCGGCGAAGCCCGTGCCGAGATAGATATTTTGAACCGCCGTATGGAATCGGCCAAAGGCGAACTGGAAATGCTGGCCCGCGAGGCCGATGAATACCGTTTCGTCGCTCCCGAGGACGGCACTGTCTGCGATATTCCCAGCCGGACCGGGACCTACGTCAAGCCCGGAGATGTGGTGGTGGATTTCGCCGCCGCCGGGCCCAAGAAATTCATCGCCGAGATCGAGGAGGGAGACATCCACCGGATCAGCGAGGGACAGCCGGTGAAGATCGCCTCCAGCCAGTACGACCACTATAAGTACGGATACTTTACCGGCGAAGTCATGTACGTCGGGGAGCTTCCCCGGGAAGCCGGCGGCAAAAGATATTATCCGGTATTTATCCGCATCACCGACGAGGTGGCTCCGCTGCGGATCGGGTCGTCCGGATACGCCAAAATTTCGGTGGGCGAGATAAAAATGATCATGTGGCTCACCGGGACGGATTGACCTCGGCGGGGGCCAGCTCCAGCATGACGGCGGTGATCTCGACCGCGCCGGAAAGCGTGTCCTCCGGATCGTCCGTGAGACGCCGCAGGCGGAGCTGCCGGAATCCGGCGCCGGGCACATCCAGGGAAACGGTGTTGATTTCGCCTGCGGCGAATATCTGAATACGCTCCCGGACGAGTGTCGTCCCGCCGCTCCCGACGGCCGCCAGCACCGCGAAGCCCGCTCCGCCGTCGGCGCCGCGCAGCCGCAGCACCATCCGCAGGGGCAGCGGCAGCGGCTGCAGCAGCACGGCGGTCTCCGAACCTGCCCCGAGGCGCACCGTCAGCGCTCCTTCCGGCGTCAGCGCGCACGGCATGACCGGCGGGGAAACCACGACAATTTTGCCGTCCCGGCCCCGGGGGCCGGCGAGGGAAAACCAATCGCTCCAGGAGACGCCGTCGGATACGCTGACCTGCCCGGTTTCGTCATTCAGATAGACGCATGCTCCGGCGTCGGCCGCCGGCCGTTCGGCCGCGCCGCCGCTTGCATCGATGGCGATTTCCCCGGCCGCGGGGATGGCGACGGGGGTTCCGGCGCCGCCGCCGGGGCGCTTCACCCGCAGCAGGAGGTCGTCCGGACTCTGAACCGGATGCCATAAAACGCCGTCCTCGCTGAATTCAAACTCCACCGCGCTCTGCCACAGTCCGTAAACCGTGCCGTAGGCGAGAAATTCCGGCGGCACGGCCTCCGGCGGCGTCAGCGTCCAGTCGCAATCCCGGCCGATGACGAAGGCCGCGGTGCCGAGATGGCGCGGCGAACTCCCCTCGGAGAGGACGCACAGGGTCATGAAGTATTCCCCGTCCCTCCCGGAGGCTTCCCGAAAGGCCGGAGTGGAGGTGTCCGCCATAAAGGTCACTGTCCCGGCGCCGGTGATCGTGCCGGAAGCGGAAAAGAGCACTGTGCCCGAGGCGTCGGCGCCCCGGAGCTCCACATCGGCGTCCTCGTCCAGAGCCGCCGGGGTAACGACGAGAGCGCCGCCGGATTCGGCCACGCTGCAGAAATGCGCCGTGACCTTGAAGAGATCGTGGAAGTATAATTCCGGGGCGGGCAAATCGCCGCCGTCCTCTCCGGAGGCGGAGATGCGTTCTCCGGCCCGGTTGAAATACAAATCAATGTTTCTGCACAGCATGACGGACTCCTTTGGCGGAGACGTCACGGTGTCGCAGGCCGCGGTGCAACCCGCTGCCGATCAGTCAGAAACCGAGTTCGATGGGCTTCAGGAGCAGATTCAGTCTCCCGGCCGTCATCTCCACTCCGTCCCGGGCGGCGGAGGCGTCGAAGACCACTCTGGCGACGGCCCCCCGGCTGATCCAGAGCCGGAAGGCGTTGCTCCGGTCCAGCCCGGCCATGTCGCTGAGCAGGCTCATGAGGACGCCGCCGTGGGAGAATACCGCCACCCGGAGGCTTTCGGCCTCGTCCCGCAGGATGTCCCGCAGCGCCGCCCGGGTGCGCGCGGCGAAGTCGTCGATGGTTTCGCCGCCGGGAAATGAAAAGCCCCAGGCGCCGAAATTCCACTTCTTCAAAAGGGATTTTTCCGCATCCGAAATGCCGGAGAGATCCCGCATGTTCCATTCTCCGAAGTCGTATTCATTCAATCTGGTGTCGATGAGCGGTTCCGGGATGCCGGGAGCGCAGCGCCGCACCGCCTCGACGGTCTCACGGACCCGCCGCAGGTCCCCGGAATAAGCCCGGTCGAAGCGGAGTTTCGACAGAAATCTCCCGCAGGCTTCGGCTTCGGCGACGCCCTGTGCGCTCAAAGGCTGATCGTTTTGACCGACCAGGCGGCCCGAGCAGATGTCGTTCAGCGATCCGTGACGGATCAGATAGAGTTCCTTCATTTCCCGATCTCCAAAATCACCATAATCCTGTTGCCGGATGTCACTTTGAAATTTCCCGAGGCCGTGAGCCCGGCGCCGCGAACCGTCAGCTCCGGACTCTCAAGCGTGAATTCGGCGGCGACCTCCCGCCATCCGGGATTGCCGCCTCCGGAATTCCGGAGCAGTTTCCAGAATGCCTCCTTGGCTGAAAAAACCACGGTGCGGAAAAGCTCGTCCGCATCGGGGTTTCGGCTTCGCGCGCGGTAAGCCGTCACCTCCTCCGGCGCGGCGATGCGGGCGAAAAGTTTTTCCCCCACTCTCCCGATCTCCTCCAGGTCGATCCCCAGGGGCGCTCCCCGCCGCACCGCCACCGCCACTTCGCCCCGGCAGTGGGAGACGGACCCGGAGAATCCCTCCGGCCATACCGGGAGCAGCTTTTCGTCCCGGTGAAAGTGTTTCCCGTCACGGGCCAGCAGCCGCTCCGCCAGAATTCCGGCGGCCCGCCGCTCCTCCTCCCGGTTCGGCACGGAACCGGGGGGCAGATGCAGCAATTCCGCGATGGAGGCGATTGCCACGGTCATGAATCCGCCTTTCCCGCCCGGTAGGGATAGGGGAAGATATCCGGCGGGGCGCCGGTGCCGTCGGAGCCGATGAGAGACGCGGCGATGGTGTGAATGTAGCGAAAACTGTCGCTGCCCACGGCGGAGACGAAGAGCTGCATGGCCAGATAGCGGAGGATGCGCCGCGGCGAATCCCAGAGTTCCGGGACCGTGCCCCGGCTCAGGCGGCCGGTTTCCCATCCGTTGGCCGGCAGCAGCCAGTTGCCGCCTCGGTCGAAGAGCAGGAAATGGTCCAGCAGCCGCCCCAGCCTCAAATCGGCTCCGCCGGACATGGCGGCCAGCATGGCCAGGAGACAGAGGAGGATTTCGCTGCCGATGCGGTCCTCGAGGACGCTGCCGACGCAGTAGTTGTCCGGGTTGAGATTTTCTCCGTCCACGGGGGTGGCGAAGCCTCCGGCGCGCATGAAGTCCCGCACCTTGAAGATGTCGTCGGTCCGGAAATCCTCGGCGGAGGCGGCAAATTCGCCGGTCATGTCGGCGAGGGCGGGCGCGGAGTCGTTATCGTACCACATGAGATGGATCTCGATCAGTCCTTCGGCCAGATCGACTTCGGTCCGATTCAGAAGTTTGGTGAAATTTTTGCGGCGCTTGCGCAGGGTCATGATGGCGTCGAGCTGGTGGATGCGCTTCCTGAGCAGGGGGTCCGGGGTTTCATGGAGGCTGCAGAGGTAGCGATCCAGTTCTCCGGGATGTTTCAGGAGTTCGGCCATGGCGCTCCTGGCGACGGAATCGTTTTCGTCGTCCAGCAGGGAAAAAAGCTGCTGCAGCATTTTCTGGTCCATGGTCGGCACCGCCGTTTACGGTTTCGGTTTCTCCGGATACTTTCCGGAGAGGGCGTCGGAGGCGATTTTTTTCACCTCGTCCGGGAAGTCGGAACGGATGATCCAGCGCAGAAAGCCGGGGTCGTTTTCGGAAATGTCGCGGAGTTTTCTGCCGTAGTTTTTGCCGAAATTGATCACCGCGTCGTCCCCGGCCCAGCGGAACCTCCCGGAAGCGTCGATGCTGTCGGGGCGGCGGTTGTCGGAGAATTCCGCCAGAGCGGCCAGGTCCCGGGGCAGTTCGCCGTGTCTGGCCAGTTGTCCGGCCAGGACTTCAAGGGTCGCGGCGGTGTCGGCGGCGGCGCTGTGGGCGTCACTGAGATCCTTGCCGCAAAAGAACTTGTAGGCGGCGGTGAGATTGCGGGGGTAGAGTTTGCAGAAGATGTTGAAGACATCGACGATGCGGCGTCCGGCGAGGCTGAATTCCAGGCCGCAGCGGCGGAATTCATTGACCAGCAGCGGGAGGTCGAATTTCACGATGTTGTATCCGGCTAGATCGCAGTCGTCGAGGTAGCGCAGGAGATTTCCGGCGATGTCTCCGAAGAGCGGGCACTCGGCCACATCCGCGTCGGTGATGCCGTGGATGGCGGAGGCCTCGGGGGGGATGGGCACGCCGGGGTTGATCCGGCGCACGGTGCTCTCGTCGCGTCCGTCCGGGAAATGCTTCAGCACGGCGATTTCCACGATGCGGTCGAATTCCGGTCTGGTGCCGGTGGATTCCAGATCGAAAAATACCAGAGGTCGTGAAAGTTTGATTTCTTCGAGGCTCATATTTTCCAGTTTCCTTCCGTTTTCTCGATTTTTATCCCGCGGGCGTACTCCCGTGCGGTCTCCGGGGCGAATTCGCCGCACAGCACCGAAGCGGTGTTGGCCATGGCGGCGCCCAGCGCCGCGGCCATGGCGTCGCATCCGGCCCTGCCGTTGATGAGTTCGCTGGTCAGAACCGCGCTGGCGGTGTCGCCGCAGCCGATGGGGTTCACCACCGGCGCGACGGTCGGCGGCAGTTCCATAAGGTAGAAGCCGCTTTCATCCGCCCAGCAGGCCCGGGCGCTTCCGTCGGTGATCCCGGCGGCGGCGAGGTTGGGAAACCGCTTCATCAGCGCCGCGACTCCGGCGCGGAGATCCGGCTCTCCGGAAACTCCGGCCAGTTCCTGCCGGTTGATTTTCAGCACGAATTTCACCCCGGTGGCGGCGACTTTATCCAGATCCCGCCACAGATCCGCCACGAGCAGTCTGCCCATCCGGGCGGAGCACTCCGCCAGACGGCTGTAAAATCCGGTGTCCATCTTCCCCGGCAGGGTCCCGGCGATGGCCAGGGCCTCGGCGTCGCGGAGGGCGGCGGAAACGGCAAAGAGAAATTCCGCAGCTTCTTCCGCCGAGGGGGTTGCCGCCGGCTCGATCAGTTCGGTGGTGAGGCGGCGGCCGGTGTCGATGCAGGTGGTGCAGCAGCGGGACGGGGCGGAAATCTGCACGGCGATGTTCGGGAGGCCCTCTGCCCGCATGTATTCGACGATCTTGCGGCCGTTGTCCCCGCCGACGAAGCCGATCACCGTGCTTTCGGCGGCTCCCCAGCAGCGGCAGGCCCGGGCGAAATTGATGCCCTTGCCGGAGGCGAATTCGGTCAGGGAGGAGGCGCGGTTCACCTCGCCGGGGCGGAATTCGCGGAATTCAAGCACCTTTTGCCACGCCGGATTGGGACCGGCGGAAACGATCTTCTTCATAGGGACTCCTCAAGGATTCCGATCAGTTCATGGTCCGTGAAGTCCACCGGATTGGATTTCATGCTCCCGGAGCGGGAGTTCGCGACGATTTCCGGAAATGCGCCGGAGTCCGCGCCGAAATCACTCAGCCCCACGTTTCCGTAGAGGGCATTGAAAACTCCTGCGAAGCGTCCGGCCGCATCGGGTATGGCGTCATAGACTCCCGGCTTCCGGAGTTCATTGCGCCGCATCACCTCCCTCATGAGCAGGGCGCAGCATCTGCCGTGAGGGAGCCGGGTCCGTATCCCCAGCGGATGCGCGAGCCCGTGCACCGCGCCCAGCCCGGAGTGGGCCAACGCGATGCCGGCCAGGAGGCTGGCTTCGGCAACCATGGCGGCCGCGGGACTGCTCCGGTCCGCCGCGAACCGCTCCAGATTGGCGAAAAGCATTTCGGCGGCGCGCACGGCCAGAGGGCGGCTGAAGTCGTCCGCTTTGCGCGAAACCGCCGCTTCGATGGCCTGCACCAGAGCGTCCATGCCGCTGTCGGCGGCGACGGAGGCCGGGCAGGAGGCGGCGTTTTCGCAATCCGTCACCGCGGCGGCGGGAAGCATGAATGGCGAACGCACCGACTGCTTGATCATGCCGATCGGATCGCTGATGACCGCGTTTGGGGTGACTTCCGCTCCGGTGCCGAAGGTGGTGGGGACGGCGATCATGGGGATGCCGGGACCGCTGACCATGCGGCGGCCGGTGAAGTAATCCTGCGCCTTTTCTCCTCTGCCGATGATGCAGGCGCATTTGCAGGAGTCGATGGCCGATCCGCCGCCGACGGCGACGACCAGCCCGGCGTTTGCGTTGTGAAATGCCTCGGCCAGACGGTCGACGCCGCTCAGCACCGGTTCTCCGGAGGCGAGCTGGTGCAGGACGACCGTGTTTCCGGCCCGTTCGAGAAGTTCGGCGATCCGTCCGGCGAGGCCGGAAGCTGCGGCGCTGGGTGAAACCGCCGCGACGATGCGGCGGCCGCTCCCGGCGACGGAGGGGAGTTCTTCGGTGGCGCCGGGGCGGCAGATGACTTGTTCCGGCAGACGAATCGGCAGCATGGGTATTCCTCCGGTGGTTATTGGCTTTCGTATTTGGCGGAGATCATTTGAAAGAGCGATGCGGCGGCATTTTCCTCGGCCCGGCGGCGGCTTCTGCCGGAACCGGCGGCGGTGAAGCCCGCGCAGGAGGCCTCCACGTTGAAGGTCTGGGCGTGTCCGGGCCCGGAAACCCCGGTCAGACGGTATTCGGGTCTGGGGATGCAGTGTTTCTGGGCCAGCTCCTGAAGTTCCCCTTTGGGATTGAAGGTCACGGCGGCGACCCCCGGGTCCGCGATCCGCGGCCCCAGCTGTCCGAGGACGAAATCCCGGGCCGCGTCCAGTCCCTTGCTCAGATAGAGCACGCCGACGACGGCTTCAAAGAGGTCCGCCAGGATGGAATCCCGGTCGGCGCCGCCGGAGGAGGATTCGCCGCGGCCGAGGAGGAGGTAGCTCCCCAGTTCCAGTTCGCGGGAAACCGAGGCGAGGGTGCTTTCGCAGGCCAGGATGCTCCGGTGTTTGCTCATGGTGCCCTCGTCGGCCTCGGGATGGGCCCGGTAGATCGCCTCCGAGAGGATGATCTCCAGCACCGCGTCTCCCAGGAATTCCAGACGCTGATTGTTGTAGGCGAGCTGGTATTCTCCGGCGTAGGAGCGGTGGGTCACCGCCTCGGTGATCAGACGGTTGTCGCCGGTCTCCAGACCGATGAGACGCTTCAATTTTTCAATATCTTCCGGCATCGAGCCAATCCTTGCTGCGGTATTTTGCGGCGGCCAGGGCTTCCGCTTCGGCCAGCCATTCCGGGGGCGGGGTCCACGCTTCGACCCCGGTGTCAAAGGCGGCGGCCAGAGCCTCGGGCAGAGCTTCGCGCACTCTTTCTCTCCGGGCGTCGTCGTCGAAGAGCAGGCTTCCCTGGTGGAGGATGCCGCTGCGGGTGCGCCTCTGGGCGGCCCCGGCGAACTTGGCTCCGCCCGGACCCATGACGTCGAAGCGGGAGGGGGAGACGAAGCAGCGCATGGTGGCGCGGTCCACCTTTTCCTGTTCGTCGGGTTTCAGGGTCGCCTCGAGGCCCATCCGATGGAGGATCCCGGCGATGGCCTCGTGCACCACTTTATAGCTGGCCATGCGGTCGAGGAGGGTGATCCGGTGCCCGGCGGGTATGACCAGAGTGTAGGTGAGGTCGTGATCGTGGTAAACCACGCCGCCGCCGGTGGGACGGCGGACGAGGGTGTAGTCGGCGGCCAGTTCCGAGGGGGGGAGCTGACTGCGGCCGTAGGAAACCGAGGGTGTTTCCCAATCGTAGATGCGCAGGAGCACCCGGCCCGACAATGTTCCGGCGTGTTCGAGGGCGACCTCGTCGACGGCCATGTTGAAAAATGCGTCGCGGGCGGTGTCCCGCCACAGAAACCATGGGGATTCGGAGCAGTTCGGCATGTTCAGGTCCGGGTTTTTTTCAGGAATTTCAGGATGCGGCGGCGGAGCCCCGGGGAGGGGCGGACCCCGCCTCCGGCGGAGTTGTAGGCGGCGAGAAATTGGTCGAGGCAATCCGGAACGGCCGCGCTTTCCTCCCGGCGCCCGGACAAAATCATCCAGCTGGAAACCGCCCGGGCGATTTCCCGGAGGCGCAGGCGCTGCGGGATGCGGCGGCGGAAGACCCTCGCCCCGTCCAGATCGATGACTCCCAGCACCGGCGAACCGGCCGCGAAGTAGAAGTTGCGCATGCTGGCGTCGCCGTGGATGAAGTTCAGGGCGTGAAGCCCGGCCAGGGTGCGGGCCGTCAGACCCGGGTCCGGGACGCGGACGCTGCCGAATTCCCCGTCCGCCAGCCGGGTCACCAGCCAGTGCCGGGAGGCGAAGCACACCCCGGGGGTGGGAAACCCCCGGGCTGCGAGGTAGGCCGCGGCCCGGCGGCAGCGCAGCGGCCGGGGCTCCTGAAACAGCCGCTTCAGGTCATGAAAAAAGCCCCGGCGGTTGTAGCGCTTCACGAAGTAATCTCCGCAGATCCCGGCCTTTACGGAGCGGGAATCCTTGACGATCCGGGCGCGCTCCAGCAGGAGTTCCGGATCGATGCCCGGCCTGTCGTCGGGAGAGATTTTGCCGAAAGCGGTCAAAGTTTCACCGTCCTCAGCCCCGCAGGGCCGCGACCACCAGATCGCCGACCTCGCCGGTGGAATATTCCATCTTG
>JAZMZH010000067.1:0-27946 GCA_045585875.1 Victivallaceae bacterium | reverse complement strand
CTGGCCTGCGGCACCGGTTCCATCCGCAAAGTGGAAAAAATCGTCGGTCCCGGAAACGCCTACGTCGCCTGCGCCAAAAAACTTCTCTACGGCGAAGTGGCCATCGACATGGTGGCCGGACCGTCGGAGATCATGATCGTGGCGGACGGGGAGAGCGACTGCCGGGCGATCGCCGCCGATATGCTCTCTCAGGCCGAACACGGTTCGGGGCTGGAACAGGCGGTGCTGGTCGCTCTCTCCGACGCAGTCCTCGACGGCGTCGCCGCCGAGATCGAAGCGCGGAAGCTGGAACTCAAGCGCCTGGAAACCGTGGAAAAAGTCCTCAAAAACGGCACATTTCTGATAAAAGCCGCTTCCCTCGACCAGGCCCTCGATCTGGCCGGACGCTACGCGCCGGAGCATCTGGAGCTTTGCGTCGCCGATCCGGAGCGGGCCGCGGCCCGGGTTTCCGCCGCCGGGGCGATCTTCCTCGGCCCTTTCACTCCCGAGCCCATCGGGGATTTCTGCGCCGGACCCAGCCATGTCCTGCCCACCGCGGGCAGCGCGCGTTTCTTTTCCGGGCTGAGCGCCGACAGCTTTTTCCGCCGCACCAGTCTGATCGAATACTCCCGCGAAGCCATCCGCAGGGAGGGGCCGACGGCGGCCCGCTTTGCGGCGATGGAGGGACTGGACGCGCACGGCAAGAGCGCGCTCTCCCGTTCGTGAACCGCCATGAAGCGCACGGTCCTGGCTTTCGGCAGCAATTCGTCAAACGCCCGGGAAATCTTCGCCGGAGCGCTTGACATGCTTGTCCGGGCCGGGTGGCGCACCGAACGGCTTTCCTCGATCATCACCACCGCGCCGGTGGAGTGTCAGCCCGGCACTCCGGATTTTCAAAACGCGGTCTGCGTCGGCTTCTGGCCCGGAAGCGCGGAGGAGCTCCTCGATCGGACGCAGTCGATTGAAAGAGCTTTCGGCCGTCCGGCGAATCACCGAAGCGATCAGGCCCGGACGCTGGACATCGACATCATTCTTTTCGGAGAGGATCGGATCAACTCCGGGCGTCTGACCGTGCCCCATCCCCGCGCCCGGAAGAGAACATTTGTCACCGAACCTTTGCGGGAGATCGCTCCCGAACTCATAACCCTTTTGCTGTGAGTATTTAGAAAATTCACCGGCGACGCTTTGCTCCTCGGAATCACCCAAGGAGCAAAGCATGAAAAAGAGTCTTACGATCATTGACGGGCCCGATGACGGCGGTGTGTCTCCCATCTGTCTCGGTTGCGGCGACTGTGTCGATCTGGAAGTGAAAGTCGTCGATCCCGAGGGGAATCCCAGGGACCTCTCCGAGGCGCTGGCCTGGCGCGGCGCCGTGGCCGAGGCGGTGAATTCCTCCCGGGAACCGCTGGTGAGGATCCCGTGCGAAGAATTCGATCTTTCGGGGGCCTCCGAGGGCTCTCTGGCCGTCCGCGTGAAGTGCAACACCGTGAACTTCCGCCGCGCTCTCTCCATGAAGCGCAATTACGAACTGGAAACGGTGCTGGAACTCTACGGATTTTCCGCCGAGGCCCTGTGCGTGTGGAGATTCCGCATCCCGGTGACGGCGCAGGCGGTGGCGGACCTCGACGGCGCCGCCGAAGAACTTCCGGCCCCCGACGTCATCGCCCGGAGCGAAGTCGTCGCCCTGTGGCGCGCCGGGCTTGAGATCGAGGAGAGCGTCGATCACGGCAGCTTCCGCATCCGGCCCCGGACGCCGGACGCCCGATGGAGCGAATACATCCCGCTCCCGGCGGGACGGGTCCCGGAGATCAGCGGCGAAACCGGCAACTGGGTGATCAACGGCTTCGATACCGGCGTTTCCGCATCCGGCGCCCCCGGGCTCCGGGGGGAGACCGGGCCCGCCGGAGAAACCGGCGCCCGGGGCGAAAAAGGCGACAAGGGCGACAAGGGCGATCCCGGCGCCCGGGGCGAAACCGGTCCGCGGGGCGAAAAGGGAGACAGGGGCGATCCCGGCGGGGTCAACGGCGAGAGCGCCTTTGAACTGGCTCTGGCCAACGGCTTCGAGGGGTCCCTTAATCAGTGGCTGGCGAGCCTCCGCGGCAGCGATGCCGGGTTCGGCACTCCGCTGGCGGAAGTGACGCCGCTGGCGCCGGGAAGCACTCCCACGGTGACGGTGGCGGCTTCGGGAAACGATCAGGCGAAGGTTTTTTCGTTTCAATTCGGCATACCCTCGGGCGTCGTACCGGAGATTTTCGCTCTGGCGACTCCGGCGATCACCCCGCAGAACGATGCCGTATTCACCTGTTCCGTCGTCGGCGGGGAAGTTTTCACCATTGACCGGAGCGGATTCTCCGCCGGACACTGCGTCACATTCGAGCTCTGGATCACCAACGCCTCCGGAGCGTCCTTTACTCTGCCCGCCGATCTCCGGTGGGTGGACGGCAGCGCTCCGGACCTCAGCGAGGCGGGGCGGCTTTTCGCCGTCGTCATACGCTGGGACGGGAGCAGGCTTTTGGCCAATCTTGCCTATTCTCTGGAGGTGAACCATGCCGCTGCCGAGTAAAATGAATCCGCTTGCGCGGAGGCCGCCGCTGCCTCCCCTCACATTTACCGCCGTGCAGGCAAATTCCACTGTCAAATTGAACGCTGTCGGCTCCCTGACTCTTTCCGGGCTACAATACAGGATGGGAGGAGAGTGGGCGTCTTACACGCCCGGAACCGCCATCACTCTGGCGAATATCGGGGATCGCGTACAATTCCAAAACACAGACAGCACTTTGTCTTTGTCCAGTTCCAATTATGCCAGATTTGCAATGACCGGAAAAATTGCCGCTTCCGGCAGCGTCCAGTCTCTCCTGAATGATTCCACCTGTTCTGCTTATTGTTACTTCAATCTTTTCAGGGGATGTGCTTCTCTGACCGCCGCCCCGGCATTACCGGCTTCCGTTTTGGGCGAGCATTGTTATCATTATATGTTCAGGGATTGTACTTCGCTGACTGCGGCCCCGGCATTACCGGCGACGTCTTTGACGGCTTATTGCTATAACGCTATGTTTTATGGCTGCACTTCGCTGGCATCGGCCCCGGCATTGCCGGCGACGTCACTGGCAACCTATTGCTGCGGATCGATGTTTTCAGGATGTACATCATTGACGGACCTTTCCGGTCTGGCTCTGCCCGCGACAACCCTTGCAGATTATTGTTACAATGCCATGTTTCAGGATTGTACTGCATTGGCGGCCGCCCCGGCATTACCGGCTTCCGTTTTGGGCGAGCATTGTTATCAGTATATGTTCAAGGGCTGTACTTCGCTGACTGAGGCCCCGGTATTGCCGGCAACGTCTTTGAATGTTTACTGTTATAAGGAGATGTTCAAAAATTGCTCCTCGTTAAGCGCAATCGAAGTGAATTTTACAGCATGGAACAGCACTTCGACAAATGATTGGGTGCTTGGCATCGCCTCTTCCGGCACATTTAAAAAACCGTCGGCATTGTCCGGAGATGCCGGAACGTCGAGAATCCCTGAAAATTGGACCATCATCAATCAATAAAGGAGGCACTATGCCATACGCGAAAATCGAGAACGGAATGGTAATCTATCCGCCGAAGAATGACGGAAATCACTTCAACGTGCTCCGGGATGAAACCTGGCTGGCCGCGCACGGCTACCGCTTTTACACCCCGGAGGAGCTGGCGGAGCACTTTCCCGCGCCTCCTGTCCAGCCGGAACGGTACAGCACGCTCTCGATCATCCGGGCGCTGGGGGAAGATTGGGAAACCTACCGGGCCGCGCTGGCGGAGGCCGGAGTGCTGGATCAGTTCTTCGCGGCGAATTATCTCGCAAGCGACGATCCGGTCTTTCAGGCGTTTGTCGTCCGGCTGCCGGAGGAAATCGTTTCCCGCCTGGATGAATGTCAATGGGAAGAATAAAAATGAGGAGAAATATGAAAAAACTGCATGTTGAGATCGGATGCGCGCTGATTGCGGCCTGTGTGTTGTCGGGTTGCGCCGGGACCAGAAGTGTGATGCGTGAATACGACGCCTCCGGAAATCTGCTGAGAGAGTGCGAAACTTCGGAAAGTCTGGTGGCCTCCATCACCGAAAGCACGAAAGGCAAGACCGTAATCGTCTGGCAGAGCGGCTGGACGGCGTATCTCAGCTGTTCCGCGGCCACCGCGGAGGAGCCGACGCCGACCTTTAAAATGGGAGCCGGAAAGGTGGATTCGGGCTTGATTTCCGCACTGCCGGGGACAGACTGGTGCGGATTGCCCGAGGTGATCGCGGCGACCAGGCGGGAACTTCGGGTCTCTCCGGAAGGAGTGGCGGAAACAAGCTCCGGAATGGATCATCAGCGTTAGCGGGTTCTTTTTTTTCAAGATTTTAAAAGACTCGCTTGCATATTCCGACAAAATATGCTACCTTAAAAAACGTCGGTTCCCATTCTTTAATTTTGTGAAGCGGGGCGGTGATATGATGAAAGCGGCGGCTCGGGCGGAAAAACTGCGGAGGCGGTTATTCCAATCCGCCGCCGCTCCCGATACCGGAATAACGGCATGCAAACGGGCGGAAATGAATCACGCTCTCCCGGAAAAAACTGCAGGAGAAAATGAAAGAACTGCAAACCTCTGACCGCACCCGTCGGGGCTGTCCGCAGAGGCAGCGCTTTTTTATGGTTATCGTCTCGAAATCAACTTATTCAAGGATGCCGTTGCACTATGGACTGTCAATCGAAATTTGTTGAGCTTTATCATTCCCGGCCTTCCGATGTGTCCTTTTGCCCCTACCGGATATGTCCCATAGGGGCGCACAGCGATCACCAGCACGGCAAGATCACCGGGTTGGCGATTGACAAGGGCATAAGCCTGGCTTATTATCCCAAGCAGAACGGAGTGATTGAACTGGCTTCGCTTCAGTTTCCGAAACGCGCGCAGTTTCATGTCCTGTCCACTCCGGAGGAGAAGCAGAATGACTGGGCCGACTATCTGCGGGGCGCAACCATCGCCCTGGGCATGCATTATCCGCTGAAGTACGGACTGGCCGGCGTTTTTGAGGGCAGTCTGCCCATCGGCGGACTTTCTTCGTCGGCGGCCGTCATCATATCCTTCCTCTCCGCTCTGTGTGCCGCCAACGAGATTCATCTCAGGCAGGATGAAGTCATTCGGCTGGCCTTGATGGCGGAAAACCGCTATGTCGGCGTTTCCTGCGGGAAATTGGACCAGAGCTGCGAAGTCTATTCCAGAAAAGATCATCTCCTGTATCTTGATACGCAAGATGATTCCTACGAACTCATCCCTCAGCCGGAGAATATGCCCCCTTACGCCATCGCGATTTTCTTTTCGGGAATTGAGCGCCGATTGGCGGGCTCGAAGTTCAATATGCGGGTCGATGAGTGCCGATCCGCCGCGTATGCGCTGATGGCGTACGCGGGCATGGAATACGGGAAATTCAGTGATACCTACCTCCGTGATGTCCCGTATGAGGTTTATCTGAAGTATCAGGACCGCCTCCCCGTTAACTGGCGGAAACGCGCGGAGCACTGGTATACGGAGTTTGACCGCGTCCGGCGCGGCGCGGAAGCCTGGCGGAGGGGGGATCTTGCGGAGTACGGCAGGCTTTCCTTTGAAAGCGGGAGATCCTCCATTGAGAATTGGGAAACCGGTTCTCCGGAGCTCCAGAAACTCTATGAGATCATGACGGATACCGATGGAATTTACGGGGGGCGCTTCTCGGGGGCCGGGTTCAGCGGGTGCTGCATGGCGCTGATCAATCCGGACAAGGCCGGGGAGATCCAAAGAAAAGTTGAACGGGAATATCTGGCGGCTTTCCCGCATTTGGAAGGGAAATTCTCCATGTACATCTGCAGCAGCGCGGATGGTGTGACTCTGGATTGATTTCTCCCGGAAGCAAAGGAATTTTTTCATGAAAAGTCTTGTTCTGGCGGCGGGGTATGCGACACGCCTCTACCCATTGACGGAAAACTTTCCCAAACCTCTGCTGAAGGTGCGGGGGAAAGCGATTCTGGACTGGCTGATCGAGGACATCGCCTCGACAGGCGAAGTCGACGAGTTCATTGTAATCTCCAACCATAAATTTGCGAAGCCGTTCGACGAATGGCGCCGCGGACGCGGGGAAAATATTGTCGTCATCGACGACGGCACCACCGGCAACGACAATCGTCTCGGAGCGGTTCGCGACATCCAGTATGCCGTCGAATGTCGGAACCTTGACGATGACCTGCTGGTCATCGCCGGGGACAATCTGCTCGACTTCAGCCTCGGAGAATTCATCCGCTATGCGAAAGCCAGGAATACCTCCTGTATTATGCGCTATTACGAACCGGAGCGGAAGCTGCTGCTGAAAAGCGGCGTCGTCAGCATCGACGGCGATGACCGCGTGACGGAGATGACCGAAAAATCACCGGAACCCGCCACGCATTGGTGCTGTCCGCCGTTCTACTTTTACCCGAAACGGGACGTGAAGCTGATACGCCGGGGGATTGAAGCCGGATGCGGTGTGGACGCTCCGGGAAGTTTTGTCGCCTGGCTCTGCCGGCAGGTCCCCGTCCATGCGATGGAAATGCCGGGGAAACGCTATGACATCGGAGATATGGCAAGCTACCGGGAAGTTCAGGAAACCTATCGGGGACTCCAAAAGGCCGACGCCTGATGTCGATCCGACGGCGGCGCCGCCATGCTCCGGCATGTTTTCCGGCGTCCCGCAAAAGACCGGAACGGGAGTATATGCGGCGGTTGTTCCGCGGGAAGCCTCCCCGGGGTGTTGAAACCGTTTTTTCGTCGGTCATTTCCAATCCTTCGCCGTTTTTCGGAGCAAATCCGTCCTGCGGGCGGCTTGCGCTCAAATTCCCATTTCGTTTTCGGATGCTCAACCCGAAATGCAAGGACGCCGTCCGGGGCGGAACCGTCCCTCCGGGTGAGGGAATTTTTGCAGAATTTCCCCGGAAATATTTGAAGAACTCCCCGGAACGGTGTATATTAAAGATAAAGTCGGTCCGCATCCTGCGGTGAACTCGGGTGAAAATCCCGGACTGTCGCGCAACCGTGACCGGAACCCTCCGGAAGCCGGATCCCGCGGCGGACCCCGCGTCAACCCTTAATCGTGCGCATGACACGAGGAGGAGCTCTATGGAGAACACTGTTTCCCCGTCCGTCCGTCCGGGTTTTTCCCGGAAGCAACCCGTCCGCCCTGCCGGTCCCGCGGGCAATTTTACCCTTATAGAACTGCTGGTTGTGATCGCGATCATAGCCATCCTGGCCAGCATGCTTCTCCCGGCGCTGAGCAAGGCCCGGACCGCGGCCCAGTCGATCAAATGCGTCTCCAACATCCGCCAGATCGTGACCGCGTTCAACATGTACAGTCTGGAAAATGAGGAGTGGATCGTCACCTCGGGAGATGACGACCAGAGGTGGTGCGGCAAACTCTCCGGGAGCAGCTTCATCCCCCAGGGCGGCCTCATGGACTATCTCGGCGAATCCCGGCAGATCAAGGCCTGCCCGGCCCTCAGCGTCAACGGCACTTCCGGCGCTTATGAAAACGCCGGATGCGGCGGCTACGGGCTGAACGCCGTCATCGGCGGCCTCTGGGGCGCCACCCCCACGGTGAAAACCGGTCAGCTGACCTCCGCCGCCGCCACCGTGGCCTTTGCCGACACCCTCCAGTACACCTCCGGCGGCGCCAACGCGTCGGTGATCGAATCGCACTACGTCAGTCCTCCCACTTACCCGGATACCGGCTGGGGCGCGTTCGACGCCTATCCGGACATGAATTTCCGCCATGACCGCAAGGCCTCGGTGGCCTGGTGCGACGGTCACGTCACCAGCGAGAAGATCGACTACACGCAGGCCGGGTATTTTTCCGCGGACGAGAACAAAAACGGAAAATATCTCGGCTGGTTCGGGAAGAACAAGACCAATTCCCAGTACTATTTTGACGTGGTGAAAGGGGATTTCCAGTAAATGCGAAAAATCCTGACGCTGTTTCTGCTCCTCCCCGGGCTGGTTTCGGCCGGGTACGACCGGGTGGTTTCCCTGTCGCCCGCGATCACCGAGACCATCTTCGCGCTCGGGCGGGGCGACCGGCTCATTGCCCGTTCCTCCGCCTGCGACCGCCCCGAGGAGGTGAAAAATCTTCCGACGGCCGGCAACTTCGCCCAGATCAATGTGGAGAAACTTCTGGCGCTGAACCCGGACTGCGTGATCTCCGACACGGTCATCGACCTCTCCAAGGCCGAACCGCTGACCCGCGCCGGAATCCGATTCGAAGTCCTCTCCTGCGCCACCCTGCCGGAATACGCCGCCGCCCTGAAGCGCCTGGGCGAACTCCTGGACGCCTCCGAGGCCGCCGGGAGAGAGATCGCCGCCGTCGAGGCGGCGATGGCGGAGCCGCGGGCCGCGGACGGTCCCCGGGTGCTGTGGATCCTGTGGCGTTCGCCGGTGATCGCCGCCGGCAGAGGCACGCTGCCCGACGAGGCGCTTGCCATCGCCGGATACCGTAACGCCGCGACGGAAAAGGGATACTTCAAACCCGCTCCCGAGCGTCTGGTCGCCATGGAGTGCGACATTCTCATCGCCGACGGCGAGTCCGGCGACCCCTCCGGCGATCCCGTGCTGCGCTTTCTCAAGCCGGTGCGGGAGGGGCGGGTGCTGCTCCTGCCGCCGAACAGCCGGGTGGAGCGGCCGGGCCCCGGATTTCTCGCCGGCGCGGCCGAGCTGAAAGAGCTGTTGGCCGGGATTCCCCGGGAGGAACCGTGAAGCGGCTCGCCGTTGCAATCATCGTGCTGATTTTCGCCGCCTGGCTGGAGATGGCGACCGGGCAGGCGGGCTTCGGAGTGCCGGATTTCTTCACGGAGTCCGGTCTCCGGAATCCCATTTTCGAACTGCGTGTTTTGCGCACGCTGGCGGCGCTGACGGTGGGCGGCGCTCTGGCGGTCTCCGGGATGATCCTCCAGGCGGTTTTGCGAAACCCCCTGGCCGATCCCTTCATCCTCGGCATTTCCGGCGGTGCGGCGGCGGGCGCGGGGGTGGTGATGTTCACCGGTCTGGCGGCGGTCAGCGCCCTGGCGGTGAGCATCGGCTCCTTTGCGGGGGCCGCGGGCGTGCTCTTTCTGGTGCTCTGGCTGGCCCGGGGAGACGCTTCCGGCGAGAGGATGCTGCTCTCCGGCGTCATGGCCGGAGCGGTGGCCGGGGCGGTGCTCATGTGCCTCACGGCCTTTGCCGACGACACCCGCAAGGTGGCCGGTCTGGCCTGGTGGATGCTGGGCGATCTGCAGATACCCCGCAGCGAAATGCTCTATCCGGCGATGGCGGTGACTTTGGGCGGCGCCCTGACCGTCTACATCTTTTCCCGGAGCCTGAACGCGGTGGCCATGGGGCGGGAGAGCGCCTTTTACATCGGGTACAACGCGGACCGGGTGATACGGAATTTCGTGCTGCTGGCGGCGCTGATGACCGCGATGACGGTGTCCCTGGCCGGGATCATCGGATTTTGCGGGCTGGTGGTGCCCCACATGGTCCGGCGTCTGGCCGGAGGCGAAAACCGGAGCACAGTCTGGCTGACCTTTATCTGGGGCGCGATTTTTCTCGCCCTCGCCGACAGTCTGGCCGGAGGACTGGTCCCGGGGATGGAACTGCCTCTGGGGGTGGTCACCACTCTGGCGGGGGGGCCGGTCTTTTTATGGATTCTGAACCGCAGGGAGGGCCGTTTTGAAAATTGAAGCCCGCTCTCTGGAATTTTCCTACTCCGGCACTCCGGTGCTCCGGGGGATCGACTTCACTTCGTCTCCCGGGGAACTGACCGTGATCCTCGGCGCCAACGGCGGCGGCAAAAGCACCCTGCTGAGACTCTTCGCCGGTTATCTGCGGCCGACCGCCGGCACCCTCCTCGTCGACGGCGCGGCTCCGTGGCGTCTGCCGCCGCGCCGCCGCGCGGCGGCGGCGGCGGTGATTTCCCAGCTGCGCCCGGTCGGAAATCCCTTCACCGTCTTTGAAACCGTGGCCATGGGGGCCTATCACCGGATCCCGCTGAACGGCCGGATGCCGCCGGAGGAGATCGCCGCGGTCGAGGAGGCGCTGGAGGTTTTCGGTCTCGGCGGACTCGCCGGGCGGCGGTGCGCCGAACTCTCCGGCGGAGAAATGCAGCTGGCGGCGGCGGCCCGGGCCCGGGTGCAGGCCGCGCCCGGGAGCATCCTGCTGGCCGACGAACCCGCCTCCATGCTCGATCCCGCGCGGCAGCGGATGCTGGCCGGGATCCTGAAGCAGTGGAAAAGCACCCTGTCGGCGCTGGTGATGACCACCCACGACCCGGCTTTCGCCGCCCGCTACGCCGACCGGGCGGTGCTGCTGGCGGAGGGGACGATCATTGCGGACGGCCGCCCGGATCAGGTCCTCACCGCCGAAAATCTCCGGCGCACCTACGGCTGCGAACCGGAATTCGCCCGGGATGCCTCCGATCACTTGATTCCAATTTTTTAAGACGGTACTGCCCCAATGATCGGGCACGTTCGGGCAGGACGATCCTGCCCGGAGGATCAGTTGTCGTATTCCGGACAGAAGATGATCCGCTCCCCCTCGACTTCGGCCCGGACCGCCTGCGCTCCGTCGAAAGCGCCTTTCAGCAGTTCCTCGGCCAGAGGGTCCTCGATCAGGCGCTCCACCGCCCGGCGCAGGGGCCGGGCCCCGTATTCCGGCTGATAGCCTTTGGAGATCAGAAACTCCTTCACCTGGAGTTTGACCTCCAGCCGGAGGCCGCGGGCTTGCAGGCGGGATGCGAGGCCGCCGAGCTCGATGTCGATGATCTTCAGCAGATCCCCGGTGGAGAGTTTCCGGAATACCACGATGTCGTCCACGCGGTTGATGAATTCCGGCTTGAAGAGTTTTTTGGCGGCTTCCACCGCCCGCTCTCTTTCGCCGGCTTCGGAGGAGCCGCCGTCCCCGAATCCCAGGGCGGAGGTGCGGCCGAAAAATTCCGCGCCCACGTTTCCGGTCATGATGATGACGGTATTGCGGAAGTCGATCCGGCGGCCCAGGGTGTCGGTGATGCGTCCCTCCTCCAGGATCTGCAGCAGCATGTGCATGACGTCCGGGTGCGCCTTTTCGATTTCGTCGAAGAGCACCACGCTGTAGGGGTGACGGCGGACCTTTTCGGTCAGTTCGCCGCCCTCGCCGTGCCCCACATATCCCGGCGGAGAACCCACCAGGCGGGATACGTTGAACTTCTCCATGTATTCGGACATGTCCACCTGGATCAGCGCGTCGGCGTCTCCGAACATGAATTCCGCCATCGCCTTGGCCAGCAGAGTCTTGCCGACTCCCGTCGGCCCCAGGAAGATGAAACTGCCGATAGGCCTGGCCGGGTCCTTGAGATCGGCCCGGCTCCTCCGGAGGGATCGGGAAACCACCGAAACCGCTTCACTCTGGCCGATGACCCGGTTGTTGAGTTCCTCCTCCATGCGGAGCAGCCTGCGGTTTTCGCTCTCCTCCATCTTGCGCACCGGGATGCCGGTCAGTCCGGCGACCACTTCGGCGATGTCGTCGGCGGTGATTTCCGGACATTCGTCCTTCTTTTGTTTCTCATATTCGAAAAGCATGTCGGCGAGCTTCTGGCGGAGGGCGCGCTCCCGGTCGCGGGCCACCGCGGCGTCCTCGAAGTGCTGATCGGCGATGGCGTTTACCTTGGCCTGGCAGCTGGCGGCGATCTCCGCTTCGATGTTCCGGGTGTCCGGCGGTTTCACGCAGCATCGTATCCGGGCCCGGGCCCCGGCCTCGTCCAGAACGTCGATGGCCTTGTCGGGGAGGAACCGCCCTGAAATGTAGCGTTCGGAGAGGCGGACGCAGGCGGTCACGGCCTCGTCGGAATAGCTGACGTGGTGGTGTTTCTCATAGGTGTGCCGGAGTCCGAAGAGGATCTTTACGGCGTCCTCCATGGCGGGCGGATTGACCATGATGGGCTGGAAGCGCCGTTCCAGAGCGGCGTCCTTTTCGATGCCCTTGCGGTATTCGTCCAGGGTGGTGGCGCCGACGCACTGCAGTTCGCCCCGGGAGAGAGCGGGTTTGATGATGTTGGCGGCGTCCATGGCGCCGTCCGCCCCGCCGGCTCCGACGATGGTGTGAAGTTCGTCGATGAAGAGGATGACCTTGCCGGAATTGCGGACCTCGTCCAGCACCGCCTTGATCCGTTCTTCAAACTGCCCGCGGTACTTGGTGCCGGCCACCATCAGGGGCAGGTCGAGGGCGAAGATCTTTTTGTCCGCCAGGAGATCGGGCACCTGTTTGGCCACGATGGCCTGGGCCAGCCCCTCGAGGATGGCGGTTTTTCCGACGCCCGCCTCGCCGATCAGCACCGGATTGTTTTTGGTGCGGCGGCAGAGGATCTGTATGACCCGGTCGATTTCCTGCTGCCGCCCGATCACCGGGTCCAGAGCGCCCTTTTCGGCCATGGCGGTCAGGTCGCGGCCGAAGGCGTTGAGCGCGGCGAGGGTGGCGGGATTGCCGCCGGAAGCCTCTTCGCGGCCGGTTGCGTTTCCCTCTTCGGCGGGTTCGGGCACATAGTCGCGGTCCAGGGCCTGAAGGATGCGGACGCGGACGCTCTCCAGGTCGATTTTAAGATTTGCCAGCACCCGGGCGGCCTCGCTCTCGCCGTCCCGGAGGATGGCCAGGAGCAGATGTTCGGTGCCGACGAAGTTGTAGTTCATGGCCCTGGCCTCGTTGAGGGCGATGTTGAGGATGTTCCGCAGTCTGGGGGTGATGGGGATGGCGCCGGACTTGCGGGTGCGTCCGTTGCCGGGCGGGGTGACTTTTTCCACCTCGTAGCGCAATCTCTCCAGATTGATGTCCATGGATTTCAGAATCTCCACGGCGACGCCCTCGTTCAGGGCCGCCAGCCCCAGGAGCAGATGTCCGGTGCCGAGGCTGTCGTGGTTCAGCCGTTCGGCTTCCCTCTGGGCCAGCACGAGCGTCTGCCTCGCCCTGGGGGTGAAATTTTTTATGGGATTGAATTCTTCACCTGACATGTTCACCTCTTTTTTTTGGGGGGACGCCGCCGCCCGAAAGCGCGCCGGGAATTTTCGCAGCACCGTCTCTTCTCCGCACTAATATAGTGCCTGCCGGAGAAAATGCCAGCGGAGGAGAAATTTTTTGTGATAAAATCTCCGTTTCATGTTGAAAAAACACCGTGGTTCTGCTATATTGATGAGGTTGCGTTTGAAACTATTTCCGGGAGGATGTCATGGCTTTGAAATACCAGAGAATACTGCTGAAACTTTCCGGCGAGGCCCTGAAGGGGCGCGAAGCCTTCGGCTACGACATGGAGAGCGTGCGGAACATCGCCATGCGCATCAAAAATGCCGCCGACACCGGGTGCGAAATCGCCCTCGTGGTCGGCGCTGGCAACATCTGGCGCGGCGCCCGGTGTTCCGAGATGGACCGGGTGGAGGCGGACAGCATGGGGATGCTCGCCACGGTGATGAACGCCATCTGCCTGGCCAACAGTCTCACTTCATGCGGCATCTCGGCCGTGGTGCAGTCCGCCGTGCCCATGGAGCCCATCGCCTCCGGATTTGACCGGCGGGAGGCGATCCGCGCCCTGGAGTCCGGCAAGATCGTCATCTTCGCATCCGGCACCGGCAGTCCGTTTTTCACCACCGACACCACCAGCGCCCTGCGAGCGCTGGAGACCGACTGCCAGGTGCTGCTGAAAGCCACCAAGGTGGACGGCGTCTACTCCGCCGATCCCTTTCGCGATCCCTCCGCGCGGCGTTTTGAATCCGTCACCTACGACGACGCCATGAGCATGAAGCTGGGGGTCATGGATCAGGCGGCCTTCAGCCTCTGCCGGGACAACGGACTGCCCATCGTCGTCTTCAACTTCTCCGATCCCCGGAGTCTCGAGCGGGTGCTGGCCGGCGATCTCAGCGCCGGAACCCT
Source organism: Victivallaceae bacterium (assembly GCA_045585875.1). Lineage (GTDB taxonomy): Bacteria > Verrucomicrobiota > Lentisphaeria > Victivallales > Victivallaceae > JAVBQJ01. The sequence goes on along the minus strand of JAZMZH010000067.1, from coordinate 14,030 downwards.
GGTGGGTGCGGAGGCGACGCGTTGAAGAATTGTTCCATTCATCCCACCGCGGTGATCGATCCGGGAGCGGTGATCGGAGACGGCGTCACCGTCGGCCCCTACAGCGTCATCGAGTCCGACGTGGAACTCGGGGACGGCTGCTGGATCGACAGCCATGTGAAGGTCTGCCGCTACACCAGAGTGGGCGCCCGGACGAGAATCTACTACGGCAGCCTCATCGGCGCCGAACCCCAGGACCACCGCTTCGTGCCCGGGGTGGTGTCCTTTACGGAAATCGGAGCCGACACGGTGCTCCGGGAGTATGTGACCATCCACCGCTCCCCTTTCGACGGGGCGACGACCCGGGTGGGGGACCATACGCTGCTCATGGCTTTCGTCCATGTCGGTCACGACGCGCAGATCGGCAGCTATGTCACCGTGGCCAACAACAGCGCCATCTCCGGTCATGTGGAGATCAGCGACCAGGCGGTGATTTCGGGGTATGTGCTCATCCATCAGTTCGTCCGCATCGGCAGGCTGGCCATGATCCACGGACGCACCATCATCGTTCAGGACATCCCGCCCTACTGCATGCTGGCGGAAAACGACTACATCTGCGGGCCCAACACCGTCGGATTGCGCCGGGCCGGTCTGGAACCGGCGCGCCGCATGGCGATACGCCGGGCCATAAAAATTTATTTCTTTCGAAAACTTAACAGCAAAAACGCTTTTGCGGAGATTGCCAAAGAGGAGGCGACCCCGGAGATCGACGAATTCGTTTCTTTCATCCGGGCTACCAAACGCGGCATAACCAGTGCCGACAGCGCCCTCTCGATGGAGGAAGACGAGGATGCTCTGATCTGAATTTCCGTGAAAAAACAGGAGTATTGGAACATGCCTTTTGATCCCGAAGCCCGGCCTCTTGAGGAGAGAGACTGCCGTCCCTGTCCTTTCTGGAGCTGGAATGATGAACTGGAACCCGAGGAGCTGCGCCGGCAGGTCCGCGCCATGCACGATGCCGGACTGGGCGGATTTTTCATGCACGCCCGGAGCGGCCTCAAGACCGAATATCTGAGCGATCGCTGGATGGAATGTGTCAACGCCTGCCTCGATGAAGCGGGAAAACTGGGCATGAAAGGCTGGCTCTACGATGAAAACGGCTGGCCCTCCGGTTTCGGCGGCGGCATCGTCAACGGCATGGGCGTCAAATATCAGCAGAAGTATCTGGTCTGGGAACGGCTGACGGCGGAGAGCGCGGCGGACAAGGCGCGGCAGGATGAGACCATCGCCCTTTACGACGCCGTCACCTTTCGGCGGCTCCGGGAAGCGCCCGCCTCCGGAGAGGTGCTTCGTTTCTTCTACGAGGTGAATCCCTACTATGTGGACAACATGGACGGCGCGGTCGTCGCCGAATTCATCCGCTCCACTCATGAATTTTACTGCCGGAACATCCCGCCGGAGCTGCTGAAACACCTCCGGGGCATTTTCACCGACGAGCCGCAGCTTTCCCGCAGGGGGACGCCCTGGAGTTTCGTGCTGGAGGAGGAGTACCGGCGCTCTTACGGCGAAGAACTGTCGGAACTGCTGCCCATGCTCTTTTTCAACCTCCCCGGAGCGGCGGCGGTGCGCTTCCGCTTCTGGAAACTGGTAAGCAGGCTTTTCGCCGTCAATTTCATGAAGCAGATCGCCGACTGGTGTACTGCTCACGGCTGGGAGCTTACCGGGCACAATGTGCTGGAGGAGACCTACGGCGGTCAGGTGACCTCCGGCGGAGCCGTCATGCCGCACTACGAATATTACCATATCCCCGGCATGGATGTCCTCACCCGGAACGAACCCGACGTGCTTGCCATGGATCAGCTGGTGAGCGTCGCCGCCCAGACCGGACACAGGCAGGTGCTTACGGAGAGTTTTGCCCTGACGGGGTGGGGCTTCAATTTCAGGGGCATGCGGTGGCTGTACGGCATCCAGATGGCCCACGGCGTCAATTTCCTCTGCCAGCACCTTGAGGGGTATTCGCTGAAGGGACGGCGCAAGCGCGATTATCCCGGCAGCTGGTTCATCCATCAGCCCTGGTGGGATGATTACAAGTACCTGAACGACCGCTTCACCCGCGTCGGCAGATACCTGGCCGAGGGCGCCGTCCCCTCGGAGATCCTGGTGCTGCACGGCATATCCACCGCCTGGACCCTCTACAACGGCGGCAATGAATTCAAATACGCCGATCTCAACGACTACACCGCCAGTCTGAGAATCCTCTGCAGCGAGCTTCACCTCCGTCACGCCCGCCTCCACATCGGCGACGAGAGCATCATGGAGCGCACGGCCCGGGTGGAGGAGGGCCGCCTGGTGATCGGCAAGTGCGGGTACCGGACCGTCGTGCTGCCCCAGATCGGCAATATGTTCCGATCGACCTTCCGGCTCCTGAGCGAATTCGCCGCCGCCGGAGGCCGGATCATCGGCGTCCGCAACCACCGGGATTCCGCCCGCATGATGATCGACGGCGTCCCCGTCGGCGCCGAAGAGAAGAAATTCTTCGCCGAAAAGATCGTCTGGTGCGTCGATGAGCCGTCCGCCGCCGCGGCGGCCGCGGCGGACTGCCCGGCTTTGCGCGTCACGGACGCCAGCGGCATTGTGTGCCGCCAGCTCATCAGCGCGGAGCGGAGATTCGAGGATTTCGACGGTCTCGGCGCCGGGAGATGGTACTTCATCATGAATCTCTCCGCCGATTCCTCCTGCGAAGTCGACATCGCCTTCCCCGGCGCCGTCGAGGTCCGGGAGATCGATGCCGACACCGGCAGAGCGGCGGCCGCGGGCGCGGGCACGGTGCGGGCGTCATTCGCCCCCGCCGACAGCCGGATGTATTTCGTGCCGGACCGTCCCGGAGCGGAAAGGACGGTTCTCCCCGCATCCGCCGCCCCGGTCCCGGTCGTCGGGCTCGACACCGCGTGGCGTCTCGCCGCTCCGGCGGAGAACATCCTCACCCTCGACAATGTCCGCTGGCAGGTGGACGGCGGCGAGTGGGTCTGCGACCATGTCTCCGTGCTGCAGAATTCCCTGCTCCGACTGAAGCGTTCCTGCGACGTGGCGCTGGAGTATCGCTTCACCGCGGCGGAGGGATTCTCCGGAGCGCCGGATCTGATCGTGGAGGAACCGGGGAACTTCTCCATGGAACTCAACGGAGTGCCCTTCGCCAATGCCGATCACGGATACCTTTTCGACAAATCCTTCCGCCGCGTGGCGCTGCCCGCCTCCCGCATCCGCGCCGGGAGCAACGTCATCCGCATGAAGACCCGTTTCCGGCAGGACGACGCGGTTTACGAATGTCTGGAAAAGGCGAAGAAGTTTGAAAGCGAATACAACAAGCTCTCCCTGGATTCCGAGCTGGAGGCGGTTTACCTCGCCGGAAACTTCAGAGTCGATTCCGACGGGGCGGTGGAGGATCATCTCGCCCGCGATCCCTGGGGCGGCTCCGGTTCCGGCATCGGCTGGGGATACGATGTCGATGCTCTCCGGATGTACGGGGATTTCCGGATTTCCCGGACGTCGGAGGCGATCGACATCGGGTGCATCAATACGGACGGCTATCCGTTTTTCGCGGGAGCGATGACCGTCCGCAGGGAGTTCGAACTCTCTCCGGAGGAGTGCGGGCGCATCACCCGGTTTTCCTTCCGCTGCCGGGGGTTCAACTCCGTGCAGGTCGTCATCAACGGCGTCGATTGCGGCAGGGTATTCTGGGAACCCTGGCAGGCCGCCGTGCCCGCCGGAGCGCTCCGGCCCGGACGGAACGTCATCGAACTCCGCCTCGTGCAGAGTCTCCGCAATATGCTGGGCCCCCACCATCTCCAGAGCGGCGAGAGCGGCTGCGTGAGCACCATCTCCTGGGAGAAGGGGGAAAACATCGTCGGATGGGCCAACGAGCCCTTCCAGCCGGCGTACTGCTTCGCCGTCTGCGGCGTGGATGAGATGGTTTTCGAGGGCCGCGGACAATGAACGATTTCGTTCACCTCCATGTCCACACCCACTACAGCCTTCTGGACGGAGCCTGCACCCCGGCCGGACTGTTGAAGCTGTGTCAGGAGCAGGAGATGTGCGCCGTGGCCATGACCGACCACGGGTATATGGGCGGCGCCATCGACATGTATCACACCTTTCACGCGAGCGGGGTGAAGCCGATCATCGGCTGCGAAGCCTACGTCTCCCCCACCACCCGTTTCGACCGGGATCCCAACAACCAGGACATACGGGGATTTCACCTGCTGCTGCTGGCCGAAAACATGCAGGGATACCATTCCCTGTGCAAGCTCCTCAGCGAAGCCTACATCAACGGCATGTACTACAAGCCCCGGGTGGACAAGGAGCTTCTGCGGCAGTACCATGACGGCCTCATCTGCCTCTCCGCGTGCATCGGCGGCGAAATCCCCCAGGCGGTCCTCCGCGGCGATTCCGCCCGGGCCGACGAATTGATCGCCGAGCACATGGAGATCTTCGGCCGGGATCATTTCTTCCTGGAGATCATGGATCACGGCATCCCCGAGGAGGTCACCAGCAACCGCTATCTGATCCAGGCCGCCAAACGCTTCAACATCCCGCTGGCGGCCACCAACGACGTGCATTATCAGCGGAAGAGCGATGCCAAAGCCCATGAGATCATGCTCTGCGTCCAGACCAACGCCAAGCTGGAGGACCCCAGGCATTTCCGCTTTTCCGGCCCGGAATTCTACTTCAAGACCGAAGCGGAGATGCGGGAGATCTTTCACGAGGTGCCGGAGGCGGTCACCAACACCCGGGGCATCGCCGAGCGCTGCGAAATCGAATTCAAATTCGCCCCCGATGTGAATCATTACCCGGTTTTCCCCATCCCGACCGGCGAGCCGGAGCAGGTCTATCTGCGCAAAATGTGCTGCCAGGGGGTGAAGGAGCGCTTCGGATTCGACCCCGACGCCCCCGACGACGACCCGAAACACCGGGAGATCGTCGAACGCATGGATTATGAACTGGGCATCATCGAAAAAACGAAGTACTGCAGCTATTTTCTGGTGGTCAGCGACTTCATCCGTCATGCCAAAAGTCTGGACATCCCGGTGGGCCCGGGCCGCGGTTCCGGCGCCGGCAGCCTGGTGGCGTATCTGACCCGGATCACCGACATCGACCCCCTGCGCTACGGACTGCTCTTCGAGCGCTTCCTGAACCCGGAGCGGGTCAGCCCTCCCGACTTCGACGTGGACTTCTGCGAGGACCGCCGCGGCGAGGTCATCGACTATGTCAGAAAGAAGTACGGCGAGGATTCGGTGGCCCAGATCTGCACCTACGGACAGATGAAGGCCAAGGCGGTGGTAAAGGACATCGCCCGGGTGCTGGGCCGCTCCTTCGCCGACGGCGACCGGATCACCAAACTCATCCCCAACGATCCCAAGATGACCCTGAAAAAGGCGCTGGACGAATCCCGGGAACTCCGGGAGCTCTGCGCCTCCGAACCCTGGGTCCGGGAGATATTCGACTACGCCGAGGTGCTGGAGGGGGTCAACCGCCAGCTGGGAATCCACGCCGCCGGCGTCATCATCGGCGATCAGCGCCTGGACAATCTGGTGCCGCTGACTCTCGGCGCCCAAAAGGAGGTCATCACCGAATTTCCGGCCCTGTACTGCGAACAGCTGGGCCTGCTGAAAATGGACTTCCTGGGATTGCGCACCATCACCACCATCAAGCGGGCGGTGGACCTGATCCGGGAGACCCGTGGCGTGACGCTGGACATGGGCGCCATCCCCCTCAACGATCCCAAAACCTACGATCTCCTGCGCCGGGGCGACACCATCGCCGTGTTCCAATTGGAGTCCGAGGGCATGCAGAATCTCTGCCGTCAGTTCGGCGTGGACACCATCGAGCACATCATCGCCCTGCTGGCCATCTACCGGCCCGGCCCCATGCAGTTCATCCCTCAGTTCGTCGCCCGGAAGCGCGGCCGGGAGGAGGTGGTCTACGACCATCCGGAGATGGAGAAGTATCTCCGGGAAACCTACGGCATCATGCTCTATCAGGAGCAGATCATGCAGGTGGTGCAGGCGCTGGCCGGATTCAGTCTCGGCGGCGCGGACATCCTCCGCCGGGCCATCGGCAAAAAGAAAAAGCATATCCTGGACGAGCAAAAGGCCAAATTCATCGCCGGATGCAAATCCTTCCGGGGCATTTCCGAGGAAAAAGCCCAGGCCATCTGGGAAAAGATCGAGCTGTTCGCCGGGTACGGATTCAACAAATCCCACTCGGCGGCCTACGCGTTCGTCTCCTACCAGACCGCTTACCTGAAGGCCAATTATCCGGTGGAATTCATGGCCGCCGTGCTTACCGCCGAGCTGGCCAACGCCGACAAGATCGCATTTCTGATCCGTGCCTGCAAGGATATGAGGATCCCCGTGCTGCCGCCGGACGTGAATTCCTCCGGCATCAGTTTCAGCGTGGCCGGGGAAACCATCCGCTTCGGTCTCGGCGCGATCAAGGGCGTGGGCGAAACCGCCGCCAAAAAGATCATCGAGGCCAGAAATTCCGGCGGGCGCTTCCGCGATTTCACCGACTTCTGCGAGCGGGCCGGAGACGGACTCAATTCCCGCATGATCGAGCACCTGACCCGGGCCGGAGCCTTTGATTCCCTGGGGCTGCGCCGCAGTCAGATCCTGGCCATCGCCGAACCGACCATGGCCTTTGCCTCCTCCCGTCAAAAGGAACTGGCGGCCGGACAGGGGTCGCTCTTCGATCTGCTGGACGCGGAGGACCGCACCGAAATCTGTTCGGTGCCGGTGCCGGACATCCCGGAATTCGACGAGAGCGAGATCCTGCACAGCGAAAAGGAGCTGCTGGGATTTTACGTTTCCGGGCACCCTCTGGGGCGTTTCGCCGGGCTGGCGCGGGCCTTCACCACCGTCGCGCTTTCCGAACCGGAGTCCCTCGCCGACAATCAGAGCGTCCGCATCACCGGCATCCTGAAGAGCATCGCCAGAAAGAACAGTCAGAAAAACGGCTCGGTCTTTTACGTCGCCGGGCTCGAGGCCTTCGACGGCGAGATCGACTGCATGTTTTATCCGCGGGCGCTGGAGAAGATCGGCGACCGCATCCATGAATTTCAGGCCGAGGACATCGTGGTGGTGGAGGGGTTCATCTCCAAGCGCAGCGATGAGGAGGCGCCGCGGCTGACCGCCGAGGACATCCGGCCCATCCGTGAGGCGATCGCCCTGTACGGCGAAGAGCTGATCGTGTACCTCGAGCCGGAGGATGCGGAAAAGATGCCCGCCCTGGCGGAGATCGTCCGCCGCCATCAGGGCGGCGGCAACCGCCTGGTCATCGGAATTTCGGCGGATTGCGGAGGAGTGGTCCGCCGGGTCTTTGTGGACACCTCCGCCTCGGTGGCGGCGGATATCGGGATGCTCCGGGAACTTGAGGAGCTGCTGGGCGCTTCCGACTGCTGGAAACTGAAAGCCAACGACAAACTGCCGGAGCCGCGCCGCCGCTGGCAGGGGGAGAAGAGCGCGAAATGAATGTTTTCACTTCCAAATGGCCGGGCTGGCTCTCCGGTTTTTCCCTCGGCGTCATCGCCGTGGCCGGGCTGTGGTGCATGGACGCCGCGCCGGGGTTTGCCGGTTCTGCCGAGAAACTTTACCGGTGGTGCGCCGGAGGCGCGGAGGGCGAGCTCAAACTGGAATGGCCGGTGGCTTTTTGCGCCGGCATCCTCATCGGCGCGCTGGCGGCGGCCTGCGCTTCGGGGGAATTCAAGTTCACCATACTGGAGGAGGGCGATTCCCTGCCGGGGCGGGTCTGGCGGACGCTGCTGCTTTCGGGGGCGGGAGGTTTTCTGGCCATGTTCGGCAGTCTCCTTGCCGGAGAAACTCCTGCCGGGCAGTTCGCCGCCGCGCTGCAGATGGCTCCCGGGGCCTGGGTTTACATTGCCGGGCTGGCGATCGCGGGAGTGTTTGTCGCCGTGACGCTGGGGGACCGTCTGGGCGTCTCCGGGAGCGCCGGAGACGGCAAAGAGAGGAAATCCTCGCGGAAAGGCGGCGGAAAATGAGCCCGGTGGATTTATCCGGCAACTACAAACTGGCCTTTGCCCTGGTGGGCGGCATGATTTTCGGGTTTATGCTGATCAAGTCCGGCCTGACCGATCCCGGGCGGGTGCGGAAGCTCTTCCAGCTCCGCGACGGCGGCATGATGGTGCTGGTGCTGACGGGAATCGTTTCCGGCTCGCTGCTCTTTTATTTCGCCGCCCGCCTGGGGATGGCGCGCGTGCATACGCCGGAGGCGTCGCTGTGGAGCTCCCTGGCCGGAGGAGCCGTTTCCGGTGTCGGCATCGTCGTCATGGGCATGATACCGGTGGCGGCTCTGGCGGCTCTGGCCGGAGGCCGGATGCAGGCGCTGGCGGCCATTGCCGGGATGCTGCTGGCCTTTCCGGCGGTTGCCTTTTTCCGGCGGGTGCTGCCCGGCATCTTCCATGCCGGGGCATCGCCCGGGACGCCTTCGCCGACGTCACACTTCTGGACGGTGGGAAACCCCTGTCTGTGGGTGATCCTGGCCGGGGCGATCATGCTGGCTGTTGTGCACTTTTCCGCCGGTGACGGAGAGTGAGTCTCTCGGCGGAAATCCTGAAGAAGCGTCTTGCCGCCCGCCGCCGCATCGGGAGAAGGGGCGAAGTTCTCGCCTGCCGTCTGCTCCGGGCCAAAGGCTATGTCATACTCGGGCGCAATCTGCGCATGAATCACGGCGAAATCGACATTCTGGCCAGAGACGGGCTGGACCTGGTGCTGGTGGAGGTGAAAACCCGGACCGGAAAGCTCTACCGCCCCGTTTCCGGCTGGAGTCCCGGACAGCGCAACCGGCTGCGTTTGTGCGGTTTGGAATATCTTTCCGGACGGCGGCTCGAGAATATTCACTGGCGTATGGAATTGGTGGAGATCGTGCTGGGGCCGCTGGGGTCCTGCCGCAGCATCCGGCACCGGTGCGCGGAGGGCACGCCGGTCACTTCTTCAATGCCGCCATGGAGTCCAGCGCGGCTTCCCGGAAGAAGTGCAGCTGTTCGGAGAGGTCGGTCAGTTCTTTGAGCGCACGTCCGGCATGTCGGCGCCATTGCGCCAGATCGCCGAAGAGATCGCCGATTTCTCCGACGATGTGCTTGATCAAACCGATGCGCATGGCCGCCGGAGCGTCGGAATTGTCGGAAAATGCGTAAACCAGCTCCAGAATCTTGCCGAACCGGCAGGAGGTGGCCAGAGCCGCCGGGAAGAGTTTGTCCGGGAAATCCGACGCGATGCGGTTCCAGCACGAAGCCAGATGTTCCGCCCGGCGGCAGGCCTCCGCGCCCGGCCGGCTGCGCCAGTCGCCGTCTCCGTCATCGTCATCATCGTCGTCGGAGAAGAAATTCAGCTCCCTGGAACTCTCGGCGGCGGCGGAGACCGGCTCGGTCTGGGCAAGTTTGCGGCGGATGAGATCATCCTCGCCGGGGAGATCGAGACAGCCGGGCAGTTCCCGGTAGTAGCGGGAGATGCACTCTTCGTCCTGCCGGAACTCCTTTTCCCACTGGAACTCATTCCAGTGGTCGCCGTACTGCCGTCTGTTCACTTAATCGGTCGTGCTCCCGTTGGGGATGTCGATTCTCGGCGCGTCGCCCCAAAGTTTTTCAAGGGCGTACCGGGAACGGGTGTTTCCCGTCATCATGTGGACCAGCACGTCGCTGTAATCCATGGAGATCCATTCGCTCTCGGCGGTGCCGTCGGTGCGGCGGGGACGCAGGGCGAGACGTTCGCGCATCCTGTCCGAAACATTGTCGGCCATGGCGTTCAGCTGCGGCATGGAATTGGCGGTGGCGATGACGAAGTAATCGGCGATGCCGCTCAGTTCGCTCACATCGAGGATGACGATGTCGCCGCCGAACTTTTCATTGAGGGCGTCGGCGCAGACTCTGGCGCTCTGCAGAGATTTCCTTTCAGCCATTTTCCAGATTTCCCCTTTTTCTCTCCTTGTAAAGTCCACACCGATCAATATAAGCCCGAATTTCCGGAAGTACAAGGTCTGTTTGACAATTTTTTCTGATTTCTGTGGAGGAATCCCTGTAAAACGGCGCCGGAAGCACGGAAGAGAGAAGTTTTTTTACGATTTCCGGATCGTGCCAGCGGTTCTCCAGCGCCGCCGCGTCGATGGGGAAGCCGGGCCGCGGCACCGTGATGAATTCCTGTTCCCGGACCAGTGCGTCGGCTTCGTGCCAGGTGTGAAGGCTCAAAAGGCTGTCGCCGCCGATGAGCATCCGGAATTCCCACTCCGGATATTCGGCGCTCAGTCCCCGGAGCACGTCGATCGTGTACGAGGGCTCCGGACGCCGCCTGGCCTCGTAATCGCAGAGCCTCATGCCCGCCCGGCCTTCGACGGCCAGAGCGGTCATGTTCAGACGGTGAATGATGCCGGTTACCCGGCGGTCTCTCTTCTGCGGCTGGATCCAGGCGCACCCGAACCACACTTCGTGACAGCGCCCCGACTCCAGCGCCGTCCGGGCCATGGCGATGTGCCCGGCGTGCACCGGATCAAAGGTGCCGCCCAGATACGCCGCGATTTTTTTACCGGACACAGCCGACTCCTTTCATGACGACACTCCGCCGAATCTCCTGCCGCCGTCCGGGAGGGACCGTCTTTCCTCCCGATACGACAAGTGCTCCGGATTTCGGAGCACCTGGTGAAATTCCGGACGGCGCCGCCGGATCCCGCCATGCCTTTCGGCGGAAAGGGGGGAGCGTTTTCGGAGATTGCCCTGCGGGCCGTCGCGCTCCGATGTCCCGTTTCATTTTTCCGGCGGGCGATCCGAAGTGCGAATACGCCCCCCGTCAGTACCGCTTCCGGGTCGCACCGGCCGGAAATCCCGTTCGGGGAGGTTCAGAGCTCCTCGCCGACTTCCCAGCGGGCGAAACGCAGAATCTTCAGGTTGGGATAGAGCTTGGCCAGACAGGTCTTGTCATCCCGGATCCAGGGCTGACGGACCAGGGCGACTTCGCCCATCCACTTGTTCAGTTTTCCGTCCAGGATCTTGTCGATCATCTGAGCGGGCTTGCCGGCCAGCTTCGGATCGCTGGCCAGAGCGATCTCGCGCTCCTTGGCGATCTTTTCGGCGGGGATCTGATCGGGAGTGATGTATTCGGGTCTGAAGGCGGCGATGTGCATGCAGATGTCTTTCAGCAGCTCTTCGTTGTCGGCACCCTCCACATCCACCATCACGCCGATGCGGCCCTCGCCGTGGAGGTAGCTGCAAATGCGTCCGGCGCTTTCCCAGCGGATGGCGCGGCGGATCTGCATGTTTTCACCGATGACGGCGATTTTGGAAACCAGTTCGTCGGCCGCCAGGGCGTTGATTTCGGCGCTGACGTCGCCGTTGCCGGAGAGCCCGGCGGTTTTCTCCAGAGTCTCGGCGACGAAGGAGAGGAAGCGGTCGCTCTTGGCGGCGAAGTCGGTTTCACAGAGGATTTCGATCATGGCGGCGGTGCCGCCCTTGACGGCGCAGGCGACTTTGCCCTCGCTGGTGGTGCGGGCGGCCTTTTTCTCGGCTTTTGCGATACCGGATTTGCGGAGCTGCTCGATGGCGGCTTCCATATCGCCGTTTGCGGCGGTGAGGGCGCGTTTGCAATCCATCATACCGGCTCCGGTTTTCTCCCGGAGAGCCTTCACTTGTTCGGCAGTGATCATCATTTCACCTCGAAAATATTTTGATTATTCAGCGGCGGGAGCTTTTGCTTCGGCTTTTGCTTCGGCTTTTGCTTCGGGCTTGGCTTCAGGTTCGGCTTTGGCCTTGGCGCTCTTGGATGCCGCGGTCTTGCGGGGACGCGCGGGTTTTTTGGCGGCGGGCTTTTCCGCGGGGGCCTGTTCGGCGTCGTCGGCAGCCTCCTCCTGGGCGATGCGTTCGGCTTCGGCTTTGGCCTCGGCTTCGGCGGCCATGTTCTTGCGGTAGATCTCCCTGGCCACGAGGATGGAATCGCGGAAGAGGTCGGTGATGATGCGGATGGACTTCACCGCGTCGTCATTGGCGGCCACCGGATAGGCGATGGGGTCGGGGTCGGCGTTGGTGTCGCAGATGGCGACGATGGGGATGTTGAGCTTATGGGCCTCGGCCACGGCGATGGCGTCATGACAGACGTCGAGGACGACCAGCGCGGCGGGGAGGTGCTTCATGGCGGCGATGCCGTCCAGATCCCGGTGGAGGCGCTTGGAATTACGGGTCATGCCGGCGATTTCCTTGCGCTTGAAGCTCTGTGCCTGTTCGGACTGGAGGAGCTTGTCCAGCTCGTACATTTTGGAAATGCTTTTGCGGATGGTGACGTTGTTGGTGAGGGTGCCGCCCAGCCAGCGCTCGGCCACATAGGGCATGTCGGTGGCTTCGGCGAGCTCGCGGGTGATATCCTGAGCCTGGCGCTTGGTGCCGACGAACAGGATTTCGCCGCCCTTGCCGACGACATTCTGGAGGAAGTTGCAGGCGTCGGCGATCTGGCGGATGGTTTTGGTGAGGTCGATGATGGAGATGCCGTTTCTGGCGCCGTAGACGAATTTCTTCATCTTGGGGTTCCAGCGCTTGGTCTGGTGTCCGAAGTGGCATCCGGCCTCGAGAAGATCGTTGACAGTGATTTTCGCCATGGTGTGAACCTTTCTGTTCGTTGCGGCCATTTTTCCGGGCGGGCGGAAACAGCCAGGGGTTTGGGTGTAGCCGGAAATCCGGCTGATTGTCCTATAATATAACACCGAAAAGCGTTTCCGGCAAATTTCCGGAAGCAGGAAAGACGTTTTTTTTCACAGATATCCCATAAAAAATCGAAAACGGGCTGCTGACGGGTATGTTCCCGCGCGGCAGAACAGCCGTTTTGAAAAAGCGGTTTTGTCAGATTTCCGTTTTGCCGTTCGGATGTCGGCGGAGCCGAACTGCATCCGGAGGGCGGACAGGCGGCGATGTCTCCTGCTCAGCCCTCTTTGGGATGCAGATGGGCAAAGTTCCCGAACGCTTGATCGAAAACCTCAATTCACCGGATCGAATCGGGGCGCAAAGCGTCCGCGCCATTTTCGGATCGGAATCCGACGGCCTGCTCCGGCTTTACGGTCGACCGGGCGAGTTCCCGGGCCATTGCATCAACGACGGCCGGATTGCAGACCGTGATCTCGATGAAGATAAGTTTCCCGCGCCAATTTCACAACGGCTGTTTCACCTGTCGGGCGGAAAGCGAAAAGAACATCAGTCCGGTAGGAATTTCCGCACCGTTGTCCCGGGGCGGATAATCGTGTTTGTAGCCGAGAGAAACGATCTCCTTTTCCGGGTGGGGATTGACCCATTCATACTGGTGGAGAGTGAAATAATCTCCTCCCTGCCGCGGCAGCAGCAGAGCATAGCGACATTCAATGGTCGCCCGCATTTCCGGCAGGGCATTTATGTAATCATAGTTCCAATGCTGACGCATGGGGATCAATTCCCGGGTGCCGTCCGCATAATCGACAATGAATTCACCCGCCGGAGCCCCGATGTATTCAACCATGTTCAAGCCGTATACCTGCGCTTCACAGCCGGCCGGCAGATAGCCCGCGGTAAGAAATATCAGGGAGGAGGCCTTGCGACTCAGCGGAAGCTCCATTCCGCTGCCCTTGCCGAGCAGAACGAATTTCCCGGAAAGTTTCATGGGAATATTGCATATATCGACCTCGGTATCGGGAAATTCCGCCTTTCCGCCGGGAAAGTTTTTTTCGGTGAATTCCTCCATATCGGCATTGAATACAGGATCAAGCTCTATGATGTCGACCTTCTCCGAGGCGGCGGGATTGCCTTTCACCGAAGCGATCTGACGGATTTTCTGTATGGTGCCGTTGGATTTCTGATCGCTGTATTCCGGGATCACCATGGAGAGGTTCCAGCCGTAGTCGGCGGCGTAAAACAGGGTATTGACGCTCCAGTATTCGCCGAAATCCGTATCGTACGCCTCCCAGGCTCCGCCGAGATATGCGATGCCTTTGCCGTAGGCGGTCAGATATTTCCTGGCCTCGAGGGACAGTCTGTCCTG
>JAZMZH010000066.1:0-17402 GCA_045585875.1 Victivallaceae bacterium | reverse complement strand
CACAGCGCCGCCCAGTCGGCGAGGAAACCGTCGATGGCCGCCGCCTCTTCCGGCGTCGCGCCCTTCTGGGGCGAATACACCATCGCCGCGCCCTGCGGCCCGCAGAGGGGATTGGTGACGTCGCAGGCCACCCGGATCCGTGCCGGGAAAGGTTCTTCCGGCGGGAGCATGGACGCCGCCCGTCCGCAATCCGCCGCGCCGCCTCCGGGAGGGATGAGACGCCCCTCCCGATCGAAGAAGCGCCAGCCGAGAGCCTGCGCGCATCCGATCCCGCCGTCGCCGGTGGCGGAGCCGCCGATGCCGCAGATGATTTCCCGGACGCCCAGCGAGGCGATGTGCCGGAGCAGCAGACCGAAGCCATAGCTTGTGGCCCGCATCGCATTGCGCCTGCCCGGGGGCACCAGTTCCAACCCGGCGGCCTGGGCCATGTCGGTGCAGGCCAGAGAGCCGGATACGGCATAGGCGGCTTCGGTATTTTCTCCGGCGGGGCCGGGGACGGTTACGCGGGAGACTTCGGCCCTCAGCATCCGCGCGGCGGCGGCGGTGAAGCCCTCGCCGCCGTCGGAGAGGGGGATGGCGGCGATCCGGTCGCCGGGGCGTCGGGATTGCCAGCCTTCGGCGAAGAGGCGGCAGATTTCCCCGGCCTCGGAGCAGTCTTTAAAAGAATCGAATGCGGTGATGATCTTCATAATGGAAATATAGCTCTCAAAACGGATTTTTCAATCGCGGAAATCATTTTTTTGAATTGCCCTGCGGAAATAATGCCTCCTCCGGAAGAGATGACGGGACCCGGGACGGCGGCCTCTCCTGCGAAAATCTCCTCCGAAAGGGCGGTTTCGCTTGACTTTCCCCCGTCGGAGCTGTATTTTAAATAAAGCATTTTGAAAAACAAAACCCGCATCATCCGGAGCCGGAAATCATGAAAAAAATTCTCATCCCCACAAAACTCGATGTCTACGCCGCCGACCTGCTGCGCAAAAACGGCTATGAAGTCGTCCTCGACGCCGAAACCCCGCTCGCGGAGCTGGCCGCGGCCAACCCCGACGCCGCCGGGCTCATCGTCCGCAGCGAAAAAGTCACCCCCGAGATCATCGACCTCCTGCCGGAGCTGAAACTGATCGTCCGGGCCGGAGCCGGCTACAACACCATCGACACCGCTTACGCCCGGAGCCGCGGCATCGACGTCATGAATACGCCCGGGGCCAATTCCAACGCCGTGGCCGAGGAGGTCATCGCCCTGATCCTCGGCGCGGCCCGTTTCCTGGTGGCCGGCGACGTCTCCACCCGGGCCGGAAAATGGGAAAAGAAAAAATTTCTCGGCACCGAGCTCACCGGCAAGACCGTGGGCATCCTGGGCCTCGGACACATCGGACAGCTGCTGGTGAAGCGCCTCTCCGGATTTGAAGTGCGGGTCATGGGCTACGACCCGGTGGTTTCTCCGGAGGCCGCCGCGGCCATGCATGTGGAGCTCGCCGACATCCCCTCCATCTTCCGCGAGTGCGACATCATCAGTCTCCACATCCCGGAGAACAACACCACCAGGGGCATGATCAACGGCGACCTCTTCAAACTCATGAAGCCCGGAGCCATGCTGGTGAACTGCGCCCGGGCCGGCATCATCAACGAATCCGACCTCCGGGCGGCAAAGGCCGAAAAGAAGATCATCTTCTGCAACGACGTCTACGCCAAGGACGAGGCCGGAGACAAATCCGTGGCCGACATCGCCGACCTCATGCTGCCCCATCTGGGCGCCAACACCCGCGAGGCCAACTTCACCGCCGCCAAGCGGTCCGCCGAACAGACCATCGCGTACTTCGAAAGGGGCGAAACCGCCTGGGTCGTCAACAAAGGTTGAGCACTTGAATCATGCCGGGGAACAATGGGCCGTCAGCCGGGATTTCCGCTTCGGAGACCGGGACGGCGACGAGCTCCGCCTCGATTGCGGGAGGGTGCTCAGAGATGTGGTCATACGTTACGAGACCTACGGCACCCCCGACGCCGATTTCGGAAACGCCGTGCTGGTCCTCCACGCCCTGACCGGCGACGCCCATGTCTCGGGACGCCATGGTCCCGAGGAGAAAAAACCCGGCTGGTGGGATGAAATGGTCGGACCGGGACGACCGGTGGACACCCGCAAGTACTTCGTCATCTGCTCCAACGTCATCGGAGGATGTTCCGGCTCCACCGGGCCGTCCTCGGTGAACCCGGAAACCGGACGGCGCTACAATCTGGATTTCCCGGTCATCACCATCTCCGACATGGTGCGGGCGCAGAAGCGCCTCATCGATCACCTGGGCATCAGAAAACTTCTGGCGGTGCTGGGCGGCTCCATGGGCGGGATGCAGGCGCTGGAGTGGGCGATCCAGTACCCCGACAGCGTGCGCAGCGCCATCCCCATCGCCACCACCTCCCAGCTTTCCAGCCAGAGCATCGCCTTTGACTGGGTGGGACGCGAGGCGATCAAATACGATCCGGTGTGGAACAACGGCGAATACACCGAGCAGCCCGAGCGCGGACTGGCCACCGCCCGGATGCTTGCCCACATCACTTACCTCTCCGACCGCTCCATGAACCGCAAATTCGGCCGCGATCTTCAGGAGAGCGGCGACTACAAATACGACTTCGACCGCAATTTCGCCGTGGAGAGCTATCTGGAGCATCAGGGACGGCGCTTCGTGGAGCGATTCGACGCCAACAGCTACTTTTACATCACCCGGGCGATGGATTACTTCGATCCCGCCGGGCGGGTCGGAGGCTCTCTGGAAAAGGCTTTCGCAGGCATCAGGAGCGAATTTCTGGTGGTGAGCTTCTCCAGCGACTGGCTCTTCACCACCGCCGAATCCAGACGCATCGTCCGGGCCCTCCTGGCCAACCGCTGTCGTGTGAGCTTCTGCGAAATCGCCTCCGATTACGGGCACGACGCCTTTTTGCTGGAAACCGAACGGCTGGGCGGCATGGTGAAGAGCTTCCTCGACAACCAATATGCCGCCGCCCTCAAAGAGAGGTGTCCCAATGGCTAAGGTGATCAAGACCAGTACGCTCGGACTGCAGCGCCCCGACCTGGAGGTCATCGCCGACCTCATCCCCGAGGGCAGTCGGGTGCTGGACCTCGGATGCGGCAACGGCAGATTTCTGAAGCACCTCCAGGAGCATAAGGACATCGACGCCATGGGAGTGGAGCTGGATGAAAATCTGGTCGCCCAGTGCATCGCCAACGGCGTGCGCGTCATCCATTCCGATCTGGACCGGAGTTTCGACTTCGCCGGGGACCGCAGCTACGATTACGTCATCCTCAGCAGGACCCTTCAGGTCGTGCGCCGTCCCGACCGCCTGCTGGAGGAGGTGGTGCGGGTGGGCCGCTACGGAGTGGTCAGTCTCATCAATTTCGGGTACTGGGTCAACCGGCTCCAGCTCACCTGGTCCGGCCGCATGCCCCGCAACGAGGGCATCCCCTACAGCTGGTACGACACCCCCAACATCCACTTCTGCACGCTCAACGACTTCGAAATCTTCTGCGCCGAGCGGGACATCGAAATCCGGCAGAAGATGCCCCTGGCCTACCACGGCCTGCTGCCGGCGAGAATACTGCCGAACCTCTTCGCCACCGGAAGCGTCTTCATCCTCCAGAAACATCCCCTCTCCTGAAAGGCTCCCCCTTATGGACATCAGCGACCGTCTCTACTGCGTGAAACTCATCGACCGCTCCCCGGACAGCGATCTGGTGCCGGAGCTGGCCGGAAGCGTCTGGGAGGAGTGGTCCTGCTGGGAGGACCGGGAGGGCGGCGCCAACATGCTGGTGATCTACGCGCAGGACCCCGATGCAGCCGCCGAAAACCTGCGTCTGGCCCGCCGCCTCCGGGAGGAGTGGAGGGAGATGGGAGCCCTGTTGGATGAGCCGGAGAGCTTCCAGCTGGCCCGGGAGGACTGGAGCGAAGTCTGGAAGAAATATTTTCACGTCATCGAAGTCGCCCCCAATCTGGCGATCAAGCCCTCCTGGCTGGAATACGCCGCCCCCGCGGGCTGCGCCGTGGTGGAGATCGACCCCGGCATGAGCTTCGGCACCGGGCAGCACGCCACCACGCTCTTCTGTCTGGAGACCCTGGCCGGAATGGCGGGACGCGAGGGCATTTCCCGCATCCTGGACGCCGGGTGCGGATCGGGCATCCTCGCCATCGCCGCCGCCAAGCTGGGCTGGCGGGAGATCGACGCCTTTGACAACGACCCCGACGCGGTGCGGATCGCCGGAGAGAATATCGCCGCCAACCGGGCGGAGGAGAGCATCCGGGTGTTCGAGGGAGACGCCGCACGCTACGAAGCGCCGGAGAAATACGATCTGGCCTGCGTCAACATCCTCGGCCACATCCTGGCGGCCAACGCGCCGAGGATCGTCTCGTGGGTCCGTCCGGGGGGATTTCTCGCCCTGGCCGGAATCCTCAACGCGGAATTCGACGGCATCGCCGAAGTCTTCACCCGGCTCGGACTGGCGGAGTGCCGCCGCGCCTCTCTGCGGGAATGGACCAGCGGACTTTTCCGGAAACCGGAGAAGGGCTGAAAATGCCCGACCCCGTTTTCAACATCGTGCTGGTCCGACCCGAGATTCCCCAGAATACCGGCGGCATCGGACGCCTCTGCGTCTCCAACAACTGCCGCCTCCATCTCATCGAGCCTCTGGGCTTCAGCCTCGAGGACAAATATGTGCGCCGGGCGGGCATGGACTACTGGCGGCATGTGGACTGCCGGATTCATCCGTCGTGGGAGGCGTTTCTGGAGCGGGAAGCCCCGGAAACCATGTACTTCTTTTCCACCCGGGGCGGCACCCGCTACACCCGGGCGGCATACCCCGCCGGAACCTATCTGGTGTTCGGCAGCGAGAGCCGGGGGCTCCCGGAGGATTTCTACGAAAAATACCGCGACCGCCTGGTCGTCATACCCATGCTCGGAGATTTTCACCGCAGTCTGAATCTCGCCAACGCGGCGGCCGTCGGACTGTACGAGGCCATAAGACAGCTGGACTTGGCATAAAGCATAAAACATAAAGGAGCAAAGATGAACATCATTCTGGAACGCATTTTCGACCGCGGCGCCATGACGCTGGACTTCAGCGGCATGCCCGGGTGGGAAAAGGAGATCGACGCCATGGCCGGACTCTTCGACCGCGCGGCCGCGGGCATCGCCGACATCGAGGCCGGCAAGATCAAAAATCCCGATGAAAAGCGCAAAGTCACCCACTTCTCCGACCGGGCCGCCTACCGGGACAGCGAACTCTTCCGCAACGTTGAAAAATTCGCCTCCGAGATCCGGGAGGGCGTCCTGAAGGGCGCCTCCGGCAAACCCTTCGACAGCGTGGCGGTAAACGGCATCGGCGGCTCCGCCCTGGGCCCCCAGCTCATGCAGTTCGCCCTCAACGGCCCCTGCTGGAACGAACTCTCCGCGGCCGATCGCCGGAACGGCCTGAAAGTCTACTTTTTGGACAACACCGACGCTTCCGGGCTGGCCGACCTCCTCGCCTGCGCCGATCCCGAACGGCTCCTCGTGCTCACCATTTCCAAATCCGGCGGCACCCGGGAAACCCGGAACAACATGACCGCCCTCGAGAACTTCTACCGGGAGCGCGGCCTCGACTTCGGCCGCCACGCCTGTGCCATCACCATGGCCGGCAGCGAACTGGACCGTCACGCCCGCTCCGGCGGCTGGCTCGCCGTCTTTGAAATGGCCGAATCCATCGGCGGACGCACCTCCGAAACCAGCATCGTCGGTCATCTCCCCGCCGCTCTGGCCGGAATCGACTTCGCCGCTTTTCTCGACGGCGCTTGCGCCATGGACGTCTGGACCCGCGAAAAAGCGCCCCGGCGGAACCCCGCCATGATGCTGGCCGCCGCCTGGTATCTGGCCGGAAACGGACGGGGCGACCGCAACATGGTCATCGTCCCCTACAGCGACCGGCTGGTGCTCCTCTCCCGATACCTCCAGCAGCTGGTCATGGAGAGTCTGGGGAAGGAGCTGGACCTCGACGGCAAAGTCGTGCATCAGGGATTGAACGTCTTCGGCAACAAGGGCGGCACCGACGCCCATGCCTTCATCCAGCAGCTCAACGACGGCCGGGATGACTTCTTCGCCACCTTCATCGAGGTCATGACCGATGCCGAAAATTTCGGCGCCGGAGACGGATTCACCCTCGGCGACTATCTCTACGGCTTCGCCGAGGGGCTCGCCCAGGCCCTTGAAAACAAAAAGCGCATGGTCATAAAGGCCCGGATCACCGCCGTGGACGCCTGCCATCTGGGACTGCTGATCGCCCTCTATGAGCGGGCAGTCGCCGTTTACGCCGAATTCATCAACATCAACGCCTTTCATCAGCCCGGAGTCCAGGCCTACAAACTGGCCGCCAAAGGGATCCTCGCCATGGCCGGAGAGCTGGACGGCAAACTCGCCGCCATCGCCCCCTGTTCCGGCACCGCCGCCGAAATCGCCGCCCGCTGCGGCATGAGCGACCGGCTCTCCACCGTCTCCGGTTTCCTGGCGCGCAAGGCCCTCAACCGTCCCGACGGCGGGGTTTCGCGCCGGGCCGAGGGCGGCCGCTGGATCTACGACATCCGCTGAGCCTCCCGCTTATCGGGGACTCCGGAACCCCTCCACGCTTCCCCGGGTCGTAAAGCCGCCCTCCGCCGTCGGGATGATGAATCCGCACCCCGGCGGCGGCTGGAGTTCTCCGTCGATGAAGAGCGCGGTGGAGAGCCAGTCCGCCTCCGCCGCGCTTCCGGCCGTCACCGTCACGCCGGAAACCCGGTCGGGCGCCGCGCCGGAGCGGGGATCGACGATGTGCCCGCCCCTCCGGTACGATCCCGACGAGGCGCACGCCTCCCCGCCGCGGAGCAGGAAACTCCCGCCCGTATTTTCCGGCGCGTCCGGATCGACGAAGGATATTTCCGCGGGTTCGCTCCCCGGCAGCAGCCGGATGTTTCCGCCCAGATTGATGATGCCGCCCTTCACGCCGCCGATGCCTGCGCACGCCTCGACGGCCATATCCACCGCCAGCCCCTTGGCGACTCCGCCGAAGTCGAATTTCACGCCGTCGGCCAGCAGCGTCAGCCGGTTTCCGTCCAGCCGGGCGATCCGGTCGAATCCGGTCGATTCCGCCGCCCGCCGGAGCTCCTCCTCCGTCGCGGGAGGCGATCTCCGCCGCAATTCCAGCACCGGGCCCAGAGAGGGGTCGAACGCCCCGTCCGAATACTCCCACGCCCGGCGGCTGATCCGAAACAGTTCGGTCAGCGGTTCGGAGAGTTCAAAGACCGCGCCGGAGCGGCCCCCGGCGTTGATCCGGGAGATTTCCGAATCCGGGTCGAAGATGTCGGCGCAGGCTCTTACGGTTTCAAAACTGTTCTGAATCGCTTTTCGCGCCCTCTCGGCGGCGTCGGCGTTTTCGCAGCGCAGCTCCGCCGCGCACATGGTGCTCATGACGGGAAAGGAACAGGTGTAAACTCTTCCAGCGCCGCTCCCGGCGTCCTCCGGCCCGGCCGTCGGGAAACGCATCAGGAGAGCGGCCGCGGCGACGGCGATCCCCGCCGCCGCGATGATTGCAATTCTTTTCCCTTTTTCCCCGATTTTCATTTGCTTTTCTCCGCATGTCATGATATATTAACCGTACTGCGCAGTCCCGTGGTGTAATGGTAGCACAAGTGATTCTGGTTCATTTTGTCGAGGTTCGAATCCTTGCGGGACTGCCATTTTTTGTTTTGATCGGAGAAAAGCTCCGCGTTTCTCTGCCAAAATTCCTCTGATTTCCTCCCGATCGGAGAAAAAACTCCGGTCCGGCGCCCCTCTGCGGAAGCCTTCCCTTTTTTGCCCCGATCACAGGCCGTCCGGGGATGCGAAAAGCTCCCCGGGATACGCTTCAGAGGCCGAGACTGCGGCGGATGAAATCCCGCATTTCCGACTTTCCGATCACTTCCGGATGCCGGACGGGTTTGCTCTTCAGCGCCGCCAACGGCGGCGGCACCGCCGTGCCGGAGAGCGCCGCCAGCCGCTCCAGACGGGCGAAATCATTCAGCCCGGAGCCCTCCTCCCCGCTGATCGCCGCCAGCACCGCCGGAGCGAACTTGTAGGGAGACGCGGTGGAGGCCACCACGCAGGGCGTGCGGTCGCCGGTGCGGTCGAGGTACTGTCGGAGGACATTCAGCGCCACCGCGGTATGGGTGTCGCACAGATAATGACAGCGCCGGAACACTTCCCGGATGGTATCCCGGGTGGCTTCATCGCCGCAGAAGCCTCCGGAAAATTCCGCCGCGATCCGCTCCTTCACCTCAGGAGAAACTTCATAGCGTCCGGTCTCCTTCAGCGAAGCCATCAGCGAAGCGACCGCTTCGGCATCTCCCCCGTACATGTGGTAGAGCAGACGCTCCAGATTGGAGGAGATCAATATGTCCATGGAGGGACTCTCGGTGGTGTAAAACGCCCGGTTGCGGTCGTAAACTCCGGTGGCGAGAAAGTCGGTGAGGATGTTGTTGCGGTTCGACGCGCAGAGGAATCTCCTCACCGGCAGCCCCATGCGCCGGGCGTAGTAGGCCGCCAGAATGTTGCCGAAGTTTCCGGTGGGCACCGCGATGTTGATCGGGTCTCCCGGCCTCACCGCCCCGGAATTCAGCAGATCGCAGTAGGCGGAGACGTAATAGACGATCTGAGGAGCCAGACGCCCGAAGTTGATGGAGTTGGCCGATGAAAACTCCATCTTCGAGGCCGCCAGCGCCGCCCGCATCTCCGGGTCGGCGAAGATCGCCTTAACCCCGGTCTGGGCGTCGTCGAAGTTGCCGTCGATGCCGCACACCGCCACATTTTCCCCCTCCTGAGTGGTCATCTGGAGCTTCTGCATATCGCTGACGCCGTCCCCGGGATAGAAGACGATGATCCGGGTCCCGGGCACGTCGGCGAACCCCTCCAGCGCCGCCTTTCCCGTGTCTCCGGAGGTGGCCACCAGGATGACCATGGTCTTGCCGCTTGCGGTTTTGCCCGCGGCGGTGGTCAGCAGAAAGGGCAGCAGCTGCAGCGCCACGTCCTTAAAAGCGCAGGTGGGACCGTGCCACAGCTCCATCATGTGAATCCCGTCGGCGATGGCCAGCAGGGGCGCGGGCGCTTCGTTTTCAAAAGTCCCGGTGTAGGCTCCCCGGACGCAGGAATCGATCTCCTCCGGGGTGAAATCGGTGAGAAACTTTCCGAGAATGTATTTCGCCCGTCCGATGTAGTCGAGCCCGGCGAGCTCCCGCAGCGCGGCGGAATCCAGGGCCGGAAAATTTTCCGGCACGAAAAGCCCTCCGTCGGCCGAAATGCCGCTGGTTATGACCTGCGCCGGAGCAACGGCGAGGTTCCGGCGGGTACTGGTGAAGAGCATGGCGCAATCTCCCTGCTTTGGGTTGCAAATTGATTTTCCGGGAATAATTTACACCGGAAAAGGGAATTTTTCAAGAAAACCGGCTGGCAAAAACGCGCCGGAGGCGCTATATTCTCCATTCATGAACAGGGAAAACATCATATCGCGGCTGAAGTGCCGCCGTCTGCGCAGCCATGTGACGGAATCCGAGGACGGCGTCCGGCTGACGGATTATCTGGCCTCGCACTTCCGCCGCTTCGACCGCGCCGGCTGGGAAGCCGAGATCGCCGCCGGCCGGGTGGAGGTGAACGGCGCCGTCCTGCCCGGACCGACGGTGCTCCGACGCCACGACTGCGTGGCTTACCGTCCGCCCGAAACGCCCGAACCGGAAGCCGATATGCGCTTCCGTACCGTGTATCTCGACGACGCCGTGGCGGTCTTCGCCAAATCCGGAAACCTCTGCGTACACCCCACCGGACCATTTTTCCGCCACACCCTGTGGCACGCCGCCTGCGGAACCCTCGGCGAACTGCGCTTCATCACCCGGCCGGATCGGGAAACCTCCGGGCTGGTGCTGGCCGCCCGGACCCGGGAGGACGCCGCGACCCTGGAGCACTCTCTGCCGGAATTCCGCAAGGAATATCTGGCGGCGGTGCGGGGGGATTTCCCGGCTCCGCTCCGGGCCGTCGGGACGCTGGTCCCCGACGACGGGAGCACCGTCGCCAAGAAAAAGCGTTTCGTCCCGGGAGACGGCGGCGGCCCCGGGCGGGTCGACACCGAATTTTTCCCGCTGCGCCGCGCAGGCGGCATGACGCTGCTCCGGACGGTGCTCCATACCGGACGCCAGCATCAGATCCGGGCGACGCTCTTCTCGCTCGGCTATCCGGTGGTGGGGGATAAACTTTACGGCCGGGATGAAAGGATGTTTCTGAAGCTCAGGGAGCGGACCCTCACCGGAGAGGATCTGAAATTTCTGGGGATGGAGCGTCAGGCGCTGCACTGCTCTCTTTTGGAATTCCCCCATCCACGGAGCGGGAAGCGCATGATTTTCCGCGACGAGGACGCGGTGTTCCCCGAATTGTTTCCGGCGGACGAGGCATCCGGCGGGTGATCCGGCGGGACGGCGCAAAGATTCTTCTCACCGCCCGACGGGGACCAGGGTGCGCCGCCGCCACAGATACTCCGGGTCCAGGGAGCTTTTGGCCTGTCTTATACCCGGGACATTCATATCCTGTTCCCGGTTCATCCTGGCGAATCCGCCGCGGGCGAACTCCGCCAGCGCGGCGGTGAGTTTCTGGGGAGCGCCCTTGACGGCGTGGTCGGCCTTCTCGAAATGCACGTCGCACATCCCCTCCGGGACCCCGGCCAGCGGACTGATGACCGCAAATCCCGCCACCCGTCCGGGCTCCGCGAAAAGAAGGATGCCGGAGAATTCCAGTTCCGGCGCGAAAAAATGCTCCCAGCACTCATGCAAAGCCCGGTTTTCCACCGCCAGAAAACCGGCGTCGCCCCGGGCGCGGTTGAAGTCGGAGGCGAATTGCGCCGCCAGGGGCAGATTTTTCTCCGTGATCGCCTCGACGCGCCACTCCGGGCAGAGGGCTTCAAACTGGCGGCAGAGATTGTGTTTTTTACGGAGTTTTTCGCCGGTGAATCCGGCGAGACGGTCGTTCCGGTAAATGTAGTCGGCCTCGCCGGGATCGCAGGTGACTTCAAAGTATTCCCCGGGCGGGAAATCCGGCGGCACGTCGTAAATCGAATGTCCCGGACACAGCCGCAGCAGCTCCTCCGCCGTCGGAGGTCTGCCCGCCGGAAACTGCCACACTCCGTCGCCGCCCTGCCAGATCAGCACCCGCTCCTCCCGGAACTCGATCTCGACGCCCTCGCGCCGGTAGCAGAAAAGATTGGCGAAACTTCTCTCGCAGCTGGGATTGGGAGACTCCGCGGCCAGACGCTTGTACCGGGCCGCGTCCTGCAATGCCGGGCTTTTCATCTCTTACATGAAGCGGGCCAGAAGTTCGTCGCGGGTCCGCGGCGAGAAATAGGCCGGAGGAATGTCCAGGATGGTCATCGCGCCCGAACGTTTTTCCCGCGCCAGCCGCGCCGCGGCCCGGGCGTGGGCCACCAGCACATTGGCCGTGGCCTCGGGATTGCTGCCCCACTGGCAATGGTATTCGACGCAGGCGGGATTTCCGTTTCCGGTGGTCCCGGCGGCCACCACGCTGCCGTCGTGGGGGAAGCCGGCGCACTTCTCCCGGAGTTCTTCGGCGCTGACGAAGCGCACCGTCGTCCGGTAGGGCGCGAAATATCCCGGCATGGTCCGGATGGCCTCCTCGATGGCGGCAGTGTCGGCGCCGGGCTCGGCGACCACGAAACATTCGCGGGTGTGCATGTCACCCGGCGCGAAATCCGGATTTTCGCCCTTGCGGACCCGTTCCACCGCCTCCGGGATCGCGTGGGTGTACTGACGGGCGTCCGCGACTCCGGGGATCGTCCGGATGGCGTCGGAGTGCCCCATGCTGAGACCTCCGGCCGGACCGAGGCCGTAAAAGCCGTAAGCGCGGCTGCCCGGGAGAAAAGCTCCGGCCAGAGTCCGCTCCAGCGAGAAGATCCCCGGGTCCCAGCCGGTGGAGATCACCGACACGTGGCCGGTGGAGCCCGCCGCCTCGTCCATCATTTTGAAGTATTCCGGGATCCGGGAATGGTTGTCGAAACTGTCGACCGTGTGGATGATCCGGGCGATCACCGGCCCCTGGGCGGGCAGGTCGTTTTTGGAACCGCCGCAGAGGATGGCCACGTCGGCGTTTATGACTCCGGGATCGGCGACGAATTCGTCGAATCTCACCACCGGCACGCCGACATTGCACGCCCGCACCCGCTCCGGGGTGCGGCTGACGATTCCGGCCAGCTCCATATCGGGATTATTTTTAAGCGAGCACAGCACTCCCCGGGCCACGTTTCCGAACCCGACCACCATCACCTTTACCGTGTGATTTCCCATAAAAAACTCCTTGAGCCCCGGCGGCGTCCGCCCCGGGATTTTCTTTGATTTTGCTCCATAAATATACACCGATGCCGGATTTTTTGCAATCCGTCCCTTGCATTTTTCCGTTTTTACGGTTATATTTCCGCTCAACAACATCATCGAAAAAGGTGCAAATGAGCGACAACCGGCCGATAGGCGTTTTTGATTCGGGACTGGGAGGTCTGACCGTCGCCGCCGCCCTGAACCGGCTGCTTCCCGACGAAAACCTCCTCTACCTCGGCGATACCGCCCGAGTGCCTTACGGGGACAAATCCCCGGAGGCGATCCGGGAATTCGTCCGACAGGATGTGGAATTCCTCGTGAATCAGGGCGTGAAGCTGGTCGTTTTCGGATGCAACACCGCCAGCGCCGTGGCCCTGGAGAGCACCCGGTCGGCTTTTCCCATGGTTCCCATGCTGGGCGTCATCGACGCCGGGATCCGCGCCGTGCTGCGTCTCCGGCCCGTCGGCACCGTGGCCGTGATCGGCACCAGGGCCACGGTCAACAGCGACAGCTACCGCCGGGGCATCCACGCTTCCGACCCGTCCGTCGTGGTGAAGAGCATCGCCTGTCCGCTGCTGGTGCCTCTGGCCGAGGAGGGATTCGCCGATTCCGCGGCGGCGGAGCTGATTATCGAACACTATCTGGGCGGCTTCAGAAAAGCGCCGCCGGATGTCCTGCTCCTGGGCTGCACGCATTATCCGCTCTTCCGCCGCGCTCTGGCCGGGTATCTGGGCGAATCCGTCCGCATCGTGGACAGCGCCGTCGCCTGCGGAGAATATGTGGCGGAATTTCTCGCGGAGCGGAATTTGACCGCCGGACGCGGCAACGGCGGCGCCGACCGCTTTTACGTCACCGATCTGGATGAGAAATTCCGGTTTCTGGCGCAGCGTTTTCTGAATCGGGTGCCGGAATCGGTGGAAAAAGTTTCTCTGGGCTGAGCAGTCCCTCCGCATCCCCGCTTCCCGGCAGCCGATGATCCGCCTTCGGCCAGAACCGGTCCCGGTTGCTCCGGCCCTCCACGAACCCGATCTCCTCCCCGTCCCAGAATATCCGGCAGGCACGCCCCTCGCGGCGCCGGACCAGCGTGTGACCGCCCACCCGGACTCCCTCTTTTTCGGCGGCGGCGAAAAATCCGGCCCGAACCTCTCCCGCGGCCTGCGCCGCCCGACGGTTTTTACGGGGGTTCATGTCGGACACCAGCACCAGATCCGCCGGGAGCGCGGCGGTCAGCCGACCGGCGTCATGCCACATCCTCGAGGCCGGATGCTCCGCCCGCACCGTTTCCAAACCGGTGATGCCACGGTCGGTGAGAAACCTTTCAATCGCCTCCACCCCGGCGGGGTTGAGGTCGCCGATGATCGCCGCAGCCCGGCCGCCTCCGAGTTCCGGGACCGCCGCCACCACCGTGGGCGTTCCTCCGTAGGCCGGCACCGTCCACATGACGTTGTCCCGGTAAAAGAGCGGCTTGAAGCAGCAGACGCCCCAGAAGAGCGCATAGATCAGCGCCCCCGCGCTCCGCGCCCTCCGGTCCCGGAAAAATCCCAGCGCCGCGAGGATTCCCGCCACCGCCGCCCCGGCCAGATACCACGTCGGGCGGCCGAATCCTCCGCAATTTCCGGCCAGCTTCGCGGCCAGTTCCGCCGTGCCCGGGATCACCATGGTCACGGTCCGGCACACCGTGCCGGTAAAGGAGCAGGGCGCCAGCGCCGCCGCGGCTCCGGTCAGGTAGACCAGCGGGAGCACCGGCGTGATGACGATGTTGGCCGCCACCGAGACGATCGCGGCCTTGCCCTGATAAAACAGCGTCAGCGGCGCGCCCACGGCAAAAGCCGTCAGAGCCACCGCTCCCGCATCGAGCAGGAGATCGCCGCAATGCCGGACCGCGCGCCGCCGCAGGCTCTCCCGGTCCGGGGGCCGCCAGGGGTCGTCGGCCCGCAGGAGATGCTTCAGCTGCTTCAGTTCGGGCAGCATCAGCAGCAGGGCCGCCGTAACCGCAAAGGAGTACTGGAATCCCATCCGCACAAGCTGCTCCGGATCGATCAGCACCATCACCGCCGCCGTCAGGGCCAGGATCCGCACCGGCGGCGTCCTGAGCGTCAGCCCCCGGCCGAAGCTCCAGGCCGCGAACATGCACCATGCCCGCACCGCCGGAGTCGAACATCCGGTCATCAGCAGATAGGGCGCCAGCATGAGCGGCATCAGCAGATAGCGCGGCCGAAAGGGCATCCAAAAGGTCAGCATCCCGACAATGGCCGCCAGCACCGCGATGTGAATCCCGCTCACCGAAAAAAGATGGATCGTCCCGGCAAGCACGAAATTCTCCATGGCTTCCCGGGACACTCCCTGCCGGCAGCCGAAGATCATGGCTGCCATCACGCCCCGGGCCGTCCGGGCCTCCGGGTCGTCCCCGCTGCCGAAGTGCCGGGTGACGGCCGTGATCGTCCGGTCCCGGAGATTCAGCATCGTGCGCATCACTCCGGAACCGCGACGCAGCGGTCTGCACTCCTCCACGATCAGCCGGGGCGTCCGAAATCCGCTCTCCGGCGTCGGCCACCTGCCGCTGACCAGAAATTCGTCTCCCCATCCGGGCCGCGACGGCCACTCCGTCCCGGACGCGGTCACCGCCCGGCATCGGAAACTCTCCCCGGAGGCGGTCCGGAGCAGGCACTCCACCGATCGCGGCGTGTCCATCCACGGACACAGCGGAGAACAGCCGTTGTCGCGGACGACCAGCACCGCCGACGAAACCTCCCGGTTGATGCCGATGCTCTTTACGTCCGCATCGCATGCGGCGATTTTTCTCCCCATGGCCGCGCCGCCGGCGCAGAATCCCGCCGCCAGCAGCGCCAGATGCAGCCGATGACGGTGAATTCCCCGGAAAAGAAAAATTCCGCCCCCGAGCGCAAGCGCCGCCGTCCATGCCGCCGCCGTTATTCCGGAAACGTAAACCGCCGCGCCCCCGGCCATCACCGCCAGCGACGCCGTGAAAACCGGAGGGAAGGTTCCGGACGGTTTCACCGCAGCTCCAGACTCCGCTGTCTCAGCGGCTCGAGGATTTCCCCGGGCACCGCCAGTCCGCCCCGGCCCCGGCCGAGCATGATGTCCGGCTGATTTTCCCCGTGATAATCGCTGCCTCCCGAACAGAGCAGCCGCTGCCGTCCCGCCACTTCGCGGATCATGTCCGTCTGCAGCGGCGAAAAGGTGGAATACCATGCCTCCACCCCGTCCAGACCCATTCCCCGGAGTTTGGCGCACATGCGGTTGATCCACGAGTGATCGCTCCTCGGTCCGGAGATGGGATGGGCCCAGATCGCGCATCCTCCGGCCCGGTGAATGGCGTCGATGGCGGCTTCCGGCGGAGGCAGTCGCCGCGGCACATAGCCGGGGCAGCCCCGCTTCAGCAGCCGGTCGAAGACCTCGGCGATGGAGGCGAAGCGGTAATTTTCAGCCAGCAGTCTGGCGAAGTGCGGCCTGCCGATGGGCCTGGCGCCGCTGCCCTGCAGTTCCGGCATGTTCACCGGGTAGCCGATGGCGGCGAGACGGGCGCTCATCGCCCGGGCCCGCTCCAGCCGCTCCCGGCGCAGATCGCCGAGAAATCCGTTGAGAAAGGGATTCGCCGGATCGATGAACAGTCCGGTGATATGGAGCTCCTTCTGACCGTAGGTCGTGGATATTTCCACCCCTGCGATCGTCTCCATGCCGGGAAAGGCGGCGCCTGCCCGTCGGAACTCCTCCAGCCCGGCCACCGTGTCGTGGTCGGTGAGGGCGAGAGCCGACAAGCCGACGGCGGCGGCCGATTCCGCCAGCTGCGCCGGAGTGTCGCATCCGTCGGAAAAACAGCTGTGACAATGCAAATCAATATTCTTCATTGTAACAATATAATGCTTTTTCGTCATTTTGCAAAAAAAGAGTCTTTCCGCATTGCATTTTCCCGAAAAAGAGTTATCTTAATAAAAGTTGACCGCCGTCAAAACGACCGGCGCGGCGTTGGACGGAAACGTCCGGACGGGCGGCGGTTTTATTCCGCCGGAACGGCTTTTGACCGGGACGCGGCGAGCTTGAACAGGATGGGAAATGCCTATTTTTGCAGGGAAATACACGACTCTGAAGAGTTCTTCACCGAAAAAGATGGAGATCCCGGACGGGGCGTGGCAGAAATGCCGCAACTGCGGCAGGACTCTCTACACCGATTTTCTCGAGGAAAATCACTTCGTCTGCAGCAACTGCGGATTTCATATGGCCATCGACGCCGTGGACCGCATCGAAATGCTGGTGGATTCCCTCAGCTTCGACGCCTGGGACTCCAACCTCCACTCCGTGGACCCGCTGGAATTCACCGATTCCAAAAGCTATCCCGACCGCATCGCCGAAAATGAGGAAAAAACCGCCCTCAACGAAGCCGTCGTCTGCGGCTCCGCCACCATAAACGGCATCCCCTTCGCCCTCGGCGTCATGGATTTCCGTTTCATGGGCGCCAGCATGGGCTCGGTGGTGGGCGAGAAAATCACCCGCATGGCCGAACGCGCCACCGATATGAAACTGCCGCTGGTCATCTTCACCGCCAGCGGCGGCGCCCGGATGCAGGAGGGCATCCTCAGTCTGATGCAGATGGCCAAAACCTGCGGCGCCATTCAGCGTCACCGGGATGCCGGCCTCCTCTACATCTCCGTGCTGACCCAGCCTACCTACGGCGGCGTCACCGCCAGCTTCGCCACCGTGGCGGACATCATCCTGGCCGAACCCGGAGCCATGGTGGGATTCGCCGGCCCCAGAGTCATCAAGGAAACCACCAACGCCAATCTCCCGGAGGGGTTTCAGACCGCGGAGTTCCTTCTTGAAAAAGGATTGATCGACCGCATCGTGGAGAGAAAAAATCTCCGCAAAGAATTGTCGCAATGCCTTGAATTTTTCCGAAAAGGGTGTATAGTTAACTCCGTACGGTAGATTTCTGTCCGTCGCCGGACCGGAAGCCGGGCGCTGTGGATGGACCAACCGAGTCAGGTGGGGAACCAAGCA
>JAZMZH010000065.1:0-15204 GCA_045585875.1 Victivallaceae bacterium | reverse complement strand
CCCCTGCCCCAACTACCGCTGCGACGGCAAGGCGGAAGTGCGGATGCTGAAAAGGGTTTCCCGGCTGGACAAGGTGAAGCACGTCTACGTCAATTCCGGCATCCGGCTGGATCTGGCGCTGCGGCAGCCGGAACTGCTCCGGGAACTGATCGCCGATCATGTCTCCGGGCATTTGAAGGTCGCGCCGGAACATCTGGATGAAAAGGTGCTGCGGCTGATGCGGAAAAGTTCGGCGGAGGAGTTTTACGAATTCCGGCGGATCTTCGAGTCCGAGAGCGCGAAACTGGGCAAAAAGCAGTATCTGATCCCGCTTTTCATCTCCAATTTTCCGGGCTGCGGCGCCAAAGAGATGAAAGTGGTGGACGATTATCTGGACGCCAACAACTGGAGTCCCCAGCAGGTGCAGGACTACATCCCGCTGCCGATGACCATGGGGGCGGCCATGTATTACACCGGCATGAGTCCGGACGGGGAGATTCTGACGGTGAACCGCGGGCTCGGCGAGCGCCGGGAACAGATTGAAATGCTGAAAAAGGCCCGTCCGGGGAGCAAACGATACGGCCGGGAGCGTGGGCGGCGTCATGACCGGGAGCGGAGCGGCGGCGGACGCGGGCCGGAGCGCAAAGCGCCGAAGGATCACGGCGGGCCGGCGGGAAGCGGCAGGGGGGATCGGGGAGATCGGCGCGAAAAAAAGTGATTCCCGATTTGCTTTTCAAGAAACCGCATGTATATTAATGGACGTAAAAAAATGGGGCTGTAGCTCATTTGGCTAGAGCGATACGTTCGCATCGTATAGGTAGTGGGTTCGACTCCCATCAGCTCCACCAGTCTTCAAAAAATCCGGCTCCCCGAGCCGGATTTTTTTTCGCCTTGGCAAGCCGTCCGCGCTCAGCGGCGGCGCAGCCAAGCGAACCCAACGGGGAAGACTGCCACGGCGTAATGAAATGAAGCCGGGCAAAACCACACAATGGATAAGGGATTCCGTTGATGACCAAATTTTATTATGTCTATATGCTGACAGATGCTGCAACCGGAACTCATTTCTATACGGGAGTCACGGAAGATTTGCATGCCCGCTTGGACAAGCATAATTCCGGCGAAGTGCCGCATACCTCGAAATTCAAACCGTGGCGTATCGAAACCGCGGTCGCATTTTCATCAAAAGAAAAGGCCTATGCGTTCGAAGCTTATTTGAAGACGCATTGCGGGCGTGCCTTCGCAAAACGCCACTTCTGATTTTTCGCCTTGGCAAACCCTTTCATCTTTCATTTCGATCGACGACCGATGAAATCGCATCGAGGGCTTCTTGATATCCTTTTTCCCGGCAGGTCGCCTTGGCCCGCTCGATTTCCGCATCCGAGAGTTTCAGCTTCAGACTGCAAAGCAACAGGAGACACATTTCCGTCATATCTGCCTGCAGATATTTTTTGTCGTTTGGGGGGTATTCAGCGTCTTCAAATGCGATTTGAAGAAGGTTCCGTCCCCGCAGATCCCTGACATTGACGTCTCCACCGCTCTGGACAATTAGCGCCATGTAGTAAAAAACCATGTTCCGGGCACAGTTGATCAGCGCGGAATCGAATATGGGCAATCCGGCGCAATTGGCGATATTCCATCGGTTGTCCTTTTTCTGTCTTGCAAGCCACTCACTAAATTCGTTCCAGTCAAGTATTTCCCCTCTGGGGATGGGCAACGCACCGTATTTCAGCAGAAGTTTGGTGAGCGCTGAAAAGTCTTCTTCATGTAAGCGCTCATCATCCCAGACATGCATGAGCACGGTGTATCCCAAAACCTCCTCGCCGATGTCCCCGATATACGAGCCGATGTTGGGATCAGCACCGTTGTCCAAAAGGAATTTAACGAGTTCCAAATCACCCAGAAGGTGAGCCGCTTCATAAAGACAGGTCGCTTCCGCATATCCGGCGAGGTTGATGTTGTACCCGAGCGACAGCAGATATTTCGCAAGTTCAATGAATCGGTCGTGATTTTTGTTGCTGAAGTGGCGACGCCCATTTTCATCAACATCCTCAAGGTCACAATAATTCATCATCATGGTGGCCATCGCGGTATCGCCGTATCGATCCACCGCATGAATGTTCGCGCCCTTCGCAACCAGTCCTTTTACCTTTTCAATGTCAAAATCACCGCACGCGCTGATGAATTCCTCATCCAGAGGCGTATAACGATTCATTTCGTCCCCGGCGATAAAAGCCAGTTGTATCGGCTTCAAAACAACGAAGGCATCTTTGATATCGTCCCACGAAAACCGATCGGTCGGAGAGTCTTGCAAGGCGTCCAACTCGTTCTTCATCCTCCAACCGCGTTTTCGGACAAAAATTTCGGGAGGCATAATATAATAATGGCTTGGAGAATTCGAACGCTCCGGGAGCGCGGGCGCATCGAAACGCCCATAACGGATCTCAATCGTTCGGGAGTCAGCCACCCGCTTCATTTCCTCGAACATGGCGTCGACGAATTTTTCCGTATCGCCGTTTACGAAACGGATGGAACGAAAAGACGCCGCAACGGGATACCATTCTATGTCAAGAGCTCCGGCAAACTCAGGACGCATCAAAAGGTTGTCGCGGGCGGTCTCCCAAATCTTGACAGCGAAATAAGCGTGAGGTGTATAGCGGAACTCTCTAAATTCTTTGCCACCACAGAGACATTGGGCAACGCTGCCTTCATCGCGCAACGAAATTCCGATGGGGCAAAACTTCACATCGTGCGTACTTCTCACGTTATCCGCTGTGATCATCTCATCCGGCGTCAGAAGTTCGGTCAGCAGTTTTACCGGCAGATTTTCCATACCCCACCTTGCGTTTTAAATTGAATCGACAGAAAAACCTCTGCTTTTGATTTTGAGCATAATATACCCCGACAAACTGACAAATGATGTCACGGAAGATAAATTTTTCAGAAATTTTGGACTTTTTTCAGCGAACAGCCTTAGGAGAATTTTATGTTCGCATAGCGTTTTGGTCTCAATTCATCTCTTTTATTACGAACTTATTCAAAAATCGAGCTCAAAACGCCAAAAGAGATGAAGTTGTTCGGCGAGTCGCTTAAGGACCACCATCCTTCGCCAAGGCTACGGATGGCAAGCCGTCAGGTTTGCCGTCCGTAGTTTTTTTTTGCGGAGCAAAAATGCGCGAAGCGCGGCGAAGGATGCCCTCCATAGCCCGCATGGCGAAGGAGGGCCAAACGCCCAAGTATCCTCCCCTCTCCTGCCGGATTTTTTTCGCCGTGGCAGGCCGTCCGGGCGAACGTCGCCCTCGGCGTGTCGCGGCGGCGCCCCTCGGGCCGCCGCGATCGGGATTTCACGATGCCACCCATCACGATGTCGGCCCTGCATACAACATGGAGAGATGCCGCTTTTTGATGAGGCCGCCCGCGTAAAATGGAGAGATTTTCAAACGGAAGCAGGCGGATTTTCTGTCAAAAAGGTATTATCGAGGTTCCCTCAGGACAATGTCGTTCCTGCCTGATTTCAGCCGGAATGGGAGTTCCGACGGTTTTTCATTGTCTTTTGCACGACGAACGGTGATTTCAAAATCCCGCCCCTGCAGGTGCAGATCCCGGATTCTCATACCGCTGCATCCATCGGGCAGCAGCGGTTGAACGGTAATGCCGTCCGGGGTGAGCTTCATTCCGAAAAGAGCCTTCAACGCCATATGGATATAGCCGGTCGCCGCCCAGGTTTGACGCTTGCATGATTTCCAGTGTATGATCCCCTCCGTCCCCCATTCCTGCAATCCGCCGTCCGGCAGACCCGTTTCCGGATGATACAGCTCAAAAAACATCCCGTCGCGGCAGGCTTTGTTGGCAAGAAGATCCATTTCACGGAGCGCTTCTTTTCGGTATCCGGCATCGGAAAGTGCCGAAACGAATGCCGCATTGACCTGCGGCCATACGGAACCGGAATGACGGGCGTAATGATCGAAGGATTCTCCGCGCACCAGCGCCTGCCGCATGACAGAATAACGTTCATATTCAGGCCAGACACAGGGCAGGCCATGCGATGTGAGAAAAAGATTGGACATTTGACGCTGAAGCATTTCCCGATCCGCGGCTCCGGCGAGAACCGCAAAAGCGATTCCCAGCCCCTCCTGACGGTCTTTCGGATCAAAAGCATCGATCAGATAACGGAACCGGCCTTTTCCCTCATTCCAGAAACATTTCCGAATGGAACACAACAGTTTTTCCGTAAAAAGATTCTGTTCCCTGTTCTCCGGGAGATTCAGGATCCTGCGCATTTCAGCTGCGCATTGTCCCGCCAGAAGATAAAGACAATTCGAGGAGAGAGCTTTGCACGGCAGGCCATGCCCCTGTTTCACCAGCCATTCGTGCCGGGGCGAATCGTTCAGGCAAAAGAGGATGCCGCTCTCATTTTTATCGGATACAAATTGATCCGGATATCCTGAAATGCCGTCCTGAAAACAGGCTCCGCCGCGGAAAAGACCATCGGCAGGATCCCATTCATTTCGGATGCAGTTTTCCAGTGTGTTCTCAATCGCCGGAAGCGCAGTCTGAAGAAAATCACGGTCCAGGGTCGCAAGATAATAATTCCAGGCTCCCCATGCCCAGATGATCATATCCCAGTATTGACCGGAATCCTCATCAATCATAATTTTATGATTTTGCTCGGTCAGCACGGCAAGCAAGGTGTTTTTCGCTGTTTCCGGAGCAAGGATCGAGCCTGCGTACCAGGTATTGAAGGCCGCGTCCCGGGTCCACGGGGTACGATAGGTGTCCCCGGCACAGATCACCGGAACTTTTTCTTTCAGCAGCCCGGCGCAATACGGGATGATATTGCCTGAAAAATCGCCGCAGGCCAGTTCAAAGGCCTTATCCCAAACGGCATTTCCGCTTTCCAGGACCGGAATATGAAGAGTTGCCATTTTTCCCTCTGTCGGTTCCGATTGTTACCGGTCAAACATCACTGCTGTCCGGTAAAAAACGGGAGTTGATTGTGAAAGTTGGATGCTGCATTACAATAGCATCTTTCAGCAGTTTTTCAACTTCATTCCCCGATATCGTTTTGAAAAGTCCGTAAAAACTTACGGATGCTCAAGTGAACGATGAGCACGGACATAACAACCGTATTGAGCCCAAACCGCCGTTTTTTCTGCCGGATTTTTTTCGCCCTGGCAAGCCGTCCTGATCGGCGGCGGATTGACAGGACGGGATTCAGAGAATCGATATTGATGATAAGATGTTCACATGCAAATGCCGATGACGCCGAGCAGACAGAGCAGCAGGGCGATCCATTGGACCAACTTGCGTTTTTCCCGCAGGATCAGCACGGAAAAGAGTTCGAAAATGATGATGCAGGAACCCACCATGACCGGATATGCAACGGACCCGATGCCCGCCCGCGAGAGGATATCCATGCCCGGATACAGCAGCAGATAGGATATGACAATTCCCGGGATTTCCAACAGCAGACAATTCCCCCAGACCGCGATCCGGTGGCAATGACTGCTCAGTTCCGTGAAAAATTGTTTCCCTTGGGGCAGTTCCAGTATCACTGCGCAGAGGCCGACGCCGAACGAAAACGCGGCGGTACGCCAGATGCTCGATACCGCCTCCGCTTCCGGGAAATACGAGGGCAGATTGCTCAGCATCTGCGAAAGACCGGTCATCAGAAAGGAACTGAAGGCAAGCAGTTTCCAATCGCCTTCGGACTCGGTTTTTTTACCCATCCCGAAGAGCGCCAGCGCAGCCAGCAGGGAAACCAGTCCGCTGATCCGCAGAATATTCAGCCGGACTCCGAAGAAGATGACGCCCATGAAGAACGGAAAAACAAAACCGGACTGAATGATGCTCCAGATGATGCCGTTCGGCCCTTTCTGCATGGCGCGGGACATGAGATTGAGTTGGAAATAGTTGGCGATTCCGCAGATCACCAGCACGCCGAAAGTGATAAAATAACCGAAAGGGGAAAGGCGGGGGAAGCCCTGATACAGACCGATGGAGCCGCTCACAACCAGTGCCAGAAAGTAAGTGCAAATCAGCAGATAAGGGACTTTGATATTCCGGCGCGGAGCCTTTCCCATGACATATCCGAAAAGGGTCCAGCCCAGTCCCACGAAAACCATTGCCGTGATGCCGAAGACGATCATTTTACCTCCTGCGTATGCGTTGATGTCCCGGTCGGACAGGATACTGCAGACAGTCTCATAAAAAACTTTTGCAACTGCTCAAAATAACGAAAATATAGCACCGGAACCATCGTTTTTCAAATCAAACGGGAATGCGTTCAGCACGAAAGAGTCATGATTCCGGAACAGCGTGTCACCGTTCTGACCGGCAGGGCTCGCCCGGAACCGACGGAGTCCGACAAGCGCCGTCTTGCGCAGAAAGGCAAGGAGTTCAACGATTTTCTCCCGGCGTCCGTCGAACTTTCCTGCGCTCATCATCAGGCTCATTTTGTTTTCTCCTGTTGAATTTTGTTTTTGGGTGATATATTTCAGTTGAGCAGCAAAGCAGAGGCGCCCATGAGTGCAACCAGAATCGCGCAAGCGCCTCTGCCGAACGAGGGATGTCGAACCCGGCAAGTGGAGCGCCGACCCGTATCAACCGGATTTTCAAAGGGGCGTGTGGATGAATCTTTCGGAGCGGCCCCAATTCAATGATGCTTTTCCGCATCATCCGCTAAGTGAATTGCGCCGATTTGTGCTTTTTTTTTGCAGGAAAACTGACAAGGACACCGTGATGGGCGGAGCCGGCGGCGTCAGCCTCAGAAAACGCCGGACGCAAGACACGTTGAGAAAATGGGAAAGGGCTGTTGCAGACCTTTTCGCAAGGTGCGGCAACAGCCCATGAAAGCAATTCCCCGATGACGGATGCGGATCGATGATTCAAATTACCGGTGTTTCAGGAACGGGAAGATTCGCTCCCGGCAGGAGGCCGGGCGGCCGTCGAGAAACTCCGGAAAAATCCTTTGAGTTTTAAGGCAATGATTCCCACGATTTCATGAAGCGCACATTCGAGACCTTGAATTCCGCTTCCCGTCGGCAGAATACTCAGATTCAGACGGAGCTTCGGAGCATGGAAAATCTGCCCGCCCGGAGCCGCAGCCGCCTGCACCTTTTGCTGATGCGCCGCCAGCATCAGCCGCGGAATGTGCCAGCTGTTGGAAACAATAATCAGGGGTTCGTGAAGCGCCCGGAATGTTTTGACTTCTTCTTCGGAATCCAGTGCGGTATCAATGATTGATATTTGCTCCGGCATAATTCCGAAACGCCGGAAAAAAGCCTGAAGGCCCAGAAGTTTTTCCCTGCTCATATCAGGGTATTCCGGCATGGAAACGCAGATCCGACAGGGGATTTCCCGTTGCGCAAGATCCTGTGCCACGCGGCCGGCTTCCGTCAACCGAATCACAAGATTGTCGCCGAACCAGCTTTCCGGCACACGCCGGGAATGTTGCCTGAAACCGCTTCCCGCAACACAGATAAGATATTCCCGGTCACAAGCTAAATCACGCACATTCAATTGCGGATAGCGGCGGCTTAACAACCAGAGCAGCCCCTGTCCCAGCGGTCCGGCCAGGATGCAGCCGGCGACAACGATCACGACGTCCGCAAAAAGGTGCTTCGGGAAAATCAGTCCGGATATCAGCAGCAGCCACGGCAGAGTCAGCGTGAAACAAAGCCGCGAAATAATCTTCTTGGCAAAAAAAGTAAAATGCTGCATTTTCTGAACGGTCATTATGTCAACACTTCGGGCACTGCGGTTCGCCCACAACATTTAATATATCCCGAAGTGCGTAAAAATCAACAGTTCAAATGACTTTTATCAATTTTTCTGAACAGAGATTCAAGGGATTGGAAGCGGTTGACGGCTTGCAGTTGAGGGATGGTCAAGCTGTGCAGACAGATGCCGGTTTTCCGTTCAAAAGCAGGACGGAACCGGTTCTCAACAAGCCTCAGAAAATCGAAAGGCCGGAGAAAGACAGATATATCCCTTGTCGGACATCGGAACTTTGGCGGATGACGAAATTGAAATGAGGAACTTTATTTCGCCGTCGTTCGCCTCAATATAAGAGGCGAGACTTGAAAAAGTACCGCCCGATGTCGTGTGGTCATCAATCAGGATATACCGCTTATGTTTCTTGATGCTGCCGACAAAGATTTCCGGCGTTAAAATACGATAAACGGCACCTTGTGCCGTGTGGGCCCAATGGATGATCTGATGGACGCAGCAATAAATCGCCGCTCCCGTTTTCTGTCCGATCAATTTTGCCAGTGCCCATGGGATCCGGTTGCCGCCGCTTGCCTGTTCCGGAACAACCGGGAGCAGCAGATCATCCAGCGATATGATGGAGGAGAGTCGGGCAAGCTTCTCCTGACGTATGATGTCCCGAACCAGTCGTTGGGCTGCAAAATAGTCCCCATGCTTGGCTGCTGAGTATTCCCTGTGCGATTTCAACACATGGCAGGAGGTGAATGTGATGAGTTTCAGATTGGGAGAACACGG
The DNA here is from genome assembly GCA_045585875.1 of Victivallaceae bacterium. Taxonomy (GTDB): domain Bacteria; phylum Verrucomicrobiota; class Lentisphaeria; order Victivallales; family Victivallaceae; genus JAVBQJ01. Next base: position 6,723 of record JAZMZH010000065.1, on the reverse strand, counting down.
GCGTTTCTCGACAATGTTCAGGGAAAACTTCAGTTGTTTGCGGATGGTTTGATTCCATCGGTCGGAATTCGAAATGCCGTTGGCGGTTCGGTGATATCCGGTCGGAACGTCTTTCCGCTTGTTGGGATCTCTGATGTATTGATATTGCACTTGAACGAAAATCAGGTTATAGGTTGGTTATCTTCAGTTGGATAACGAAAGGTCCCGGGGCGCATTCCCCGGAGGAATTTTTAGAATCATCCCTTCCGCCAGACCATTTTATTCACGATTCCGGTGCAGCTCTGGATGATCTTCACCACCTTGGAGGAGACGTTGGTGTCCGTGTAATCCGGGACCGGCACGCCGTTGTCGCGGTTTGCGACCGCCGTCACGGCGAGGTCCACCGCCTGCAGCAGCCCGGTTTCCGAGATGCCCGCCAGCACGAAACAGCCCTTGTCCATCGCCTCCGGACGCTCGGTGGAGGTCCGGATGCACACCGCCGGGAAAGGCTTGCCCACGAAGGTGAAGAAGCTGCTCTCCTCCGGCAGGGTCCCGCTGTCCGAAACCACGGCAAAGGCCTTCATCTGGAGGCAGTTGTAGTCGTGAAATCCCATGGGGTCATGCCGGATCACCCGCGGGTCAAGCCGGAACCCGCTCGCCTCCAGACGTTTCCGGGAGCGGGGGTGGCAGGAGTAAACGATCGGCATGTCGTACTTTTCCGCCATCCGGTTCACCGCGTTGAAGAGGGATCGGAAGTTCGCGTCGGTGTCGATATTCTCCTCCCGGTGGGCCGAGAGGAGAATGTATCTCCCCGGTTCCAGCCCCAGCCGGGCGTGAATGTCGCTGGCCTCGATTTTGGCCAGATTCCGCTGAAGCACTTCCGCCATGGGAGAACCGGTAACGAAGGTACGTTCCCGGGGCAGTCCGCACTCCGCCAGATAGCGTCTGGCATGTTCGGAATAGGCGAGATTTACGTCGGAGATGATGTCCACGATCCGCCGGTTGGTCTCCTCCGGCAGGCACTCGTCCTTGCAGCGGTTTCCCGCCTCCATGTGAAAGATGTGGATGTGCAGCCGTTTGGCGCCGACGTATGCGAGGCAGCTGTTGGTGTCGCCCAGTACCAGCACCGCGTCGGGGCGGAGTTCGGTCATGAGATCGTAGGACTTGGCGATGATGTTGCCCATGGTCTGGCCCAGGGTGTCGCCCACGGCGTCCATGTAGATTTCCGGCTCCGCCAGCTCCAGATCCCGGAAAAAGATTCCGTTGAGATTGTAGTCGTAGTTCTGTCCGGTGTGGGCCAGCAGGGTATCGAAGTATTGGCGGCTCTTGCGTATGACCTCGGAGAGACGAATGATTTCGGGCCGTGTGCCGACGATGATGAGCAGTTTCAGTCTGCCGTCATTCTGGAACATATCAAACCTCCTCGAAAAATGTATCGGGATCGGCAGGGTCGAAGAACTCGTTGATCCAGAATATGGTGTAGAGGTCTTCGTCTCCCGTGTTGGTGATATTGTGGGAGTACCACACCGGCATGTCCACAAAGGCCGGTGTTTCTCCGTTCAGTTCAAAGGAGAACTTTTCGTCGGTGCCGATGCGGCGCATTTCGATGCGGGCGCGCCCCCGGATTACCGCGAAGCGCTCGATCTTGCGGGTGTGGTAGTGATTTCCCCGGGTGACGCCGGGCCGGGTGGTGGAAAAGGACACCTGACCGCCCATGGAGCCCAGCCGGGCCACCTCCACGAAATCGCCCCGGGCGTCGCTGTTCTTTTTGAGCCGGAAGGGGAAGAAACTCCCCTGGTCGATGTAGCCGCGGAAGGTGTTGAAGAGACGGACGTCGAAGCCCGTGGGCAGTTCCGGGATCACCCCCTGTTCCAGATAAAGGCGCTTGAAGGTTTCAAAGGTGCTCAAAAGCTCCGAAACCTTTCGTTCGCCGCCCGGGGCGACGGGGCGCATCTCCGCGGTCTCGCCGCTGCGGATGATGCGGATGAATTCCCGGCAGAGATCGCCGACGTAGATGAGTTTCAGGCTCCCGTCCGTCTGAATCTCCGGCGTTTCCCCGTGGGTGAGCTTGTGGCAGAAGGTGGCGACCACCGAATTGTAATTGGGCCGTCCGTAGGGTCCGAAGACATTGGGGATGACGCAGCCGGTGAATCTGGCGTTGTGCCGCCGGGCCCATTCGCCGAAGAGGCGGCGGCCCTCCCGCTTGGAGGCGCCGTAAAGATTGTCCCGCTCCTCCTGGGTGGAACTGGAGAAGACCACATGCGGAGTGACTTTTTCCGCCTCCATGGCGGCGATGAGCTGTTTCACCAGTCGGACGTTGGTGTCGTAGATCACCTGGGGATCGGGGTGACGGTTCATGGCCGCCAGATGGACGACGGCGTCGCAGCGGCGGACGAAATCCCGCAGCTGCGCCTCGTCGGAAAAAAATTCGTCGCGAAACGGGACGCGCTCCATGTCCGACTGAGTCCCCAGTAGGTTGTAGAGGTGGGTGCCCATGAATCCGGGCTGCCCGGTAATGCCGACCTTGATCATTGCAGTTCGTTCCATTGAAACCAGTAATCCTTGTCGAAACGGTAAATGTCCGGCGTCGCCGCGGCATCCGCCATGGTTTTGCCGGAAAGCACCATCAGGGTGGAATCGGGCTCGTCCGCCTTGATGCAACTGGCGAACCCCTCCGGCACGCAGACGATCCGGCTCTCCTCGTCGGTGAGAGTGACGATCTCGGGCTTCAGTGCCCGGGAGGGGTGCTCCCAGTCGTCGATCTCCACCAGCCCGATGCGGAAGCGGCCCCGGACGCACTAAAACCACTTCTTCTCCAGCTTGTGTCCCTGCCAGCCCCGGATGACGGAGGCGTCGGGGTGGGTGATGAAATAGACCCGGGCCACGCCGTCGAAACGGAAGTCGTTGAGACTGGCGATCCGTCCCCGATGATCCAGGAAGATTTCCCCGCTGACGATTTCAACACCCATCGGCGAGCCCCAGGTCCCTGCGGACGATTTTCAGCTTCAGCAGCAGTTCCTTCATGGCCGGGACGTCCAGCCGGGCGGTGTTGTGGGAGTGGTAGGATTCCACCTCGTTGATCCGCTCCGAACCCTCCCGGAAGTACTTGTCGTAGTTCAGGTCCCGGGTGTCGCAGGGGATGCGGTAGTAGCCGCCCATATCCACGGCCTTGGCCATTTCTTCCCGCGTGACCAGGGTTTCAAAGAGCTTCTCGCCGTGGCGGGTGCCGATGACCCGGATCTCGCTTTGGGAATGGTAAAGCTCCTTCAGCGCCTGCGCCAGGGTGGTCAGGGTGGCGGCGGGGGCCTTTTGGACGAAGAGATCGCCGTTGGAACCGTGCCGCCAGGCGTAGATCACCAGATCCACGGCGTCGTCCAGAGTCATCATGAACCGGGTCATTTCGGGATTGGTGACGGTGATGGGATTGCCGGATTTGATCTGGTCGATCCAGAGCGGAATCACCGATCCCCGGGAAGCCATGACGTTGCCGTAGCGGGTGCAGCAGATGGTGGTGGCGGCGTCCTTTTCGGCGGCAAGGGCGCGGCCTTTGGCGATGGCGACCTTTTCCATCAAGGCCTTGGAGATGCCCATGGCGTTGATGGGATAGGCGGCCTTGTCGGTGGAGAGGACGACCACATTTTTCACCCGGTGACGGATGGCGGCCTCAAGGACGTTGTCGGTGCCGATGACGTTGGTGCGCACTGCCTGCATGGGAAAGAATTCGCAGGAGGGGACCTGTTTCAGCGCGGCGGCGTGAAAGATGTAGTCCACGCCGGTCATGGCTCCGTCCACGCTCTGGGGGTCGCGGACGTTGCCGATGTAGAATTTCACTTTGGGGTCCCGGAGTTCGTGGCGCATGTCGTCCTGTTTCTTCTCGTCGCGGCTGAAGATGCGGATCTCCCGCACGTCGCTCGCCAGGAAACGGCGCAGCACCGCGTTTCCGAAACTCCCGGTCCCCCCGGTGATCAGCAATACTTTGTCCTTAAACATGAACATCTCCTGTCTTGTTTATTTTGCCTGTCAATCTTTGTTTCAGCGGATAAAGCAATTTTTTGATCCGAAGTATGAAAGGATCTTTTTTGCGGAATTTTTTGTAAAGTTTGCGGATGGAATATTTTGCATAGTCCGCCCAGAACGCATCCGCATCCTGCGGCGGCTTCACCGATTTGATCAGCATCAGATTGTTGCGCAGAGCAACGCTGTAATCAACCTCGTAATATTCAGTGCACTCGCGGGTCCTTTGAAACAGCTCCATGCCCCGCCCAGTGTTGATCAGCAAAAGCGACATTCCCCGGTCGTCCGTAACCCCGGGCAACATCTCCTTAATGCCCCACAAATCTCCGCAGGTCAGATCGCTGAAGCGTTTCCCGGTTTTGAAGGGACAGTCAAAACAGCTCGTCCTGATACTGTAGTTGTTTACAAAAAGATAACTGAAATCATTTTCATTGAAAGGCTCTTTCAGACAGCGACGGTGTTTCTTTACCCAAAACAAGGGATTGCTTTCCCAGCCGACACCGTCCATTTTGTATCTGAAATATATATTTTCAGCACCGAACAGCTTTCTCTCGGCGATGTATCTGGCCCACATCCCCGGCGACGGGACTCCGTGGCAGATCAGATCAATCAGGAAAAGATTGTCATAACTCTTTCCGAGAAAGGATTTCAAAGCGGCCGCCTGGCAGGACGTTCCGATGAATAGTACCGGCCGTTCGGAGTCCGAAAGAAGCTGTTTGACCGCTCTGAAGGAACCAGAGATGTCGCTCTGAACATACTTCGATCCCTGCATCTTGTTCAGATCTTCGATGCTCTCCAAACGCCGGTGTTCAACGACAAAATCCCGACCGTAGCAAGCGGCAAAGACGATCCCGCCGGATTCGATCACCGTTTTCGCTGCTTCATAAACGATCCCTCCGGAGGTTGACCGCTGTAGCACCCCGGGGTTCCTGCTCCGAACCGCAATGGCGCGTTCAGGCGCCTGCGAAGCGATTTTATCACGATTCAAAACCGGGCAAACACTTTCGCACAGACCGCAGGAGACACAGGATTTCCCATCAATGACCGGAATCTTAAACCCGTGCTCATCCGGCATCATTTGGATGGATTTCCGCGGGCATATTTCCGAACATGCGCCGCACCCGCAACATCGTTTCCCAAGCTCAAGCAAAATGCGCCCTTCCTCTCTTTACGAGCAAGTGACTGATGATCCTTCGCCATACGGATATGATGGGATCAAGATCGAATACGGCAAAAACAGCGGGAGAAATCAGCATGGAGATCGCACCGATCACTCCGGCGTAAAGGATCCATTCCGCAAAGGTTCTCGGCCTCCAACGGATCCAAAGCGAAAATCCGAACATCCCGGTACATACGGCCAGCGACAGCAGCATCTGCAGGATATTGTTCCAAACCGACATCCTGACCAGATGCCGAGGCGCCAGCCAAAGAAGCTCGGCCAGCATATACAAGTTTGCGATGCATAAAACCGCCATGCAGCCGCTCAAACCGTAATATTTGGTTGCAAACCAGCAGCCCGCAATAATCAGAACCGCCTGAATCACGGTTTGACGTCGAATCAGGCTGAACTTGCCCTGAGAAAAGATAAACATCCCGTGCGGTGCCTTGAAGTTGAACAAGAGGCCGTTGAGCGTTATCAGAATTCCCAGCAAAGGACAATCGTAATTGACGTCTGTAAACGTCTTTGTGTAGAGCCTTATGAAGGGCATTAGAGTGCAGAGCATGGTGGAATATATAATCGTGATAAGGATATAGTAAGCCGTCCTGAATTCCCGGGCTGTCTTTTCCAGCAGTGCCTTGTCGTCAAGGGCGTAAATGTCGCCGAACGCCGAGCCGAGACCGCTGGTGAAAACGGCTATGCAGGTCGTCACGCTCCCGGCGATCATGGCGTAGATGGAGTAAACGCTGACCTGCTTGAAATCCAGCAGCATAGTCATGAATACAACAGGAGCGCCGTTGGTCACCACCCCCATGATCTGCAGGAACAGCGCGTCCTTTCTGGTACTGAGAGCTGCCATATCCGGTTTTGCGTGAAAATTCAGATTGGCGTACTTCCACCGGATAATCAGCGCCAGCACCGCCGAAGTCACCACCAGGGCCAATATCGCCGCCGACCGGACCGCGATCACTCCCCAGCCGAGTCGAATCGTACCGTATATGATCCCGAGATTGACGATCAGCTGCAATGCTGACGAATAGGATATGAAATACCCGAGCTGGTCGGCGGTAAGCAGCGTCCGGTATTTTGCCAGGATGAAAAAATTGATTGCGGACTGGGAACTGATGATCAGCACAAGCAGGGACAATTCCAATCGGTTCAGCGCGTCGGTATGGGAAATCAGCGGGAATACGATCGCCAAAGCGACCGCCAGAATCGCAAAATAAATGCCGGTTCTGACATACATTACCCGGATGGCGCTTGAAACCTCCGCCAGTTTCTGGCGATCTTTTGACGCCAAAGGTTTGTAGAGAGCGAATACCGCGGCCGAATTCAAACCCGCCTCCACCAGGCTGATATAAGAAACAAACTGCAGGATTGATGCGGTGATGCCGTTGATTTCCGAGCCGAATGCATTGATCATCAGCCTGGGAGAAATGAAACCGGTCACAACCGTCACGATCTGGAGAAATGCCGACCCCAGGACATTTTTTATGAATTTTAGCGTCCTTGAATCATCATGCACCATTATACAACACCGATTTCAGATACTTGAGAGATTTCTCCCGGTC
>JAZMZH010000064.1:0-6496 GCA_045585875.1 Victivallaceae bacterium | reverse complement strand
GTCAACGTCAGCGCCGACGAAAGCATCCTGGATGAAGCCGGCAGAATTTCGCCGGAGAAACTCCGTCCCCTGACCTTCGACCCGGTGCATCACAATTATCTGGAGGTGGGCGGCGCGGCGGGCCGTGCGTTTCAGGCCGGTCTCGCCCTGAAGCGATGAGCGGTCCGTCCGTTTCCCGCACCCGCAGGAGGAGTTGATTTTGCCTTATCCCATCGAGGAAAAACTGGTGATCGCCGTGGCCTCCAGCGCCCTGTTTCAGCTGGACGAGGCCGACGCCGTGTTTCGCGCGGAGGGGGTTTCCGCCTACCGCAAATATCAGCGGGAACACGAGCGGGATGTGCTGGCTCCCGGGATCGCCTTTCCCTTCGTCCACCGTTTCCTGGAGCTGAACCGGGTTTTCCCGGACAAGCAGCCCGCCGAGGTGGTGCTGCTGAGCCGCAACGATTCCGACACCGGGCTGCGGGTCTTCAACAGCATCGAGCATTACCGCCTCGGGATCGTCCGGGCGGCGTTCACCCGGGGCAATTCGCCCTTTCGCTACATTCCGGCCTACAATGTTTCGCTCTTTCTCTCCGCCAACGAGGCCGATGTGGTCGAGGCCATCGCCAAGGGCTATCCCGCCGGAGCGGTGCTGCCCAGCGCCGTCATGGACGACGCCGAGGACCGGGAACTGCGCGTGGCCTTTGACTTCGACGGGGTGATCGCCGACGACAGCGCGGAAAAGATTTACAAGGAAAAGGGCATCGAGGCTTTTTACGATTCGGAAACCGCCAACGGCGGCAAGGCCGTGCATCCCGGCCCTCTCGGGGACCTTTTCCGCAAGCTGGGCCGTCTCCGCGCTCTGGAGGACGAACGGGAGGAGCGGGACGGCTCCTACCGGCGTTTCCTCAAGACCGCCATCGTCACCGCCCGGAGCGCTCCCGCCCATCGCCGGGTCATCAACACTCTGCGCTCGTGGAACATCATCGCCGATGAAACCCATTTCCTGGGCGGCATGGACAAGGGCCGGATCCTGGCCGCGCTGAAGCCCCACATCTTCTTCGACGATCAGAAGCATCCCCATCTGGATTCCGCCCGGGACTTCACCCCCTCGGTGCATGTCCCCTTCGGCGCGGCGGCCGGTCTCTGAGCGCCGTTCAGATCAGCGCGAACATGCCCGCGTTGCGCCAGAAGCCGGTTTTCAGCACGCCGTACTTCAGCAGAAACCTCCGGCGCGCCCAGAAGCCCATCCCGCGGAATCGCGACGCCTGCTCCAGCAGTTCCGCCGTTTCCGGGTCGAGTTCCGCCCGGTAGCGTTCCAGAAAGGCCGTCCCCTGATCGAGGTTCTGCTGAAACCGCGCCCTGATTTTGGCGCGTCCCCCGGCGAGGCGTTTCAGAAAGGAGCGCATGCCGTAGGCGGTGGCTCCGTAAACATTGTTCCCGTGCTGACGGTAGAGGAGGGTGGGCTCGTCGAGATAGGCCATCCGCCCGAAGCGCTCCGCCACCAGGGTCAGCCAGTGGTCGTGCATCACCGCCTTTTCCGGCAGGGGCAGGGCTTTTTCGCGGAGCGCCCGGTTGAAGAGCATGGTGTTGCCGGAGGGCACGTTCTGCACCAGAAGTTTCGGGAAGGTCATGCGCCGGGGATCAAGTTTCTGACTGGCCATCATGGAATCCGCCAGCGGCTTCAGCTCCGCGTCCGTCACCACCGAATCGGTGAAGACCATGATCGGAGTTCCGGGAGGACATTCGGAGGCGGTGCGGCGGTAGAGGGCCAGAGTCCGGCTCACTTTATCCGGCATCCAGACGTCGTCATGATCGCAGAACATCATCAGCTCTTCCCGGGCTTCCCGCAGCAGCGCCGCGAAGTTGCCGAGGGCGTCGGAGCGGGAGCTGCCCAGGAAGCGGATGCGCCCTCCGGCGCGGTTGGAATATTCGCGTATGATTTCCGGAGTGCCGTCGGAGGAACCGCCGTCCCGGATGGTGATGAGAATCTCTCCCTCATCCTGAGCCAGCAGAGAGTCCAGCTGTTCCCGAAGATAACGGGAGGAATTGTAAGTCGCCAGCAGAATTTCCACCATGACTGAAAAGCCCCACTTGTTTTTGCATCCGGGAAATATACACTTGAAGGCGTCGAATTGCAAGTTTTCAGGCGTCTTTCGCCCTCCGCGATTTCGCGTCTCCTCCGGGCCGCGGGGAGGGATGCCGGGCCGCAACATCTTTCGGTCGTGGATGTTGCAGTCCGGCTTGCGACGCCCGGCTCTCCCGGAAAGACCGCAACCGTCCGGGAGAAGACAATGAACTGCCGAATTATCAAACTGAATTTTGACCGCACGGGGGCTCCCGTGTCGGGGGATTTCAACGGGGAGGCGCTGGAACTTTTCGTCCATGAAACCTGCCAGATCAGCTGCCGGATCTATGCCGCCGGTCAGGAGGGGAACTTCATGGAGCTCCCCGGAGAGGACGCCTACGAAGCCGGAGTTTTCCGCTGTTCCGACGGTCGTCCCGTGCTCCGGAGCGCCACCTGGCTGGGCAGCATCGCCGTCGGGGGGAGGGCGGTCTCCGTGACTCTGGACACCGGAGACGGACCGTGCGCCGCGGCCGCCGCGGACCCGGATGAAACTTTTGTCTTCCGGATTTTTCACTATCCGGCCGGGGAATGGCGCGGCGAGGTGCTGATCTCGATGCCGGCGGTCTTTTCGCGAAGCGTACTGCCCGGCGGCGGAGAGGCTTCCCCCTGGGAACACCCGGAACTGCCGGACCGGACGGCGGGCTCCCCCGCGGCTGTCGTCCCGGGCGTGTGGCGATGGCGGAATTTCTCCGGGAAATCCTCCGTCCCGGTGCGGGGGCGGGTCACGGTTTCTCCCGACGTCTCCGAAACCTTTCGCGGCGCTGACGGAGCCGACCCGGAGACGTATGCCGCGCCGGTGCTGTTTCATCCGGCATCGGCAATCCGCGACGGCGCGGCGGAGTACCGGTTCGACCGGCCTCTCCGCTCGGCGGTGTTTCTCGCTGCGCCCGCGGGAATCCGTCTGAGTCTGGAGTGCGAAATCCCCTTTCGCGGGATCGTTTCCGTCTGCTTCCCCGGAGAAACCCTGCTCTGCGAGGCGGAGGCCGACGGCGCTTCCGGCTCCTGTATTCTGGACGTGGAGCTGCCCGGAAGCATCGCCGGACGGAACGGATTTCTCTCGCTGGAGTACACCCCGGAGGATTTTTCCGTTATTCCCGCCGTCGGCGAGATCTTTCTGCGTTTCCCGGCCGATGCGGCGCTCCCGCCGCCGGATTACGGGGCCGAAATGGTCCGCTTCCCCGGGACGGTCGTATTCTGCCGCTGCGCGGGAGGATTTCTGCAGCGCTTCGGGATCCCGGGGACGACCGTTCCGCCCGGGGTCGGGATCCGGGACGGAGCGTTCGGCGGCGATGCCGGATGGGGCATGGATACCGGCGTGGACCTGAGGGAGATCGACGGAGCCTGGAGCATTTTCGGCAAATTCCGCACAGCCTCCGCCTCCGGGAGTTCGCGGCGGATCATCTGCCGGGCCGGAGATCCTCTGGGCGGGCCCCGCAGCTGTCTGGCCGGAGTACTGGCGCAGGAGGACGGGGAGGGCGGATGCAAGGTGATTTTCCGCTGCAATGTCGGCGGAAGCGTCATTGCGGCGGAAATTCCGGTGACGGAAGGATTTTCCGGTCGCGAGATTGCCTTTGCCGCGGTGTTCGATCCTCTCCGGGGACGGATCGGCGTCATCTCCGGCGGCGAATCCTGGTGTCCGATGGCCGGGGGAGCGCCCCGGGCTCTGCCGGAACGCATCCCGGGGACCGGGCATCCCGGATTGGAAATCGGATGCGCGGCGCCGGACCGCCGCGGCGCGGATTCGGCGGGAGTTTTCCTGAAATCATTCGGCGTCGTGCGACGGGCGCTGGACGCCGGAGAGGCCGCCGCAATCCATCTGTTCTGACCCGGACGGTTTCCCCGGGGAGGGGAAACGAGCGGCTTCCCCCGTTTCGCCGCGGACGATGGATTGGACCGGGCGGTCTGGCGCTCCGCCGCCCGGAGGATCAGCCCGCGTACGGAAAACCGCCGCCGGCGTTCGGAAAATTCACGGTTCTTCCTTTTCGGCGACGAACCCGTTATCGCTGTCGTCCACCCGCCCGGAACGCAGATTTTTCAGCAGTTCCAGAGCATCTTTGATGCCGCCGACCGCAAGCCATACCGTGGAGATGCTGCCCAGAATGATGGCAAAAGGCACCAGATCCCACCACCAGAATTTCATCCAGAAATCGTCGGAAAACCTGAACGTCAGCGCCAGGATCGTAATCACGATGAAAACTCCCCACCACAAAACCGACCACCCGGCGGTGAGGTATGCGATAAAACGATCGGAGGGCGTAAAGTTGCTGTTGATGCCCACCAGCCGGGAAAATTTGAAGCCGGTTTCCTTTTTCAGCTCCAGGGATTCGGCGTCCGCGTACTTCCCGCGATGAAAAAGCTTATCCATATTGTGACAGTGCCTCGGCCCGAGCAGCGAAACCAGCACGTAAACGAGAACGGAGGAGACCATGGTGATCAGATAGACATATTGACCGTTGATCGGGAATTTATCCTGATGCGCCAGCACGAACCGGCAGTCCGGAGCCGTTTTCAGAATCCATTCGGCCAGTTTCGTCCAGCATTGTTCCAGGATGATTCCGCCCAGTCCGAGAATCGTGCCGGTCAGCATGGCGCACCATGCCGCCGGGGTCGAGCCGCGCTTCCAGTACAATCCGCCGATAATCACCGCACCCGCCCCGCCGAGGTAGATGGCTCCGGTGATGGAAAAGTACATCATAATGAAATCCCTGATCGGAAAAAGCAGACTGAAAACATAGCTGAAAAGCGCAACTCCGATGATCGAACAGCGCAAGATCAGAATGTGGTTTTTCGGAGAAAAGGGTTTCCCCCGCAGAGGCATCACCACATCCTGCACGAAAATCGTGCCCCAGGCATGAATATAGGTGTCGTCGTTGCTGATGGCGCATGACAGCACCACGACGGCGAAAAGCCCCAGAAGCCCCGTGGGCAGCCAGTTGGCCAGAAAAATGGGCACCGTCATCTGACTTTTCACGGCAGGATCGGAAATACTCTCGATCTGAGCTTTCACTCCGGCCATGGATTCCGCAAACTGGGGCAGATGCAGTGCCGCATAGGCGCACAGCGGGATCAGCACCATGCACAGTCCCGATGCGAATGTGCGCCAGTTGCTGAGGATGCCCGCCATCACCGCCTCGTGAGGGGTCTTGGCGGCGCAATGATACCCCGAACTGCCCTGCCAGGCCCGGACCGTGTAGAGCGTGCCGAGCATGCCGATGAGAAAGTAATAGACATTGAAATTCTCGGCCTGCGAGGTTTTGAACGGGTTGATCAGCGATTGGTTTTCCGGAGCCATCCGCAGGCCGGCCATCATGTCGTCCCAGCCGAAGCTGTTCAGTAAAAAGAACATCACCACGAGGAAGATCAAAAGCAGAACGATCCCCTGGGCGAAATCCGTAAGCATGATGCTGATCTGTCCGCCGAAACATGCGATATACACGGCGATGCCCAGATAGATCAGCATGACCACGGAGAGGGTCGGTACGGAAACGCTTCCGAACTCAATCTTCTGCGGCAGTCCCGTGAAATAAATCAGGAAGCGCGCCGTTACGGCGGGAAAAATCCCGAAGTTCAAAATGCCGGACAGCCAGCAGAGAAACCCCGAGAAAAAACGGAATCTGCGGCTGTAACGCATCTCGAAAAACTGCGCCAGCGTCAGGGCCCGGGTTTCCCGGAAGCGGTAAACCACGAATCCGGTGAGGGCGATGAAAAGCCCCAGCGGCGCACTCATCATCCACCACCACTGCACGGGCAGACCGTTGTTGTAGAACATTTCCCAGCTCGCCACCAGCGCGATCGCGCCGGAAAAGCCGGAGGAAACCGTCAGCAGATATCTCCCGGCCAGACGGTTCGCCGCCAAAAAGTCGGTGACGCTGCGGTTGCAGCGCTTGGCCAGGATCGTGATCATCAGCAAAGCAAGCATCAAAACGCCTACAATGCTCCAGTCAATCCAATGCATTTCCTGCTCTCCTTTGTTTTGCTGCGCGATGACCCGGGGTCCGGTCCGATGATTCCGCCGTGCCCCGGAGCGCATCCGGGGCGTCGGTTCGCTGCGGCGGAGTACTGCACGCCGATGACTCCGTTCCGGCCGCCAGCATGACCGCGCTCCGGGCCGCGATCCGGAGGGGTTTGCCGGAGAGACCGCCGATTTCCGTCCCGTCCATCACATCCGTAAAAGTTCCCGGCAGGTCCAGAAACACGGTTTCCTCCTGCTCTCCGGGATTGTTCAGTATCACAAACGCCGGCTTGCCGGTCCCGTCCGCCAGGATGTCAACATGCGTCCCGGCGGTTGCCGCAGTCGGCCGGATCCCCGCACAGCGTGCGGCCTCTCCGAGCACGAACCGCAAAAGCCCGTCGTCCCGCAGGGCGCCTCTTCCCAGACAGGTCCCGGCG
>JAZMZH010000063.1:0-40497 GCA_045585875.1 Victivallaceae bacterium | reverse complement strand
CGCTTCGCGGGCTGGCGCGACATCATGGCGGAATTCGGCTACGACGATTACGACCGTTACCGGATCGCCCCCGATGGCGTCGCGGAATACGATTACAACATCGAGCACTTCCGGCCCGTCCTCGATCATTTCTTCGCCGATCACCGCGAACCGGTGGCGATCTTCGCGGTCTGCGATCATCTGGCCCGCTGCGTATATTCCTGGGCGAAAATGGCGGGACGGCAGATCGGCCGGGACATCTTCCTCGTGGGCTTCGACGATCTGGCCTTTTGCGACAGGCTCTCTCCGACCTTGTCCAGCGTCGCCGCCAGCCGCTTCCTGCTCGGCGAGGAGGCCATCCGTCTGCTCAGCTCGGGCAAACTCTTCCCGGGCTGGCGTCAGCTCATCCCGGTGCAGCTGGTGATCCGGCAGTCGAGCCGGAGACAGCTGTACTGATCCGGCGGTCGCGCCGCCGCGAAAATGTGTGAAATCATCTCCGAGATGCGGGAGCATCCGGCGAAAATATCCCGCGCAAGCGGGAAAGAGCAAAGAAAAGCAAGGAGACATGACATGAGAAATCTGCTGCGTACGATGTCGCTGCTGGCCGCCGCAGGGTTTTGCACCCTGCTGCACGGCTATCAGCAGACGGTATTCTCTTTTGACGACGCGGCGGGCGTAAAGGCCGCGATCGTCCGGAGCGGGGTGACGATGACCGTCGAACAATGGCCGGACGCCTTTTTCGGCGCCTGCGCCAGGCTGGACTTCGCGGCCTATCATCCGGGCCAGGAGCGGTGGCCCGCGGTGATCCTGTGCAAACCGTATCTGGACGGGGACTGGAGTTCCGCCGTGGAGGTGGGCTTCGACGTTTACAGCGAGACGGGCGGGATGCTGCGGATGCACTTCAACTCCAATCACGGCACCGTCCACCGGGTGTTTCAGGTGGAGCCCGGCCGCTCCCGGCTGGCGGTGATGTTGGAGGAGGGCACCGTCGCCGAGGATTTCCACATCCTGATGGAGGACCCGGCGGCGGAAGCGACCTTTTGGGTCGGGGACATTTCCGTCGAGATCGTGGACTTCCTGGACCGGGCGGATGCCGTCCTGGCGGAAATCTTCCCCGAGTATATCACTCAGGAGCTGAAGGACGCCTACGCGGCGCTGGCCGCCGCCGTGGACCACGGGACCACCCAGGCGAAACTGGAGGCTCTGGCCCGCTTCAACGAGTGCGCGGAGACCGCCCGCGTCGCCATGCAGGATGCGGCTCTCGCCGAATTGTCCGGCAACGTGCCGGTGCAGATCTTCTGCGCGGACGCCTCGGAGAAGATTCACCGCGACCGGCAGATCTTCGTCTCCGAACCGGCGCTGAAGGCGGAGCTCTCCGCCGCCGGTAACGAATCCGAGGCGTTTCAGGTGGCCATCCGCGGCCGCAGCGATCTGCGCAATGTGCGGGTCACCCTCTCCGGAAATCCGGTCAACGGCGACGGGGTTGAACTCGACGCCGCCAACTTCACCGTTCAGCCGGTGGGCTACGTCTGGTGCGACAAGCCCGCCTATCCGGTGCCGCGCACCGGCTGGTGGCCGGACCCGATCCTGAATTACGCGGAGAGCGTCGATGCGGAAGCGGGCATGTGGCAGCCCTTCTGGGTGGAGGTCCATGTGCCCGCGGGACAGGCCCCCGGCGTCTATGAGGGGAAACTGAATTGCACCGCCGACGGCGAAACGATCGGCGAAGTCGGATTCTCCCTGACGGTCCGCGGCTTCTCCCTGCCGAAAGGCATCCCCTATCAGAGCGTTTACGCCGTGGATTCCGACCCTCAGAATGTGCCGATACTGGGCGGCAATCCTCAGAGCTGGATCGCCGCCATAAAACAGCTTATGCGCGAACACCTCGCCAATCCCGGCAACCTCTACAACTGGCTCGCTCCGGGCGCCGAAGAGGGAAAGGCCATCGTCGATGCCGGATTTCTGAGCTTCAGCACCCTGTACGGCCATCCGGGGACGGAGGATTATCTCCAGGGGCTTTTCGCCTCCTATAAAAATGCCGGCATCGCGGAAAATGCCTACGTTTACGCCGCGGACGAGGCGCTGCCGGACTCCTTCGCCCAGTGGGCGCAGACCTTCGCCGCCATCAAGGCCAAGGCGCCGTCCGCGAAAATTCTCACCACGGCGCAGGACAAGACCCTGGGCAACGATTCGCCGCTGGGCGGGGTGGTGGATATGTTCTGCGCCATGCTGGACAAGTACGAAGCCATGACGCATGAGATCGAAGCGGCCCGCGCCGCCGGACGTGAGGTCTGGTATTATGTCGCCTGCGCGCCCCTGCCGCCTTATCCGAATTTCTTCATCGAGGATTTCGGCGTCGCGCCCCGTCTGGTCACCGGAGCGATGGCATGGAAGTACCGGCCGGACGGTTTCCTCTACTATTCCGCCGCGCTTTGGAGCGCTTCCGGTCACCGGGATTCCCTGGGCAGCCGTCCGCTGATGTCCGGCGCTCCGCTTACCGACTGGAACGGCAGCGCCTACAGCAATTTCAACGGCGACGGGGTGCTCGTCTATCCCGGGAGCAAGGGACCTCTGGCCTCCATCCGGCTGAAGATGATCCGGGACGGCGTGGAGGATTACTGGTACTGGAAACTGCTGGCCGACGCCCTGGCCGACTCCGACGACATGCCGGAGGAGTGGCGGGAGGCCGCGCTGGCCGAGCTGGAAGTTTCTCAGGATGCGGTGGTCTCCATGACCGTCTGGGCGGTTTCGCCCGCCGCTTTGAATGAACAGCGCGCCCGAATCGCGGAACTCTTGGACGCTTACAGAACCAAACACGTTGCAAAGTGAAAAAAACGGCGCTATATTACCGCGAAAACGGAAAGGATTTCCGATGATACCGCTCTCTTCGTGGGAATTGTGCGGCTGGCAGCCCGAGTGGTGGCGGGTCCATAAGAATGAGGAAAAGAACTTCCTCAACTATATGGACGTGCCGCCTCTCCCCGCCCGGGTCCCCGCTTCGGTGCAGGGCATCCTGAGCCGGAACGGCTTCCTGCCGGAGGGGTTTGCGGAGGGCGATCCCCGCTCCGCCGAATGGGTGGAAAATCGCCACTGGATCTTTCAGCGCCGGGTCCGGGTCCCCGCCGACGGCGTTTACCGGCTGGTCTGCCCCGGATTGGACGGGGAGGGGGAGGTTTACGCGGGGGACGCGCTCGCGGGCCGATTCGCCAACAGCCATGCGGTCCACGCCTTTGACCTCTCCCTGACCGCCGGGGAACATCTGCTGCGGATCGTATTCCTCTGTCCGCCCCGGTGGGCGGGGCAGAGCGGCTTCACCAGCCGGACCCCGGTCATCAAACCGAGATTCAACTACACCTGGGACTGGTGCCCCCGGATGGTGCAGATCGGCATCACCGCCGCTCCGTACCTGCTGGCGCCCGCGGACAGGACCTTTGAAATCGAAGACCTGACCACTTCCCTCTCCGAAGATATGGCCTCCGGCGTCATCCGGCTGAAAGGCCGGGCGGCCAACGCGGAAGCTCTGGAGATCCGCCTGCTCGACGACGCAACCGGCGCCGAAACCGCCGTCTGGAGGCGCGGCGCATCCGAAGTCGCCGCGGGCGTGCGTTTCACCGTCGGCAGCATCCGGCTCTGGCATCCCGCGGGGGAGGGCGGGGCGGCCTGTTACCGGCTGAGCATCCGCGCCGCGGGGGAGGAGGCGGAGCTGGTTTCCCGCCTCGTGGGTTTCCGCCGGGTGGAGTGGCTGCACAATCCCGGCGCGCCGGAGTCCGCCGCGCCCTGGCTCTGCCGGGTGAACGGCAGGGAGGTGTTTCTGCAGGGGGTGAACTGGACCCCGGTCTCGCCGCTGACGGCGGACGCATCGGATGAGGATTACCGCCGCCTGATCCGGCTCTACCGGGATATGGGCGTCAACATCCTCCGCATCTGGGGCGGCGCTTCGCGGGAACGGGAGCTTTTGTACGATCTCTGCGCCCGCAGCGGCATCATGGTCTGGCAGGAATTTCCCATGTCCAGTTCCAGCAGCGACAATCTCCCGCCCTCGGACGCGGCCAGCTGCGCCGCCATGCTGGAAACCGTCAACTGCTATGTTTCGCTCCTGGCCTCCTGTCCGGCCCTGATTCTCTGGTCCGGCGGCAACGAGCTCATGCGCGACGAACTGCACCCCTGCCGGATCCCGGATCACGTGATCCTCGCCATGATCCGGGGCGTGCTGGCCGAGCGCGATCCGGAACGGCGGATGGTGGCCACCTCCGCCTCCGGTCCCGTGGAGTGGTTTCTCACCGCCAACAAGGGCCGCTACGCACACGAGGACACCCACGGCCCGTGGCGGGTTTACGGGTCGATGGCGGAGTGGCGGGAATTCTGGCTGGCCAACGATTCGCTGATCTGCTCCGAAACCGGCTGCTGCGCCGCCTCTTCGGAGGAATTGCTGAAAAAATACTACCCCGGCGCCGACATGAGGGTGACGGCGGACAGCGTCTTCTGGAACCGTCCGATGGGATTCTGGAACGAGCTGGAGGAGTTCCGGAGCGAACACGGCAGGGACCCCTCCGACCCCTCGGAATACATCCGCTGGACCCGGGAGCGGCAGTACGACGCCCTCGGCTTCGCCGCATGGAGCTGCAAGCGGCGTTTCCCCGCCTGCGGCGGCGTCCTGATCTGGATGGGGCATGACTGCTGGCCCTGCACCGTAAACACTTCGGTGATCGACTTCGACCGCTCCCGGAAGCCCGGGTACGAATCGCTCCGGCTGATTTTCAGCCGCAGTCCGGAATATTGGCGGGAACATGAGGCCCCCGTCTGTTCCGGGGAAAAGGAATCATGAGTCTGCGTTTTTATTACTTCAACTCCACCCACTGGGACCGGGAGTGGTATCTGCCCTTTGAACAGTTCCGCCGGTATCTGGTCTCCGCAACCGACGGCATCCTCTCCGCCCTGGAGGAGGGGAGCGTGGAGAAGTTCACCTTTGACGGTCAGAGCGTGGTGCTGGAGGACTGTCTGGAGATATGCCCGGAGTGGGAGGGGCGCATCGCCGCCGCCGTCTCCTCCGGCAAACTCAACGCGGGGCCGTGGTTCGTCATGTCCGACGAGTTTCTGGCCTCCGGCGAGGCGCTGATTCACAATCTCTTGGTCGGGCGGGATATCGTCCGGAGGTTCGGCGGCGAACCGTGGCGCATCGGCTACCTGTGCGACACCTTCGGACATTGCGCCCAGATGCCGCAGATTCTCGCCGGATTCGGCATCCGGGCGGCCGTGGTGGGACGCGGACTGGCGGACGACGCTCCGCCCCGTTTTATGTGGCGGGCCCCCGACGGCACGGAGATCCCGGCGATCCGGCTCGAGCCGGGCAGCCATTACGCCGGATTTTCCACCCATGTCACCGGTCTGCGGGACGATACCTTCGTCGATGAAAAAACCTTCAAAGAGCGTCTGCGCAAGCTCGTGGACGAAAAGCTCCGGCCCTTTTACGGTGACGCCGTGATCCTCTCCGACGCCTGCGACCATATCGACTGCCACACCCGTCTGCGGGATTTCTTCCGCTGGATCCGGGAGGAATATCCCGGCTGCGGGATCATCCACACCGACTATCTCGAATATCTGAAGGAATTTCCGGAACCGTGCCCGGTGATCTCCGGCGAACTGATCGCCACCACCCGGGGGACGGGGAACTACATGATCCCCCACACCCTCAGTTCCCGGTACGACGTGAAGTACGCCAACGACCGCTGCCGGAACATCCTGGAACTGCATTCCGGTCCGGCCATGGCATCCCTCGTCGCCCGGGGCGACCGGCGGATGATGCCGTTCTGGAAATACGCCTGGAAGCGCTTTTTGCAGAATCACGCCCACGATTCCATCTGCGGCTGCTCCGTGGACGCCGTGCACCGGCAGATGCTCGCCCGCTTCGAGGCCGTGGAGCAGGTGTGCGAAACCATCGGGGACGAACTGGACTTCGCCGACCGCCGGGATGTTTCCGGCCGTTCCATCCATGATGTTTCCTGGGACGGGATCGGAAACGACTGCTCCACCCTTGCCGCCCGGGACGGCAGATACTTCGTCCGCGTCTGGAATCCGCTCCCCTGGGAAAGAGAGGAGACGGTGACTTTCGAGCTGCAGATCCCCTGCGCCTGCGATTATCCCGAAACCTGGGGCGAACCCTTCGGCGGATATGAGCGGATGCCCGCTTTTCGACTGTACGACGAGGCGGGCGGCGAGATCGAATACACGATCGGCCGCATCCGGCCGCGGCGTCTCCGCCGGGTCTACCGGTGCGATGTCCGCAGTTATGACATCCTGCCGGTGACATGCGCCCTGCGTCTGCGGGCGTGCGGCTGGACGAATCTGCTGGTGACGCCCAGCAAGACCCCGGTGCGGAATTTCGGCTCGCTGCTGCGCGCTCCCCTGTGCGCCGAAAACGCCTTCGTGCGCCTGAGCGTCTCCCCCGACGGCAGATTCACGATCTTCGACCGGAGGACGGAGCGGGAGTACGGGCCTTTCAACGACCTGCTCATCGACCGGGAGATCGGCGACGGCTGGAACCATGTGCAGCCCCGGGGCGGAAAAACCTATTCGACGCCGTTTCAGGCCGCCGAAATCTCCGTGGAATCGGATTCCTCCGTCGGCGCGGTTTTCGTCATCACCCGGCGCATCGAAATCCCCCGGGAGCTGGAGTACCGCGGTTCCGGCATTGAGGAGAGCTCCGAAAAGAACGTGCTGGAGTGGACCTCCCGGGTCGCCGTTTCCGCCTCTTCGCCCCGCGTGGATGTGAAGATTTCCCTGCGGAACAACCTTAAGGACGTCCGGGCGCGGATCGTCGTCCCCACCGGCATCCCCGGAAAGTATTTCGCCGGTCAGAACTTCTGTTTTCCGGAGCGCGACGCCGCGCGGAGCAGCGGCCGGGAAACCGAAAACTGGATCGAATCGGAACCCCCGGAGAAGAACTTTTCCGGCATCGTCGGCAAAAGGGACGGCCGCGGCGGTCTGGCCTTTATCACATCCGGCGGCATGCACGAAGTCGGCGCGACGCCCTTTGACGGCGGCGAACTGCTGGTGACGCTCTTCCGCGCCCATCTGCTGACCGTATGCACCAACGGCGAAAAGGATTGCGAACTCCAGAAGGAGCTGGAATTCGATTACGCCCTGCTGCCCTTTGACGCCGGGACCGGAAACAACGGACTCTTCCGCGCCATGCAGGAGTTCGCTGCCGGGGTCCATACGTATATGCTCCCGGCGACGGAAAATCCGCCCCGGGACGAATCCCTCTTCCGCGTGACCGGCGACGGCGTCGTCACCGCCCTGGAGCCGGTCTGGAACACTTCCGGCGCCGAGGCGGTCATGCGCCTGTGCAATTTCGCCGAAGCTCCGGCGGAGGTGCGGATCCGGATGCGGCGCCCCTGCGCCGTATGGCGCGCCGGACTGGATATGGAGCGCCGGGAATCCGTCGCGGAAACAACCGACTCCGTCGGCTGCGAAGTGTCGCCCGGCAGGATTGAAACGCTGATCTTCGATTTCGGGATTCGGGAGTGAACGGAGGAGTTTGCGATGGATTACAGGAAGAATATCGGGAAAAATCTGGCGTGGTTCCGCAATTCCGGGGTCATGAAGCCCGCGGACGGCTCCTGGGGCGTCGCGGAACGCATCGCCCTGATGGAGCGAAACGAGGCCGCCGACGCCATCCTGCGAAGTTTTCCGGCCTGGACGGACGTCCCCGGCGGGGTCGTCATCGAGCAGCGGCGGGCGGACTGCTGTTTCGAGGCGGCGCTGCTGCACCTGCTCGCCGGAGAACTCTATGGCGACGCGGAGTGCGCGGCAATCGGCGGCAGGATTCTGGAATTTCTCTACTGCCGCTCCGGCCTCCTGAACCGCTTCAACAAAGGGTTTCCCGCCGCCTGCTGGAACTGGGCGCACACCTGCTGGTGGCCCGCCCTCTGGTTTGACGACAACGGCTGGGCCGCCGCCTGTCAGATTGTCATCGGCAGCCGGTGGCCGGAGACGGAGCGCCGGTACTCCTGCATCCGATGGGGTTCGGAACTGGCGCGGACTCTGCTCGACGCCGTCAACCGCTGTCTGGACTTTCTCGGCGACGGCCCGCCCCTGACGGTCCGGGTGGAACCCCACTACGATCCGGAAAAAATCTGGTCCGGCGCCGTGGATCTCCCTCACTGGAGCATGCCCGTGACGGCGGCGTTTCTGGCGGCGGACGCGGTCGGCGGCGATCCGGGATTTCAAAAGACCGCGGCCAGGATATTCCGCAATGCGGAAACGTATTTCGAGCTGTTTTCCGCCAGCGAACTCGCCTACCTCGCCATCATCGCCCCTCTGGCGGAAAAGGCGTGGGAGGATCCCGTGTTCGGCAGGGTGCGGCGGATGACGAGGAGCAAGCTGGCCGCCCTCTTCGCCTCCTCCCCGGACGGAATCCCGAGTTCGGAACACTTCGAGGCTCCCCCGGGAAAACGGCTGGCCGACCTGATTTACACGGTCAACTGGGCGCTCGCGGGATGGATTTCGCTGGCCGACGGCGCGACCTCCGGCGGGGACGCGGAGTTTCGGGACCGTCTGGCCGGATTTCTCTGCCGCATCCAGGACGATTCGGATACCCCGCTTTTGAAGGGCTGCTGGCGGGGCATGTACGATCTGGAACGGGGCTGCTGGGGCGGCGGCAACCGCTTCGAGGGCGGCGCGGACAGCATCTACACCGGCTGGACCAACGCGCCCATCGCGCTCTCGCTTTTGCTCATTTCCGCCGGAATGACCTGGGAAAATCTGCTGAAACGGTGAACCCCGGACGCGTCAGCCGCACCGGGAATCCCCGCCGCATTGCGGCACATAGCGGTATCCCGCGCCGTAGACGCTGACGAGCGCCGCCCCCGCGTCCAGTTTTTTCCGGAGCACCGCGATGTGCTGATCCAGCGTACGCGAGGAGGCCGCCGCCGAGTGCCAGACCTTTTTCATGATCCGCTCCCGGGTCAGCACGATATTCGGCTGTTCGACGAAAAAACGGAGCAGATCGCACTCCCGGAGCGTGAGCGCGACGCTTCTCCCGCCGCGCCGGGCGCAGAGTTCCGCCGGAAAAATTTCCCAGCCGTCGAATTCGAATTTCGCTCCGGCCTCCCCCGCGGATTCCGGTTGCGGCCCCGAACGGCGCAGCACCGCGCTGATCCTGGCGAGGAGTTCCCGTATTCCGAAGGGCTTGGTTACATAATCGTCGGCGCCGGATTCCAGCCCCAGCACCTTGTCGATCTCCTCGGATTTGGCGGTCAGCATGATGATCGCCGTTTTGGAATCGCCGCGGCGGATCCTGCGGCACAATTCGAACCCGTCGATCTCCGGCATCATCACATCCAGGAGCAGCAGATCGAAGTGCCCGCTCTGAAAGGCTTCCAGCGCCTTCCGGCCGTCCTCCGCGGTGACGGTTTCATATCCGGCGAGCTCGAGGGCGTCGGCCACCCCTTCGCGGATGGCCCGGTCGTCTTCCGCGATCAGGATCCGGCTCATGGTTTTTCCTCCGGCAGCCGCAGGATGAAATCGGCGCCCGGGTGCGCCGCATGGCAGACCAGTTCGCCGCCCAGAGCCCGGGCGGTGCTCCGGGCGATGGCCAGCCCGAGCCCGAACCCGGCGGCGGCGGTCAGGGCGTCGTCGGCCCGGAAAAATCGTTCGAAAATCTTTTCCCGCAGTCCGTCGGGCACTCCGGGCCCGAAATCGCGGCAGCGCACTTCCCGCGAACCGGGATCGAGGCTTACGATCACCCGGCCTCCGGATGCGGCGTATTTCACGGCGTTGTCCAGGAGGTTCTCCAGGATCGCGATCAGGGCATCCCGGTCGAAGCGGACCGGAAAGGGTCCCTCCGGCAGTTCCAGCGACAGGCTCATCCCGGCCCGGCCGAGCAGCGCGGCGAAGCGGGGTTCGGTCCCGCGCAGGCATCCGGCGAGGTCGAAGTTTTCAAGCCGGAAGTGCTTGCGCCGTTCGGAGAGGCGGTTGAAATCCAGCACGTTTTCCACCATTCGGTTCAGGCGGAGGCACTCTTCCTCCGCCGTGGCCAGGTAGCGCCGCTGTTTTTCCGGGGGCAATTCCGGATGATCGCGGAGCATTTCCAGATACATGCGGATGGCGGTCAGAGGCGTTTTCAGCTCGTGGGAGACCTGGGAGACGAAACCGTTGCGCAGGCGGACTTCCCGCAGTTCCCGCCGGATCAGCAGCAGCAGCGTCCCTCCGGAAATGAGCACGGCTCCCAGCAGCGCCGCCGCCATGAATTCCCAGGGGGGCGCCGCCGAACGGCCGATCCGGGCCGCGTCGAATTCCGCCTCCAGCCGCATCCCCGGCAGCAGTTCCGGCGACAGGGCCACCGAGGCCGCCTGCGTCGGGTCCGAAATCGCTTCGCCCGAGGACGAAAAGACCTTTCCCACGGCGTCGCAGAGCGTCATGCGCTCCCCCGGCATGAGGGCGGGCAGCAGGGAGGATGCTTCCGTCAGCAGCCGGTCTCCCGCGAGCTCGACGCCGCGGATGATGCCATCGGAACCGCGCCGCCAGAGGAATACGGTCAGCTGTCCGCCCACCACCGCCGGCAGTTTCCCCTCCGTCCGCCCGGCGGCGGCCAGCTGGAAACGTGTCGGCATGGAGCCGGAATCCGCTCCGGCGCGGCCTGGCGGCGAAAGAGCGGTTCCCTCTCCGGTCTCCGAAGCGGATTTGAACACCCCGGCCGTCCGCCGGGCGGCGGCATGGTCTCCGGGGAGGCTGTCGGAGTACATTTGGTTGAAGGCAAACAAGGACTCGTCCCGTCCCGGCGGCGGAGCAGTCTTCGCCGCCGCGCTTCCGCCGGCCGCTCCCGGGGCGGGGAGCAGGGTGTAGCCGGGATCATCCGCCGGGGGCGCCGGGTCCAGAAAGATCATCCGGAAATGTTTCGCCCACTCTCCGGACCGTTCCGGAAAGAGCAGATGACCCTCCGCGTCGGCGCAGAAGATCTGATTGACCAGAGGATCGGAGGAGTCCCGCCCCGCCGCTTCGAGCCGGAAGGGCAGAAATTCGCCGATGCGCGCCGCCGTGTCCGCGGCGGAGAGCTGCAGATTGCGCCGGGTTTCCGCCAGGCGCAGGTCCAGCTGACGGCGGCTCAGGATCAGGGCAGTCACGCCCAGGGCGGCCGCCGCCAGGACGGCTGCGGCCGCGGTGAGGATGATGAACCGGCTTCGCAGCGGAAACATGGCGTGAAGCGCGGATTATTCGTCCCCGGAATCGGAACGGAGCTGCTCCAGCTGGCTCTCCACCGATTTGAGAACTTCCCCGTCAAAGGATGCCGGAGTGCCTTCATCGCCGCTCTTCTCAAGTTCGCGGAGGTATTCGCTCCGTTTGCGGTCGAGCTCAAGGAGTTTCGCGTTCAGTTCCCTGCGGCGGCTGACGGCTTCGTCGAGCTTGGCCTGACGGGCCTCCGGAGTCAGATCCCGGAATTCCTCCGGCAGGTCCTCCGGAGCCAGCTTCTCCAGCAGTTCCGGTTCCGCGGTCAGATCCTGCCCCGTGACCGGCGCGGCGATGGCGCTCCCGGCCATACCGGCTTTGGCCTTAAAGGAGTTGCGCGACGCGGCGACGGCGGCGGATGCGCCGACATTGTCCGAAACCAGCTGCCGCATGCCGAGCTGCGTGCGGATGCTGCCGTAGGGCAGGATGGTTTCGGTGATCTCGATGTTGATCCTTCGGATCTCCGCGTCGTACGGGGTTTCGATCATCCGCATGTTGCCGGACTGGCCGATCTGGGTGTATACGCCGTTGGTCAGTTTGGCGATTTCGCGCCACGGCGGCGTGGCGGAGGGTTCGCCGCCGCACTGGACCGTGTTGATGACGATGTTCTTTTTGGCGGCGAGGGCGCAGCTCTCCGGGTACTTGACGTCGTCCGGATAGTCCATGTGGGGCGGGAAGTCCCCCACCAGGAAGATGGTCCGCATGACGCGGGGGGATTCGCTCCACTGGATTTTGGTGACGGCCTCGTGAAGGGCCTGATTGACCGATTCGGGGCCGTCGCCGCCGCCCTCGGCGCGGAAGCTCTGGAGATCCGAATAGACCTGATCGAGATTGTCGGTGAGCGGGAAATACTTCGTCACGTAGACGTCGCCGCGGTCGCGGTAGGGGATGAGGCCGATCCGGACCTTGCCGCCGGTGCGCTGGATGATCCCTCCGGCGATGGACCATATCTTCTGTTTGGCGCCCTCGATGAGGCCGGTCATGGAACCGGTGGTGTCGAGCACGAAGACGACCTCGGCGTCGATGGGCTCGGGATTCGGCAGACAGCGGGATTCGGCAGTCTCCGCCGCCGCGGGACGGGAACCGGCGAGCCAGCAGGCCGCCGCGAGCATGAGCAAACATTTCTTCATGGTATCCTCCTTTGGGGTTTCCGGGGATAATATATCACGCTTTGGGAGGTTTGTGTCAAAAAAATGTCAAAAGATTGTAAAAAAAACGTCACGGCGGAAAAGCCCTGCCGGTCCGCCCCGGCGGTCAGAATTGCAAGAGTTTTGAAAAAAACTTGTAAATCTAACATTGGATGTTAGAATTGCAAGGGGTCGTGTCGAAAATCCGCCTCCGGGCGCCTGCCGGGAGTTGCGGCATTTTTTCGGAAAACCTGTGATTTTTTGGAAAAATCCTTCCGCCGGGTGCAAGATTGTAAGAAAAGGCTCGTATATCTTGAAAAAGACGGTACTGCCGAAAGCCCCGCCATGCCTTTCGGGGTCTCGCAAAAGTCCGAACCGGGAGCATTTTCGATGGTTACCCTGCGGGTAGCCATACTCAAATTACCCGTTTCGTCTTTTTTGCGAGCCATCCGAAATCCAAAGGCGCTCCTTTCGCCAGTACCGTCTGGGAAAAAGAAAGGACGCCAATATATTCGATTTTTCTGCATTACAGGGTTGGCATTTGCGAAAAGGTGTGTTATTTTAAAACCGGAACCAGGAGAAAGGACTCTGCCGGGTTAAGGAATAAAACAACATACAGTTTTTGCAAATAGCAAAGTATCTGCAAGAACGAATCCGTCACAGAAAACGCCAATTTCAAAGATGGATCATCGAGTGCTTGTCGGATGCGCCGGATGGGGCGCACTCTGTCTGCATGGATGATCGGGTGTATTGGCGTACCTCTGTGACGATGTGGTCGGGGTGCGCCTTTTATGTGCCCTGATCGGCAGGAAAAGGAGGATGGAAAAAATGGAGCTGGAAATGAAATAGCACGAAGAAGTGATTGATAGAAACGATTCCGTCACAGAAAACGCCAATTTCAGAGAAGGATCGTCGGAAACTTGCGGGAATGCGCCGGACAGGCGCACTCTGCCCGCCGGGACGGTTTTATGGATTGGCGCACTCTGTGACGATAGGAACAGGGTGCGCCTTTTTTTGTGAGTTGCAGAAAGGAGGACGATATGATATTGAAAACATGATTTTTCGTGACTTTTTCAGGAAAAAGCCACGTGAAGTGCATCGAAATCGGTTCGACGCACAGAGAAGCAAATCGTCAAAAAAGTGCCGAAATATTTTGCTCTATGTCAGGAAAAGTTTGAATGAAAATGAAAAAAATTTTAATTTTGTGCATGATCTTCGCGGGAGCTTTCACGGGATACAGTGACTCGCCGCAGAAATCAGAGCAGGTTGCAATCACCGGTTATGGCGGGTATTCGCTGGGGGAAATGCTCAATCCGGAGCAACTCGATAAAAAGATGCGGGAAAATGGTTATGTAGACTGCAAGGCTAAAAAACCGTTTCGTAATTTTGTAAGTGTCCGACTTTATTTCACTCCGAAAACATTTCTTATCTATAAAATTGAATCCGGCGTAAAAGGCGGCGGTATTGGTGAATTAGCACCCCTCAAAGCAGCGTTGGAAAAAAAATACAATGAAAAAATGAAAGAAGTTTTTAGAGGATATTCTCTTTCAAGAGGCGACAGGACGATTTTCGCCACTCACCGTGATGAAGGATATGCAAGATTGTCTGTTTTTATTTCTGTAATTGATAACAAGTTGTTAGAACAGGGTCGCAAGGAACACGATGAAATCGAACAGGAGGTTGATATCAGCGGATTATAAGCCGATTCTGCGATGTGAAATCACCTAAAACCTTTGCATGGTGCAAAGGAAAACCAAAAACCATAAAGAAAGGGAAATGGTTATGGAAAACGAAAACGGAAATGTTGTCGTCAACACTCGGCAGGTCAAATCCAACGCACCGTGGATTTTGGGAATCGTGGGCTTTGTCGCCAGTATTCCCAATATTCTCTGCGCCACCATTTGTGCCGCCGCTGTAGCCACTTACAGCGAAGACAGTTACTATCCGGGGCAAACATTGTCCAGTACGAGTCAGACGATGGGATGGCTTCTCCTGCTTATCATAGTCGCCAGTATCGCCTGCTTTGTCCTCTCTTTCTTCGGAAAATCAAAACAATCCGTTATCACGGGCATTGTGATGATTGCGGGAAGCGTATTCATTTTGATTAATGGATTCGTGGGGCTGGGCAGTTTCATCTGGGGTAGCGTTGCCGGTGTTTGTTACTTGATCGGCGGTATTTTCTCCATTCTGAACAGCAAGCGTATTGCCTGAATGGAGTGAATAAGAACCGCATGCGGAGGGGGACATATGTTTCCATATATTGAATTTATGAATCAAAAAATGGGCGTATTCCCTCTTTGCATCGGTTTCGCGCTGCTGATGATTGCACTCCTGACGTATCGACAGCAAAAAAAAATTGCGGAAGACCCGGTCTTTGAAAATAAAATCATGGTTGCAATTCCCTTTTCCCTGCTGAGCGGAGCGGTCACAGCTTATCTTTCTGATGTGCTTTTAAGAGGCGGATGGCGGGCGTTGCTTGCTCCATGGGGGTTCGGATTTACATTTTATGGCTGGCTGACCGGGTGCATCATTTTCTATTGTGTGTACGGCAGATTCAACCATCTGCGGCCGACTTTTTTGCTCAATTTCTTTTTGCCGCAGTTTGCTCTTGCACAAGCCATAGGGCGAATCGGCTGTTTTTGCGGAGGTTGCTGTTATGGCCGTCCGGTTGTTCGTATGGGAGTCAGTTACCCTCAGGGTTCGTTGCCCTACCGGATGTATGGAGACACTCCGCTGTGCCCTGTGCAGCTGGTCGAGTGTGCATATCTGCTGTTGATTTTTCTGATCTTATGGTTCGGGATTCCGTTCAGGAAGCGTGCCGCATGGTATTTGATCCTGATGTCTTCCGGGCGTTTTGTCATAGAATTTTTCCGCGGAGACAATCGCGGCGGAATTGGCTGTGATTGGTTTTCACCGGCTCAGTTTTTCAGTATTGTTTATGCTGCTGTCGGCATCATCCTGCTGTTTAAGAAAGAAGCTACCCCAAAGGAGAACATTGAAAATGTCGGAAGAAAATGCAACTGTTGAAATGGTTACCTGTCCGTATTGCGCGGAACAGATAAAGCCGAATGCGAAAATCTGTCGTTATTGCGGCAGAACCGTTGATCCGGTATTGAAAATGATGGAGGATTCTCAAAAAGGTAATCTTGTTTCCCAACCGAATAGAGTTTTTGACAGACCGCCCAGGAGTCTGGCCATGTATATTTTATTCGGAATCCTTTGGGGCGGGCTCGGTATTCATAATTTTTATGCCGGATATACTGAAAAAGGCTTGGCTCAGCTGTTGATTTTTGTGCTTACCGGATGGCTTATTATACCGGCTGTGGCCGTCTTTGTCTGGGTCATTACTGAACTTTGCACGGTTCGGAAAGATGCAAACGGAGTCCCGTTTCAGTAAATCCTAAAAAGACCAAAATTGTCATATTAAGCAACAAATACGCAAATGGAAACCATCATGAAAAAAGAAAACGCAATCATCGGGCTGAAATCTCAGCGGCACAATTCTGACGCGTCGATCCCCTCGGGATTCAGAGGCGCCGCGATCGGAAAACTCCCGCAATTTCTGCGGGCCGCGCTGGGCATTGTCATCATAACGCTGGGCATAGCCGGTCTCACCGGGTGCGGAGAGAAAACTCCGACCGGGGCTTTTAACGACTGGCGAAAGGCGATCTTGTCCGGAGACACCGCCGCTGCCAATAAATTGATTGCAGATGAGGAGCCCTCAGCAGTCAATGCTCTTTATTTGGAGGCTATTAAAAATAATACTTTGGAAAGTGAAATTTTAAAAAAAGGTTCTATTGACGGTGAAACTATACGAGGGAATACTGCATTTGTCAGCCTGTGGGTTCCCGAGGAGGTGGATTGGGATAGGCACTTCGTTGAATTTGTGATGCTCAAGGTGAAAGGCAAATGGAAGATGTCCCATATGAAAAGCGAAATGATTAAAAATCAAAACACCAAGGATGTCTGCACCAGGATTCGTCTGGATGTGGAGTATTGTTGGGCCAATGAATGGGGGCTCTTTGAGGAGCTGAACCTCTCGACATCTTCGGAGACAATAGGGGGAAAAACTTACTTTTTTTTAGCATTTGACACCTCCTCTGGCGATGTCACATATGCTGCTTTATCCGAGAAAAACGGCTATTGGCCTTCCAAAAGGCTGGATCCTTGGGGAAATCCCTATCATGTGCGAATGGCACCTCCTGGGAACGAAATGGTCCCTTGGGACGGCAATGTTCTGAAGCGCCGGGTGCTTGTATATTCCGATGGAAGAAAGAGTGAAACCTCTTTCGATGATATTCGAAGCTGGACGGATTAAATAATGATTTATCCCGCCTGATTTCGGGTCACCGAAGGCGGAAATCATCGTGTCGGTGCAAAAATGTAATCGGAGTCCCGTTTCAGTAAATCCTCCAGAGACCAATCAAGAATAAGAAGATAAAATGAAAGAGTTGCGTGCTATGGCTGACTTCAATGAAGAAGAGGAACACGTTGAATCCGGGGTCAGAGTGTTTTTTCGAAAAGCCGAAGCGGAGACATATGCCGAAGCTTTTGAAAACGGATGGAGTACAGTGGTCGATCAATTTGATGAAGATGATGTTTTTACAGTTGATCCAGGATACGCATCCTGGTGTGTTATTGGAGAAGATTGCATCACTTTAACTCCCGGAACATACCGTTTGCATGAAAGACGGATGCAAAAACAAGCGGATGGCAAATGGGAATGCTATCGGTACGACGATGCCTGAAGCCGAACGATAAAATCTTTTCAATCGCTTAAATTATACAGCAAAAGCCTTGCTGCGGCAAATGCACGGAGTTGCTTTTTCAATCGGCGTTACTCCAGCACCGCGGTCGGCACTCCCGTCCGCCGCTGAAAGGCCGCCGGATCAAAGACGGCTGCGGCATTTTCATCAAATCCGGGGTCGTAACGCCGCCCGCAGGCGGCGTATTTGCCCCCCGCGGCCCGGTTATAGGGCAGAAAATCCACCCCCTGCAGCCGCGAAAGCCCGGCAATCAATTCCGCCAGCGCATCGAGATTACGGGCGCTCTCCGTCACCGATGGAATCAGCGGGATTCGGAAACGGTACGGTGCCGAGGCCCCGTCCCGGTCCAGTCGTCGCAGGTTTTCCAGCACCGGCACGCACGAACGTCCCGTCCAACGTTCGGCTTCGGCGGGATCGACGAGTTTCAGCCCGAAAAAGACGAGATCGCAGCGCCGCGCCAGACGCACCAGCGCCGCCCCGTCCCCGTACCCCGAGGTGTCAAGAATCACATGGAGCCGTCCCGCCAGACGCTCCAGCACCGCCTCCAGAAATTCCGCCTGCATCAGCGGTTCGCCGCCCGAAAAGGTCACGCCGTCGATCAGCGGAGCCGCACGGAGCAGATAATCGGCCAGCGCCTCGTCGGTGAATTCCTCGCCCGCCCGCCGTTCCATGCCGGAGAAATGCAGCACCTCGGGTTCCGGGCGCTGCCCCTCCGGAGAGTGGCACCAGCGGCACCGCAGCGGACAGCCTTTGAGAAAACAGGTGATCCGCAGCCCCGGTCCGTCGTGGATCGTCGCCTCGGAGATGTCGAAAAGAATTCCTTTCATCAGGTTTCAGGCTCCGAAACACTGCCGCCCGATGATCTGATCCTGATACTCCCGGGAGAGTTCGACGAAGTATCCGCTCCACCCCCACACTCGGACGATGAGATCCCGATGGCGTTCCGGATGGGCCTGGGCGTCGCGCAGCACCTCCGGATCGAGCAGGTTGAGCTGAAGCTGCTGACAGCCGGTGCGCACGAAGTCGCGGATGATGTGCGCGGTCCGCTGCAGCGCGTCGTCGCCGCGGAAATAGGCCGGAGCGAGTTCCATGGTGATCGGGCCGCCGTTGCAGAGACGGTCGTAGGGGAGTTTGCCGTAACTGGTGAGTTCCGTCAGGATCCCGCGGGAGCGCACCCCCGGCGCCGGTGCGAGGCTGGAGGAGATGTAGTCGCCCCGGCGTCTGCCGTCCGCGGTGGCGCCCAGCGCGCCCGCGTACTGCGGCTGGGTCAGCAGCGCGTAATACAGCGCCGAACCGGTGCCGGGACGGATTCGTCCGCCGCGCCCGTTGTCGGGGATCTCGGCCAGCATGTCCGCCATCTCGCGGAAGAGCATCACCATCAGATCGTCGGCGACCGGATCGCCGCACCCGGCCTTGTGCGGCGCCGCCTTCAGCATGGCGCACAGTTCGGGGTCGTCGGCGAAATCGCTCTCCAGCCCGGCAAGAAGCCGCTCCGGCGTGACCTCTTTGGTCTCAAAGACCAGGTACTGCACCGCCGCCAGAGCATCCGCGGCGCTGGAGGAGCCGCATCCGTGACAGCCGTAATGATAATGGGAACCGCCGCCCCGGTTGAGGTCGCGGCCCTTTTCGATCGCATGGGGTGCGAGCGCGGAGATCAGCGGCTCCGGGATGAGTCCGAGGGAGGCGCGGCAGTTGCGCAGGATTTCCGCCTGCTGCCGCCGCAGCGTTTCCGGGATCCGGCGCAGAATCCCGTCGAAATCGTCGCCCGCGCGCAGACCGTCGCGGATCGCCTCGTCGGCGGCGCGGGGGAAATTCACCACCTGGCAGTTCGGCGTGTCGCGGCCGTCATCCACCACGAATTCCCAACAGGCCGCCACCGTGTAGTCCCGCGCCGCTTCCGGCGGATAGCCGAACTTCACCAGCGCGGGAATCACTTTTTCGTCGTTGCAGTATTGCGGGAAACCGAGGCCGAGCCGGGTCAGCCGCGCCGCCAGCACCAGCAGATCCTCGGGCGTCGAAGCATCGACCCGGAGATTGATCTTGGGATCGATCAGCCCCGTCTTTTCGGCGACTTCCAGGATCAGATATGTGAGTTCGTTGACGGCGGGCTTGCCGGAGCGGTCGCAGCCGCCGAGCATCATCGACTGGCCGTTATCCCCGCGCTGCATCCCCTGATAGAGGTCGCTGTCGCGGTTGAGAGTGCAGAAGAATTCCGCGAGCAGATCCGCCGCCGTTTCGCGGGTCAGCCGCCCCGCCTCCAGATCGGCGCGGTAAAAATCCGGCATGTACTGGTCGAAGCGGCCGAAGCCGATGTGCGGGATCTCCATCAGCCGGAGCACCGAGGAGACGAAACGGATCGACTGCAGCGCTTCGTGAAAGGTCCGCGCCGGATGCATCGGCACCCGTTCCAGCAGTTCGCGCTGCTCCGGAGATTTCGCCTCCGCCGCGTACCGGCGGGAAAAATCCGCGACCGCGTCGATCGTTTCGACGGTGGCCGTCAGGTAATCCTCCGCCTCCTCGTCGCCGCGATGACGCTCCAGCGACTCCAGCGCGGCGGCGCGGCGGCCGAGCAGGCCCTCGCGGATCAGGCGGCCCCAGCCGGGAGTGAGGTTTTCGATGAAATTGACGGCCCCGTACTTTTGGGCGCGGAACTCCTCCGAAACCGTCTGCGGGAAGGTCCCGGTGCCGAGAGTGCGGGTGAAGATGATCCGTTCGCCGGGCAGCACCACCGGCACTTCCGTCTCCAGCACCCGGCGATAAGCATAGCTCCGGCAGCGGTGGAGTTTCAGTCCGGCGCGCGCCGCTTCGGGATTCATGTCGGGAATCTTCACCTCCGGGCGGCGGAATTGGTGGTAAAAGCCGCCGCGTATCCGCTCTTTTTCCGCTTGAATATCCATTGGATTCACCTTTCTCCGTCATTTGAAACGGTGCGCGCTTCGCGCATCCAGACCCGCATATTGGTTTCGCCGCGGTTTTGCCACAGCGCGTAGGGGATCGCCCGGAAGGAACACCGCCGGTACTCCGGCTCTCCGGTGAAATACAGCGCGCCGGAGGAGGCGAAACTTTCGTGCAGAGCGCTCCCCTCGATGACGGCGGTTCCGGCCGGAAATTCCGCGGGCGCGGGAAGCACCCGGCAGGGGGCCGCGGTGTCGATCAGCATTTCGCGCAGCGGATGTTCCTGGTCGAGCTGCTCCAGCGCGTAGACCAGCGGTCCGCGTTTCAGCGCGATCCGCCCCGCGTTTTCGGTGACGCGGGGATCGGAACGGAGAAATTCGACCGGCATATCGAGATCGAACTCCATCCGGTCCCCGGCGCGCCATTCGCGCTTAATGACGCTGTCGGGCGCGATTGCTTCGCCGTTGAGCCGCGCGGTGCAGCGCCTGCACCACCCCGGCACCCGGAAACGGAAGGCGAAGCGTCCGCCGCTCGCGACCGTCACGGCAATCCTGCCGTCGTAAGGATAGTTTCCCTCCACGGAAAAGAGGACTTCGCCTCCGTGCAGGGGCGCCCGCACGGCTGCCGCGGCGGGAATGTCCAGCGAGATCAGCGAACGCTCTTCGTCGACCGAAAAGAGGAAACTTCCGAGTTGCGGCAGAAAACGGGAGAAACTCGTGGGACAGCAGGAACATCCGAACCACGGTTCGCGGGTCCGGGAGCCGTGGTTGTAACACGTGAGATTGTCGTCGACTTCGAGATAGTTGGTGTAAAAGAATCGGTCGCCGTCGAGATTGATCCCCGCCGGCACGCCGTTGTAAAGGGCGAGCTCCAGCGTGTCGAGGAAGTTTGTTTCGCCGGTGAGCAGGTGCATCCGGCGGCAGAAGAGCGCCAGACCCATCGCCGCGCAGCTCTCGGCATACATCAGCGAACCGTTGGCGAGATCGTAGTCGCAGGTGAACTGCTCTCCGGCGAAGGAGGAGCCGATGCCTCCGGTCACATACATCCGCCGGTTGACGATGCTGTCGCAGATCCGGCGGCACGCCGCCAGCAGCGATTCGTCGCCGGACTCCGCCGCGACATCCGCCATGCCGCAGAGCAGATAGACCGCCCGCACCGCGTGTCCCCGGGCTTCGCTCTCCTCGCGCACCGGACGGTCCGCCTGAAACATCGCCGGAGGGATGCCGTGGGCCTGCAGTTCGGGATCGTCGGCGAAGAGGTTCGGCTCGGTGCCGCGGTCGTTGATGAAGTATTCCGCCAGTTTGAAGTAACGCTTTTCGCCGGTGACGCGGTAGAGCTTCATCAGCGCGAGTTCGATTTCCTCGTGTCCGGGCCAGCCGCGGCGTTTGCCCTCTTCTGCCGGGCCGAATGTGCGGTCGATGCAGTCGGCGTAACGACGCAGCGCGTCGAAGAGCGTCCGCTTGCCGAGCAGGGAATACCCGGCAACCGCCGCCTCGATGAGATGTCCGGCGCAGTAGAGTTCGTGGTTGAAGCCGAGGGAATGCCAGCGCTTTTCCGGTTCGACCGCGGTGAAGTAGCTGTTGAGATAGCCGTCGGGCTGCTGGGCGGAGACGATCAGCGCGCACCATTCGTCGTAGATTTTTTCCAGTTCCGGATCGGGCCGCAGGGCGAGGGCGCAGGCGATCCCCTCCAGCACTTTCGCCACGTCGGAATCCCAGAAGATGTGGGGTTTCTTCTCCATGCCCGGCCGCCACTGCAGGCGGAAGGCGTCGAGTCGTCCGGTTGCCACGATGCGCTCCATGGCGGCGGGGATCGTGCGGTCCAGACACTGCCGGACCCTTCCGGCAAAGACCGGGTCGCGCAGAACAACCCGATGAAAGGGGACGCTTTTCCGGGGTTTCATCATTGAAAAATCTCCTTCTTCTTTGTTTTTGTTTCCGGCGGTTTACTTTTTAATATATTTCCCGGTTTCGCGATTGCAATTTTTGCAAGAGGGACTATTTTATATAAAAAGGAGACAAAATCCGATATCCGGGCTGCGGGAAATCCTGCGGAAGCGCGGCGGAGGATGCAGGATGCGCTTTGAACTCTACAACGGCGGGAAGTTCGTTTCCCGGGGCGGCGGGAAACATCCGACGCGGGTGCTTGACAGCGACGAGCTTATCTGTGTGCTGAACGGCACGCTGGAGATTTTCGAGGACGACGTCCCCTTTACGGTGCGCTCCGGAGAATGGCTCTTTTTGAGACGGGGACACCGCCACGGCGGCCTCGGCGAATATGCTCCCGAACTCCGCTTCTTCTGGCTGCATTTCCTGGACCGGGACGGGTGGCTCGCCCGCTTCCCGCAGCACGGGCGGAGCGTCGATCCGGCGCGCCTCGCCGACTATGCGCTGGCTTTGCTCTCCGAACAGCGCCGCATCGCCCCCGATCCGGTCAGTCAGCGGCTGCTCTTTCAACTGATGCTGCGGGAAATCCTGCGGAGCAGCCGCGAACTCCCGCCGCCGCGGAACGACACCGCGCTGACGATTGCCGCCGACCGCTATCTGCGGCTTCACTTCAGCGAAGCGATCGGCGTCGGCGATGTGGCGGAGGCGCTGGCGTGCAACAGCGAATACCTCGGCCGTCTTTATCATCACTGCCGCGGTGAAACCGTTACCGCCGCACTGAACCGCCTGCGGATCGAACACGCGGCGAAACTGCTGGCCGATGCGCCGCTCTCCATCAAGGAGGTCGCGGCGGCCTGCGGATTCAACGATCCGGCCTATTTCCGGCGGAAGTTCCGTCTTTTTCACGGCCTTACGCCGGGAGAATTCCGGCGGCTGCGCTCGATCACGCACTGCAATTCGCGATGAGGCGGCGGCTTGACAACGGCGTTTCCGCATGTATATTATTGCTGACCGGCCGCGGCGCGCGACCGGCGGGGATCGGAGGCCGTTACAGGGAGGATTACGGTATGAAACAACATCGCATTGCGGCATCGGTGCTCCTGGCTCTGGCCCTTTCCGGATGCGCCAGCAGCGATCGGATGATGCGGATGTCGGGCGGGGTCTTCGACGAGTATTCCGCGCCCGCGAGCGCCCGCATCCGCTCGGAGAAATATCAGAAAATCAGCCGCGAACTCTCTTCCGCGACCCATGCCGGACAGTCGGACGTGGCCGGCATGGACGACACCCTGGTCAACATCTGGCCCTTTTTCTTTCGCTCCAACGCCTACTGGACGATCCTGTGGCCCTTCATCGACAAGGACCCCTACGGGTTTGCCGTCCGTCCGATCTACAATCAGGAGGGGGACGATTCCAGCGTCCTCTTCCCGCTGTCGGCGTGGAATTCCGCCGCCGGGGAGGGGTGGGTGACGCTTTTCGCCTGGAGTGAGACCGGCTTCGGCTTCATCCCCCTCTCCTGGCAGTGGCGGGACGGCTTCACCGGCGGGGCCTATTACACGCCGCTCTTTATTTACGACTATGACGAAACTCCGCTGCGTTACACGGGCCGGTGGTCGCGCACCGATCATTCCCTCTTCTGCTGTTTCGGCGTCAGCGGGAAAAGCACGGCGGCGGTCCGGGGCGAATGGTCCTGGCTCTACGGCAGAGCCTACTCGCAGATGAAAAATGAGTGGATGTACCGCTTCCACGGGGGAAAACCCTTCCCGGAGAGCGAATTTGAGTTCGAGCGGTTCCGGGAGGAGGTGTTTCAGACCCTGCCCCGGGAGGAGACCCGGACATGGGGATTTCTGCCGCTCTGGGTGCACGAATCCTCCGACAACGGGGACTGCAGCAACCGTTTCCTCCTGCTGCTGGCGGGCTGCGGACGGTGCGGGCAGGACTTCCGCTGGGATATCTGCGGGCCGCTGCTGGCGGCTTACGAGGACGAATCCGCCCCGGAGGGGGATCATTACCGTCAGGGGAGCCGCAGTTTCACCTCGGCGCTGCTGCTGTCCCATTTTTCCACGGAGCGCATCTGGGAACAGACCGAAACCTGGAAAAAACTGAAGGCCGTCGAACAGCTCGGCTGGAATTACGAATCCTTCAGTCAGCGGAAACCGGCCGTCGAGGAGGCGCTCCGGGCGCTTGATCCCGCGCTGGAACTGCCGCCGACGGTGGTGGACGACCGCACCTTTCAAATCTTTACGGAGGAGCTGTGGCGCCGGTACCGTTTCCCCGTCCGCGAAGAGCATACCGGGATGGTGCTGCCGCTTTTTTATTACGGCATCGGGCCGGAATCCCGCCGCTGGGTTTTTCCGGCGCTGCTCACCGGCTGGAGATGCGGCAGGGAGGATTCCGAGTTTTTGTCCCTGCCGCTGCTGACCTGGATCCGCCGTTCGCCCCGGAAGGACGTCGACACCGTACTGACTCCGCTGGCATATTACGCCAAAACCGTCCGCCGGGACCGGCGTGATTATCCGGTGGCGAATCGGGACACCCGGTCCGTTTCGGAGTGGGAGTGCACCGAATTGCACGACCGCTACGCGGCCTGCGGGCTGTTTTATCACGGCCGTTTCGGCTTCAATGTGGCCCGGGAGGGCGTGGACGCCGTCGCCGCGGAGGAGCTCCGGAGAACCCTGCTGACTCTGTATCGGACCCGCAGCCGTCTGGACGAACAACTGGAGGGCATCGAGCAGCGGACCGTCCTCAACGACCGCTGGCAGACCGGGAGCGAAATCCAGAGACTGCAAAAACTCATCCGCTATGAGGAGCTCCGGATCGAACGGGAGGAGCTGGCCGGGCGCGAGGCCGAGTATCAAAAAAAAGTTGCCGATGCTCTGGCTCTCGCCGCGTCGCTGGGGCTGGAACTGAGCGCCGAAACCCTCGGCGACGCCGAGGCGTCACTGGCGGCGGCGGACGAACTGATCGAACAATGCACCGAAGTGCGCCGCTACGAGGACATCGGAAACGGGCTCTTTTTCCGCAAGGAGAAGTTTCACAACGGCGATTATCACTGGCATCTGCTGCGGGTTCTGGCCGGAGGCGAAAAAAACGGCGACCGGGAATCCAGCCATGTGCTCCATCTGCTCTACCGCCATCGTCGGGAGGGGGATCGTTCGGAAACGGTTTTCTTCCCGTTCGTCAGTACGGTGCGGGAGGGTGAGGATTCGCGATTCAGTTTCCTGTGGCGGGTGTTCAGCCTGAGCCGCCGCGGCGGCGAAACCGGCGGCTATTTCTTCTTCATCCCCTTCGGGAATCCCTGATTTCCGCCCGGTTTCCCGGAACGGCGGGAAAGGGGGGGCGGAGCGGTCTCCCGTCAGGATTCCGTCCGGATGCCGGGCCGGTGCTGCATCAGAAACTCGCCCGGCGTCATCCCGTGGCAGCGGCGGAAATTCCGGTAAAAGACTTCGAGGTTGGCGTAGCCGCAGGCATCCGCCACCTGCTTGATCGACAGCGTCCCGGAGAGCAGCAGAAACCGTGCATAGGACATGGTCTGCTTCTGCACATACTCGCGGGGGGTGCAGTGCAGATATTCGCGGAACAGCCGGAAGATCTGCGCCTGCCCTGTCTGCGCTTCGCGGAGGATTTCCGCAACGGAACAGTTCCGCCCGTGCTTCGAATCGATCATCCGGACCGCCCGGCGCAGGGCGGGCGGGAGAGGGAGTTCCGCAAAATCGGGAAGCCCGCAGAATTGTCGCAGCAGCGTCCCGTAGCAGTACATTCCGAGCAGTCCGCGGTCGGCGTTTCCGGTGAAAAGTTCCAGGATCTCCGTGCCGAATTCATCCAGCTTGCCCGGCTGGCGCCATTGCCCGACCCGCGGCACCGGGCGCGCAGGAGCGCTGACCGCGAAATCAATCGACCAGCAGCGGTAGGGGGCCTGCGGCGTGGTGTCGAAAATCGTCGCTTCTCCGGCCTGATGCCAGAATATCGTCCCCCTGCCGTAACGCTCCCTGCGGCCGGAGGCGTCGGGGAAAAACACTTCCCCGCCGGTCAGGATCTCGACGACTTCTTCTCCTTCCGAGAGCATATAGGGTCTGACCTGGCCGTGGTCCGGCGCATGATAATGGATGATGGAGACGAGCTTCGCCACATGGGCCATGAGATTGATATTTTTCATCAAAAAATGATAATTTCCGTCAATAGTGTTCTGTGTGATCCGGTGTATCTTAATTACAGGTAACTTAGCACGATCATTGAAAAAGTCAAAAAGAAAGGTCGAAAAAATGATTCGCGATCTCGGTGTCCAGCTCTATTCTCTCCGGCAGGAAGCGGAAAAAGATTTCGGAGGCGTCCTGAAGTTCGTCGCCGAAACCGGTTACAAGGCGGTGGAACCGGCGGGATTCTGGAACTACACGCCCCGGGAATTCAAAAAGGTCTGCGACGATCTCGGGCTCCGCATCTGCTCCAGCCACAGTCCCTGGGCGAGCAAGGTCGAAGATGTGCCTGCGATCGTGGACACTCTCGGCGAACTCGGGCTCAAGCGCGCCGTCTGCGGATTCGGACCGGATGATTTCAAGGACCTCGACGCGATCAAAAGGACCGCCGATGTCGTCAACGCCATGCAGGAAGCTTTCGCGCGGCAGGGGGTGACGCTGTTTCAGCACAATCACAATTTTGAATTCGAGCGCCTCGACGGTGAACTCAAGTACGCGATCTACGCCCGGCTCTGCCCCGCGGTCAAGTTTCAGATCGACGCTTTCTGGAGCAGCAACTTCGGCGCCAACGACCCGGCTGAAATGATCCGGCTTTTTGCGTCGCGGATGATTTCACTGCATCTCAAGGACGGTACGTTCGAGCACGATCAGTCCAAATTCCGGATGGTGAACGGTTATCTCGACCGCAAACTTGAGCTCCGTCCGCTCGGCACCGGCGAGATGGACATCCCCGAAATCCTGGAGGCCGTCCCCGAAACCGTGGACACGATCATCGTGGAACTGGACAGCTGTGTCATCGACATGCGCGAAGCCATGCGGCAGAGCTACCGTTACATGACGGAAAACCGCTTG
The DNA here is from genome assembly GCA_045585875.1 of Victivallaceae bacterium. Taxonomy (GTDB): domain Bacteria; phylum Verrucomicrobiota; class Lentisphaeria; order Victivallales; family Victivallaceae; genus JAVBQJ01. The sequence continues at coordinate 13,576 of JAZMZH010000063.1, read as the reverse complement.
GGCGTCGGCAACCGCTGAAGCGAGAAAGGATGGTATCAAAAATGGAACGGAGCAAAATCGGAATCATCGGCTGCGGCATGATCAGCGGCGCCTATTTCGAGGCCGCCAAACGTTTTCCCGTGCTTGAGGTGGTCGCCTGCGCCGACCTGAACCGGGAACTGGCCGAAACCAAAGGGGCGACTTACGGCGTCAAAGCCGTTTCCGTGGAGGAACTGCTGGCCGACCCCTCCATCGAACTGGTGCTGAATCTCACCCCGCCCAAGGCCCACAACGCGGTTGACAAGGCCGCCCTGAACGCCGGCAAACACGTCTACAGCGAAAAACCCTTCGGCGTGGACCTGGCCGAGGCCGAAGAGGTGATGCGTCTCGCCGCGGAAAAGCATCTGGCGGTCGGCTGCGCCCCCGACACCTTCATGGGCGGCGGACAGCAGACCGCGCGCAAACTGCTGGACGACGGCTGGATCGGCAAACCGATCGCCGGCACCGCCGTCGTCATGGGCCGCGGACCGGAGACCTGGGCCCATGCGCCGTTTTTCTATGACCGGGGCGGCGGGCCCATGCTCGACCTCGGTCCCTATTATGTGACCAGTCTTGTGAATCTGCTCGGCCCGGTGGAGAGTGTGGCGGCCGTCACCGGCAAGGGGGCGGAGTTCCGCACCGGCGGGCCGGACACCGTGCCGCACGTCTATCCGGTCAACGTGGATACGCACCAGACCGGTGTGCTCAAATTCGTCAACGGCACGATCGTCACCGTGATCGCGAGTTTCGAAGTCTGGGGCCACAGCCTCCCGCCGATTGAAATCTACGGCAGCGAGGGAACTCTGTCGGTGCCCGACCCCAATACCTTCGGCGGACCGGTGAAACTTCTCCGGGCGGGCGGCGACGGCTGGAAAGAGGTGCCGCTCTCGCACATCTACAGCGAAAATTCCCGGAGCATCGGCGCGGCCGACATGGTGACGGCGCTGCGGGAAAAGCGGCCGCACCGCGCGTCCGGCACGCTGGCGTATCATGTGCTGGAGGTGATGCTGGCATTCTGCGAATCCAGCCGCCTGGGCCGGCATGTGAAGATCCGGAGCCGCTGCGAACGCCCGGCGCCGCTTCCGCTCGGTTTGCGCGACGGCGAAATCTGACCGGTCCTCCCCCCGGGCCGGTGCTCAGGGCCGCCGGTCCGTCGGGAGGATGCGGAAAAAAAACGAAACAGGCTTGCGCATCGGCGAAATCAATGCTATATTAGTAAAACATGCCGGAAAGACGGCTGAGCTGTCGAAGACGACGGTCTTGAAAATCGTTGCAGAGCCTGCTCTGCGGGGTTCTCGTACCGTTATTTTCCGGCTGCCGGCCTTTTTCGGGACTGCGACCGCGGAGGCTCCCCTGCCGGGAATGCCGGAAACAATTTGACTACGATGAAAGGACAAGCCATGCGAATCGGATTTCTTGTACCGACAGATGTTGAATCACGTAACATCCATGAATTGAACCGGCACGTCACCTGCGCCGGATACGGCCCCGGAAAGGTCGCCGCCTGCGCCGCGGCGGCTGATCTGATCTTCCGGAAATGCTGCGACACCATCATCGTCTGGGGTCTGGCGGGCGGACTCTCCCGCAAGGTGGACGTGAACGACATCGTGGTCGCCTCCCGGGTAGCCTACCGGGATTTCAATATCTATCCGCTCTTCGGGTCCACCGGTGTCGGCTGGGTGGAGGGTTTTGCGGAAAACATCTTCGTCGATCTCGACGCCGAATTGCGGGCGAGTCTGCTCCGGCACCTGGGAAAGACTTTCCCCGAACGCCGCATCCTCGAGGGGACCATCTGCTCCGGAGACCAGTTCCTGGCGCTGAAACCGGGAGATCCCAAAAACCGGGTGGAAGAAGTCTCCGACGTGGTGGACATGGAATCCGCCGCCGTAGTGCACTTCTGCAGCAAATTGAACCGGAACATCAAGGTCGGCATCGTCCGGGTCATTTCCGACAATGCCGATCATAACGCGGGTGTGGACTTCAATACCTTTGTTGATTCCTTCGCCGACATGAACGAGCGGATGTATCAATTCCGCCGCGACATGCTGGACGAGGAGGATACCGGGAACGAACGCATACTCTCCGCCATCCGGAGTTATTCCGACTTCCCCGTTAAAGGTACGCTCTTCAAGGACATCTGGGGTATTTTTTCCAACCTTGAGCTGTTTGAGTCGGTATGCCACAGGCTTTACGATCTCTTTCACATCCGCCACCGCGGCACGGGCATCACCAAGGTCGTCGGAATAGAGTCCCGGGGATTCATCCTGGGATTTGAAATGGCCAGAATCTTCGGAGTGCCGTTCGTGCCGCTCCGGAAGGAAGGCAAACTCCCCGGAGACGTGGTCGCCGACACCTACAAAACCGAGTATTCCGAGGGCTGCCTGGAGGGACAGCTGTCGGCGTTCACTCCCGGGGACCGGGTTTTGCTGGTGGATGACATCATAGCCACCGGCGGCTCCCTGTGCGCCGCCCAGAATATCGTCCGCAAGTGCGGCGCGGAGTGCCGCCATTGCCTGGCGATTGGCCAAGTCATGGGATTGAACGGAGCGGAAATTCTCGCCTCAAACGGCTTGTCAGCCGACTATCTTTTCGATATTTGACTCCCGCCGCGCTCACCGGGACCGCCGCCAAGCCTCGATGCCGACGGTTCCCTCAACCTCTTCCCGCCCCCTCCCCGGGGATCAGCGGGAGGAAATCCGGCCCGGCGGCGGATGATGACGCGATATTCTCCCCGATCCGGAATTCAGCTTCTTCCTGACGGTGCCGCCCGGGCATCGTCTTTATAGCAGTATTAAACAATTTTCATGCGATTTCGCCGATTTTTCTTATCCGGCGCCTGCGCGGCCGTTGCAAAAAACTTTTGAGACGGTATATTCGGTTGGCGGGATTTCCCGGAGAAGCGGGAATTCGCCTGAAATCATTACAGAATGTTGACGCGGGGGACGCTATGGCTTTTTTAAGTGAAAAACCGGACTTCATCACTGTCTATTCCGAAAACGGACGCGCGGATCGCCTGAAAGGCGTCGCGGCAGCCTTTGAGAAAGGCCGTCTGGAGGTCAGCGCCGAAACGGAACCCCTCTGTTTCCTGCGCCTGCGCTGGCGTCAGCGGCTTCCCCGGGGCACGCGCTTCTGCGGCGACGCCTGGGAGCGCACCTACGGCGATGCCGCCTGGGGAGGATTCGACCCCTCGCGGATGATGCCCTGGTATTTCCTTGCCCGGCTGCCGGACGGCGCCGTCGCCGCCTGCGGCGTAAAAGTCCGCCCCGGATGTTTCGCGGGCTGGACGGCCGATCCGGAGGGGATAACTCTCTGGTGCGACATCCGCTCCGGCGGCCGCGGGGTGCTGCTGAATGGACGCACTCTTCCGGTCGCCGAGATCGTAAGCGAAGTCCGCTCCGGAATATCCCCTTACGCCGTCGCCCGGGATTTCTGCGCCCTCCTCTGCCCGGATCCGCGCCTGCCCGCCGCCCCGGTGTACGGGAGCAACAACTGGTACTACGCCTACGGCGACATTACGGAATCAAGCGTCCTGGAGGACTGCCGCTGTCTGGCCGAACTCACCCCGGGGCTGGCCAACCGGCCGTTTACGGTGATCGACGACGGCTGGCAGCGGTTGAGCGTCCCCGGAGGGCCCAATTACGGTCCCTGGGACCGGGGCAACGCGAACTTCCCGGACATGCCCGGTCTCGCCGCGAAAATGAAAAGCTTCGGAGTCCGGCCCGGCATCTGGTACCGCCCGCTCTTCCGTCACGACGCGGCGTTGAAGCGGGAACTCTTCCTCCGGGATATGCCGGACACCCTGGACCCCTCCCATCCGGAGGTTCTGCAGCTGGTCGCAGAGGATATTTCCCGGTTCCGGGGATGGGGTTTTGAACTCGTCAAGCACGATTTCACCACCTACGACGTCACCGGACGGTGGGGCTTCGGCATGCGCCCGTGGCCCTGCGAAAGCGGATGGTGCTTCTTCGACCGGAGCCGCACCACGGCGGAGATTCTCACCGAACTCTTCCGCACGATCCGCGCCGCCGCCGGGCCGGTGCTCATCATGGGCTGCAACACCGTCGGCCATCTCGCCGCCGGATTGCAGGAGATTTCCCGCACCGGGGACGACACTTCGGGCAGACGCTGGGACCGCACCCGCAGGATGGGGGTCAACACCGTTGCGTTTCGCGGCTGTCAGCACCGGACTTTCTTCGAAACGGATCCGGACTGCGTCGGCATTTCCGGGGCGATTCCGTGGGCGCTGAACCGCCAGTGGGCGGAATTGGTCGCCGTAAGCGGCAGTTCGCTCTTTCTCTCCCCCAAACCGGGCGTGCTGAATCCCGACGAAAAAAGGGAATTGAGAAAACTCCTTGCCGAGGCCTCGAAAGGGGAAATCGCCGCGGAACCGCTGGACTGGCTGGAAAACTCCTGTCCGACCGAATGGCGGATCCACGGGGAAAAACGGAAATTTCAGTGGTTTGAAGCGGACGGCGGAGAGCCGGATTTCCTGCCCTGAAAAGGGTACGGCCCGCCCGCCCCGGAAATCTGCGGATTTCGCCGCCGCTCAGCCGATCGGGGGCTTTCAGGCCGCAAACGGATGCCGGGAAACACCGGAAAACTTCGACCAATCAACAGCTCAATTTGCATTTTGCCGAAAAAAATCCGGCAGGGGGTTGCAAAAAAATTTTCACGCAGTATATTTCCGTCAAGGCAACGGAATTTTCGGCAAAGTGCCGGTTCCGGAAAAATCAACCTTAAACAGAAAAGGGAGGAATCCTGATGCGGGAGTTCTTCGAAAGTGTCTGGCAGATGATCGTGGACAGCCATCTGCTGGATGTGCTGGGAGCCGTCCTCATTCTCGTGGTAGGCTGGCTCGTCGCCCTGGTGGTTTCCAAAAAGGTTTCCGGAGTTGTCCGGAAATTGAGCGCCCAAAAGAGTGTCGCCGCCGACGGCATGCCCGCGGTTTCCAACGCCGATACCATCGCCGGACGGGTCGCGTATTATGTGATCATGATCTTCGCGGTGCTGGGGTGCCTTTCGGTACTGGAGCTGAATGCCGCCGCCGAACCCATCCAGGAATTCATCTCCACCGTGGCCCGCTACGCCCCCAACATCGCCGGTGCGCTGCTGCTGGCCGTGGCCGCGTGGATCGTCGCCGGACTCATACGCTGCGCCGTCCGCGCCGCGCTGATCCGGAGCAAGCTCAACGAGCGTCTCGCCGTGCAGATGAAGGCTTCCGATCCGGCTGCCGTCGCGGATTACGCAGCCAGGACGGTTTACTACGTCGTTTTTCTGTTCTTCCTCCCCGCCATTCTCAACGCCCTGAAGATCTACGGCATAACCCAGCCGCTTCAGTCCATGTTTGAGAAGGTCATGACCTACATCCCCAACATCATCGCCGCGGCGGCCATTCTCATCATCGGTCTCTGGGTGGCTTCGGTGGTCCGCAAGGCCGTCTCCGGACTGGTGGTCCTGAGCCGTCTCAACACGCTGGGCGAAAAGGCCGGCGTGAGCAGAATCCTCGGCAACGGCGGTCTGGCCTCCATGGCCGGGATCACCGCCTACGTCCTGGTGGCCATCCCGGTGATCGTCTCGTCCCTCACCGCTCTTAAGATCGAAGTGCTCTCCAACTCCGTGGCCGGATTCTTCGAGAAGCTTCTGGATGCCACCGGCGACATCATCGGGGCCTCCCTGATCATTTTCGTCGCCGTCATCGCTGGCGGATTCGCCGCCAGTCTGGTGAGCCAGCTGACCGCGGGATTCGGTCTGGACCGTTTCATCGCCTCCCTGGGGTACAAGAGTTCCCGGGAGGATTCGATCCCGCCCTCCGCGGTGGCCGGCAAGATCGCCTATGTGGCCATCGTGGTCATGGCGGTCATCGCCGCCTGCGAAGTGCTGGAATTCACCGCTCTGGCCAATCTCCTCCATGTCTTTGTGGTGTTCGGCGGCAATCTCCTGCTGAGCATCGCGGTGCTGCTCATCGGCCTCTGGCTGGCGAATTTCGTCGCCTCCGTGCTCAAGGGCAAATGTCCTGATCTGGCGGTTTCCGGCATCAAGGCCGGGGTGATTCTCTTCACCGTGGCGCTGGCGGTCAGCAACATGGACATCGGCGACGGCGTCGTGGAAATCGCTTTTGCGATGATCATCGGCGCGATTGCCGTGGCATTCGCCATCGCCTTCGGCTTCGGCGGGCGTGAAGCCGCCGGCAAACTGCTCAACGACTGGGCGGATAAGCTGAAGAAATAATCCGGTTCTCACCGGTTTCGACGCCGCCTCCTCGTCCGGGGGCGGCGTTTTTTTAGGATGGATCTGCCGCAGGGGGCTCTCTGCGGCGTTTTTTTTATATGATGGATCTGCCGCGGGGCGGGGATGTCAAGGGATTGCTTGACCGCCGCGGGGTCTGTGTCAAGGAATCCCTTGACGGGTCATCCGCCCGGTTCGCCCGGGAAAAGAGACGCCGCCCCGCCGGAACTGCGCGCGCGTCCGGCGGAGCGGCGGGGCTCCCGCGGGGAGGGGGATTATTCCCCGAACTCCGCCCGGAAGCTGCTCAGGGGGAATCCCTCCCGGTCATACAGGCGGCCGACGGGGAAATTGCTCCAGTTGTAATAGACGGTCCCGGATTCGGGGAGCCCCTCGGGGGCGCTCAGGAGGATCCGGTCGCCGTCGATGCGGAAATCGGGATAGAAGACGGCGCCCGAACCGTTGACGACGGCAAATCCGTTGGCGTCGGCCTCCTCCCCCCGGTCCTGGACCGGAGCGGAAAAGATCAGTTCCACTTCGCCGCCGGGCAGCGCGCGGACCGTTTCGGGCGCCACCGGCGTTGGAAAACTGCCGCCGGAGATTCTGGCGAAGGCCATTCGGGCGGCCCGGTCGGCGACGACGAATTTGTCATGGGGATGGAGGTCGTTTTCGTCGCCGCTGTCGCTGGTGACCACCAGTGCGGCGTTTTTGTCGAGGGCGCAGAGTTTCTGGGCTTCCCGGAGGCGGGCCCAGGTGCTGTGCGGGGAGAAGCGCCGGTGCTTCTGATAGCCCGGGAGCTGGACGATCATGAAATCCAGTTGGGGATCGTACCAGCGGAAGCGCCAGTCGTCCACCATGCCGCCCAGAAGTTCCCGGTAGATGCCGGCTTCAAAGATGGCGTTGCACTCGCCCTGATACCAGAGCACGCCGCGCATGGTGTAGGGCAGGAGGGGATGGATCATGTTTTCAAAAAGGGTGCCGTGAGTGTTGATTTCTCCGGGCCCGGCCAGCGGGATGGCGGCGGCGGCGGTCTGCCCGAAGTCCTGCTCCATGCAGTACTTCCAGGGGAGAGCCAGAGAGATTTTTTCGTCCCCCGCGCGCAGAAACATTTCATCCTCCGGCCCGATGAATCCGCCGTCGGTGGCGATGGAAACCGTGGAGGCCGCCCGGACCGCGATGACGTTCCGCCCCGCCTGCACCAGTTCGCCGGGCACCCGGTACTTGCGCGGGGTGTTCCAGAAATTCATGTCGCGGCCGTCGCCGGTGCGTCCGATCTCCACGCCGTTGAAGTAGGTGATGTCGCCCTTGTCCACGGCTCCGAGGGAGAGTTCGGCGTCTTTGCCCGCGGCCTCGGCGGGCAGGTCGATGCTCCGGCGGAACCAGAAGACTCCGGCATGGTTGTGTCCGGTCAGGGTCCAGCTGTCCGGCAGTTCCATCTCCGGCCAGTCGGAGTCGTCGAAATCCGCGCGGTGGAAGCCCGCTTCCGCTCCCCGGTTTTCCAGAACCTCCGGGAAGGTGTCGGCCAGCGCCCGTTCGAGGGGCTGCCCCGGAGAAAAGATCACCTGCTCCGGATCAGGGTATTGATCGGGAGCGTTTTTGCGCTCCAGGTATGCCCGGGCCTTTTCGGCGAGCGGGGGGAGCGTGAGCAGTTTTTCCGGGCTGATCCAGCATTCGACGCCGGAACCTCCCCGGGCGGCGCAAATGATGCCCACGCGGGTGTCGAGCATATCCGCCAGATCGGAGCCGAAGCGGTAGCCGACGGCGGAAAATCCGCCGATATTGGTTTCATCGGCGTATTCCCACCTGCCCTCGCAGTCACGGGAACGCACCGGGAGGGAATCCGGCGGGACCCCGAAGTAAGCGACCTTCGGATTGCAGAGGGCGCCGTCCCGGTTCAGCTCGGCGAAATTGCTCAGGCTGCCCAGGACAAACTCGGCGTTGGACTGGCCCGCGAAGAGAAAAACCTCGCCCAGCCAGACGTCGTTTACGGTGATGCTCCGGGCGGCTTCTCCGGCTCCGGCGGTCACGGTGAGGGAGTACGGGCCCCCGGCGGGCAGGGCGGGGAGGCGGAGGAGGAAGTATCCGTCCCGCCCGCTGACGGTTTTGGCGGCGGCGCCGTCAAGCTCGGCGCTGACCTGGGTGCGGGGGGCGCACCAGCCCCACACCGCGGCGGGTTTGCCCTGTTGAAGTACGCATCCGTCCTGAAAAAGCGCTGCAAGTTTCAGATCCATATTTTCCTCTGCTCCCGCCGTTCCGCCCGCCGTTGCGATGAGCGTGAGTACGGCCAATATATGCTGCATGATTTTTACGAAGTTCATAATTGATTTCCCCTTTCTCTCCGCCTCCGGCACGCGGACGCGGCAAAATCACATATCAGCGGACCGGACTCCTGCCGGAGTCGCCGGGGCCGCTCTCCGGATGCGCGCCGGTCATTTGCCGTGGCAGCAGCCCGGGCCGCATCCGCATCCGCCGTGAGGGCAGGGGGCGGCGTCGGAGGCGGCGCATCCCCGCCGGGCCGGGGCGGAAGCGACGGCGAAGGAGGAAAATTTCTTCGCGACGCCGCGGCTCCCGCAGTGCGGGCACTCCGGCTCCCCGCTCCCGGAGCGGACGATGAGTTCAAAGGTTTTGCCGCAATCCCGGCAGACGTATTCAAAGATCGGCATATCAGACACTCCCGGACGGTTTGAATTTTGACTTTCTTTTTTAAAATATCACTTCCCGGGGTTTAATGCAAACCGGTCCCGGCAGGAAATCATTTTATTGATCGTTCGGGATATTCATTGACGTTCGGGGTGGCATTGCCGGTTTTCAGACTGCCCCTGCGGATATTTTCCCTGATGATCCGGTCGGTCTCCCGGTAAAGGATCTCCGATCCGGCGCGGGTGGAGGACTGTCGGGCGTAAACCTGCTCCGCCGAGACTCCGTGGGCCAGCCAGTCGGAACCGTGGTTGCTGTTGTTCAGGAGCAGCGGCTGGAGGTTGTCCATGGCCCGGGCGAAGCAGGCTTCCGGGGTTTCTCCGGCCTCGAATTCGTCAAAAACTGCGGTCAATTCCGCCTGCTGGTCCCCGGGGAGCAGGGCGAAGAGTTTCTCTTTGGCGGCGTCCTCCCTCGCTTTTCGGGTTTTGGCCGCCTCGGGATCGTAGGCGTAGGTGTCTCCGGCCTCGATCTCCACGAGGTCGTGGATCAGGCACATGAGCATGACCCGGCCCGGGTCGATGGGGCGGTTGGAATATTCCCGGAGCAGGTAGGCCATCAGGGCCGTGTGCCAGGCGTGTTCGGCGTCGTTTTCCCGGCGTCCGCCGCCGGAGAGGTGCGTCTGGCGGAAAACATTTTTCTCGCGGTCGACGGTCAGCGCGAAATCCAGCTGCTTCCGCAGCCGGTCGGGATCTTCATGCGCTTCTGACTCGGGGGAATGATTCATGATGCGGCTCCTTTTCCTGATTGATGCGTCGGACCGTTAATGTAGCACCGTCTGCGCGGGGATGTCAAGCGTTTCCGGGAAAAATTTCCGCCGCCGCGGAGTCTTGATGCGTGATTTTTGCCGTGTCGGTCGATTTTTGCGCGAAATGACTGCAAAAGTCGATGGAGTTTTGCAGTTTTTTCTTGCATTTTTCGAGGGACATGCGGTGTGCTGCGGGAATTTGCGGGCATTTCCACGGCGACTGCGGGGAACTTCCCCGATTCCCGGCTCCGGCGCGGTAACTCCGCCGTATTCCCGCGGCCGCAGCGGAAAAGGCATCCGTGCGGGAGGAATTCCGACGGATGCCTTTCGTGATTCAGTGCGCGTGCCGTCATCTCCGGCGGCCGCGCCGGCTCTGTTTGCCCGGGATTACGGTCTGCGATAACCGCACTTGGGGCAGACGCCGTTCTGATCCAGGGCGATGCCGCACCTCGGACAGCGCGAAACGGTGCCCGTGGGATGATACTCCTGGGACGCGGTGTTCACGCCGCTCACAAAGGTGAGTTTGGCGATGTTGAGTTTGTCCTTCAGGAGTTCGTACACGATCTTGATCATGCCCTCCGCGGTCATGGTTTCTTTGGTGACCACGAGGCGGCACTCCGGGTGCGCGGTGGCCAGCGGGGTCTGAAAGGCCGGGCCGAGCATCGTGTTGGTGGGCGCGCCGTTGCGGATGCCCTGGGCCTGATAGACCTGGAGGATGACCGGGAGCAGGGGGTCGTCCTCCCGCAGGATCAGGGCATGGTCGAAGTTCTGCAGGACGTGCCATGCGGTCTTCTGGATTTCGTTGCAGGGGAACACCATGTTCACTCCCGGCTCGATGGTGTCTTCCACCTCGATGGTCAGGGTTCCGGTGTGGCCGTGCAGGTACTGGGCTTCGCCCTTGAAATTGTAGAATCTGTGGGCGTACTGAAGCTGAAGTGTGGTAATGGATCTCATTTTTTTTAATCCTTGATGCTGAAAAATAAATGTTTGAAATCCGCCGCGCCGCCGTTCGGCGCGAGCCGGTGGGGCGGGTTGCGCGACCCGCCCCTCAGACAGGGATTTTCTCCATAAACTCCTCCTCCTTTCGGTTGCGGTACTCCCCTCCCGCCGGGAAAAGCGGTGCGGCACGCGGTCGGAATCCCCCGTTCCCGCCGTAATCTAACACGGGTCCTGCGTTTGTCAAGAAAAAATCAGTTTTTTTTTTCAGACGCAGGAGGATGACAAGTGCCTGCAAAAGACGATCGCAAAGCGCTTTTTGCGGCGAAAATCGCCGTTTTTACCTCAAATTTCCGTAGATATGGAGAAAGCCCGGGCTCTGAAAACGGCATTGAAATTTCATCCGGGCAGTAAAAAAATGCTGTTTTTCAGTTTAATTGTACTGTTGAAATCATTTGCATTTCCTTTTTCGGTATATTATTTTAATGACAAAGGAACGATGCCATACGCGGAATAGTTTCGCGGCAACTCGTCGGGATCGTGAAAACAAAGGAGGTGAAAATGGGAAGTTGGAGTTCGGAACCGTTAACCGGAAGGAGGCGCAAAGACAGCAATGGAGATTAGTTTCGGAGAGTGTAGTGGGAGTATTGAAAGAAGTGTCCCGGGAAAATCAAAATCGGGACGAAAATGCCAACGAAAGGCTTGTAAGATGAAAAAGAGTTTTACTTTGATAGAATTGCTCGTTGTGATCGCGATCATCGCCATCCTCGCGTCCATGCTGCTGCCCGCCCTGTCCAAGGCCCGGGCCGCCGCTCAGAAGACCAAATGCGTCAGCAACTTCAAGCAGTGGGGCCTGTCCATGATGATCTATGCCAACGATCACGACGACTACGCGGGATTCTTCACCGGTCCCGCCCTCGGGTCCGTGGATTGGGGCTGCCCGATGCTTCATTATTACTGCAAAAAACTGCAGTACATGCCTCTTGACGACAAGGTCATCCACTGTCCGTCGCAGACTGCCGATACCGGCGGCAACATTCACTTCGTGTTCCACTACGACATCTGGTACAATCCGACCCAGATTATCGAGGGGACCTGGACCGGCGCCGGCGGCGCAGCCTGCGTCAAACTCAGCGCACCGCTCATAGCCCGTCTCCGTCCCACCAGCTACATCTGGGCCGACGGCAATATCTGGTACGCCGGCGAGCCTTACGTCGCCGACGGCACCTTTGAGGAGTGGCGGCATAACAACAAGTGCAACGCCCTCTTCGGCGACGGCCATGTCGCCGACGTCACCACGCCCAAGGGCACGATGATAGCCAATAAAGACCATAACGACCTGTATATGTAATCCGCCCTGCCGGCGGTGAATTCCGCTCCGCCGGGTCCGGGGCTCCCGGGCCCGGCGAGCTGTCTCAATACCGACCCCCCTTCTGATCCGCAATGATTAAAAAACCTTTCATTATCTGTGCCGCGGCGCTGTTTTTCTGCTCCTGCGCGGCTTCCGCCGGTCCGGTCCGGACCGGCCGCGCCGACGGGATGCTGACTTTGGAGAACGGCCTGTCCCGGCTGGTGCTCCGGGAGCCCGGATTCACTCTGGAAAAGATGACCAATCTGGAGACCGGATGCGAATACGTCGCCGAGCCCGGCGAGGGCATGTTCCGTCTCGTCATGATGAAACCGGGCGAGGCGCCGGACCAATGGTACAACCTGCCTCCGGGGCTGATGCTTCACGCCGGAGCCTTCGGAGAACGCACCGCCGAGCCCTTCGGCGACGGCGCTTCCGGCGGGTGGATCCTGCGTTACGGCAAGTGGTCCAACTACGGCAAAGAGGGGGATATAAGGGTCACCATCCGGATAACTTTGGAGGAGGATTCCCCGCTCTTCCGCTGGGAAATTTCCGTGGACAACCGTTCGGATCAGGCCGTGCAGCATCTGGAATTCCCCTACCTCTCCGGGCTCGGAGCGGAGGGGGCCGAGGCCACTGAATACATGGCGGTGCCGGTCTACTCCGGGCTGAAGCAGACCGATATCCGCAAGCACTACTCCGGACTGCTCGGCTACACCGAATATCCGGCGGGGGGCATGACCATCCAGCTCATGACCTACGACGACGGCCGGGGCAACGCCCTGTACTTCGCCAGTCACGACGGCATGAACTTCAAAAAGACCTTCGTCGCCCGGCCCACCGGATCGCAGAGGGCCTTTTTCGAGAGCGTGATCCACTATCCCGATCAGCCCTATCGCCGCGGCACCTGGGAATTGCAGTACCCGGTGGTGGCCGGACCAATGACCGGCGACTGGTACGACGCCTGCAAGATTTACCGCGGCTGGGCGCTGACTCAGGAGCGCTGGAGCCGGTCGCTGGGGGAGCGGGAGGAGATTCAGGACTGGGTGCCGGAGACTCCGGTGTGGTTTCAGGGCAACGAGTGGGAATTTACCGAAGAGGCGCTGCTGGCCTTTGCCGACAGGATCGTGGCCGTGCGCGAGGCGCTGGGGTACCCCCTGGCCTTTCACTGGTACATCTGGCAGCAGTTCGGCAGACACGACTATATGTACCCGGACTACCTGCCCGCCCGTCCCGGCTTCGCCGAAGCGGTGCGAAAGGTGCAGGCCGCCGGGGTCAAGGTCATCCCCTATCTGAATATTCATCTCTGCGAAACCCGGCTGCCCGTCTGGGGCGAACGGAAACTGGCCCGGGCCGCCAAACGCGACTATGCCGGTGAATTGTACCGCTGCTACGGAGTGTGCGACGACCGGGGGAAGAAGGGCGACGACTTCAAGCCGGTGGATGTCTTCCGGGGCGAGACCGCCGGGCGGGACATGGTGCCCATGTGCCCGAGCGAACCGGCGTGGCAGGAGGTGATCCTCGCCCAGGCCCGGGGGCTGGCGGAGGATTACAACGTGGACGCGATCTACTGGGACGAGACTTTCTGCTATCCCGGATTGTGCTACGCC
>JAZMZH010000062.1:0-10114 GCA_045585875.1 Victivallaceae bacterium | reverse complement strand
GAATTTCCGGATGCCGAAAGCCGGGTGCTGCTGGAGCTGACGGATTCGGATCTTCCGGAGGCGCCGGAAAAGATGTTCCTGGAATTGGAAACGACTGCGGAAAGCGCGGACCACCGGAAATTCACGCATCGCAACACCTTTTTCTTCGCTCCTTATAAAAGCTGTGATCTGCCGAAGGCGAACATCGGTCATAACGTGGAAGATCTGGGCGGCAATCGCTTCAAAATCACGTTGACCTCCGAGCATCCGGCATTTTTCGTCTGGCTGGCGGTGACCGGCGACAAGGGGGTGTTCGGCGACAACAGTTTCACGCTTTTGCCCGACCGGCCGATGGAAATTCTTTACGAACCGGAGCAGCCGCATACGGCGGAGGAACTGCGGGAAAAACTGCGGATTACTCACTTGCGGGATTCTTACACGATGTGATGCTCAGGACAACAGGAGAAGAACCAATGAGCTATATAGTTTCCAGCGGTCAGGTCTCGAACGGCATCGTTCTGGACGATGATGACATGACAGTCCTCGGCGGCGGCACCGCCGTCGAAACCACCGTCAACGACGGCGGCAATCTCTACGTTTCCGGCGGCACCGCCACTGAAACCACCGTCAATCATGGCGGCGCTGCCCTTCCGCAGCGACAAGCCGGATTACCGGGAAATGTTCAAAAAAACAAACCCTGATGCCGCCGGCCGCGGCGGCCTGATAAAGGATTTAACGGCGAAACGCCGAAGATTCGGCAGCAAGTGAAAGGATAAGCGGACATGTCAAAGACGGATTTTCCCGGGGCTTCATCGTGTTTCGGCTACCATGCCGATCTTCATCTGTGGATGGGCGACAGAGGCGCCGGTGACCGCGCCCTGCCCGACGAGTTGGAGAAAAGCCTTCGAATTCTGAATCCCGACTGGGTGCAGGTGGATTCCAAGGGCCACCCCGGCGTGACCTCTTTTTTCAGCAAAGTGCCGGATGCCGCCGTCTGCGATACGCTGTCTCACGACGCGGTGGCCGCCTGGCGGGAGGCCGCAGACCGGCTGAACCTGCCCCTCATCTGCCATTATTCCGGCTTCATCGACATGGCGGCGGCCCGCAGACATCCCGAATGGCGGGTGGTCCCGGCTCAGGACGACGGATGGACCCCGGAAAGCGATAAATGGTCTTTATGCGTGATGTGCCCCCGCTCCGAATACTGGGACAGGCTCATGATACCCCAGCTTCTGGAACTCCTGGAGGTCTATCATGCGGACGGTTTCTGGATCGACGGCGACGCCTGGGGGTTTCACGGCTGCTGGTGCCCGAAGTGCCGGGCGGAATTCACCCGCCGGACGGGCATCACGGAGATCCCCCTGAAGCCCGGCGATCCGCACCACGAGGAATGGTGGCAGTTTCAGTTCGACAGCGTGGCGGAAACCATCCGAAAATACGCGGCGGCCGTCCATGCGGCGAATCCCGACGCCAAAATCTGTTCCAACTGGTTTGACTCCATACAGTACCCCCTGGTGGGAAAAAACGCCGACATCGGACTGGACTGGCTCAGCGGAGACGCGCCGCCTCTTTTCCCGCTGGATGATAAAATCCTGAATCTGCGGACCGAGGCGCTCTGGATCGCCAACCGGGGCAAAAGCTGGGATCTGATGAGCTGGCCCCAGCTGGGACCGCCGAACTTCTATCCGAAGCCGGTGGATATGCTCTGTCAGGAGGCCGCGCACGTCGTCGCCGCCGGAGGCCGCTACATCTTCTGCGAGTGCGGGGGCGGTGTGCGCACCTCCCAGCAGATCGACTGGCGGCTGAAGCGGCTGGCGAAAGTCGGCGATTTCGTCCGCGAGCGGGCTTCGTTCTGCCGCGGCGCGGAACTTGTGCATGAAGTGGCGCTGCTCTTTTCCGAAAACACGCCTTTCTGTACGCCCGACTTCGTCGCCCGCGAAACCGACACGATCAACCCCGCCATGGACTGCCTGACAGGCTGCCTGTACAACGTTGACATCCTGGACGAATCGGTGCTGCTCCCCGAGATCGGAGAATTCAAGGCCGTGGTACTGGGGCAGAATCTGCCGCTTTCCCGCCGGGCCGTGCAGGCCATGAAGGATTATGTGGAAAAAGGCGGCTCCCTGCTGATCTGTGGCGTGGAGACGATGAAATCCTTCGGCCTCGACTACCTGGGCATCCGGGAGATGGAGGCGGAGACGAAATGCCCCTACGCGGGCATGCCCTGGTCCTTTATCGAAAAGAAGGATGACACTCCTCTTTATTTCCTGAGCGACAGCGACGGCGGCGTATTTCCCGTCACTTCCGCCCAATGGGGGCTTCTGAAAAAACTCAATCCCGCCGCGGAGCCGCTGGAGCATGTTTACGACAATTACATCCCGGAAAATTCCCGGACCGACCTGCCCGCCGCCGTCCTGTCCCGCCATGGCAAAGGCGCGGTCATCGCGCTGCCCTGCGATTTCTTCAAAGCCTACGCCAACCATTACTATCTGCCGGAAGCGCGGAAATTCGCAGGCAGGCTTATGAAACGGCTCATCCCCGTGCGGGATATCCAGGTGGAGGCGCCCTCCGTCATCGACGTGATCTTCCGGAAAAAGGACGGGCGTCTCCTGGTGCATCTCATCAACCGGAGCACGGGCTCCGCGACTTCGCCGGGGAAAAAGGCCATTGACGAGATTCCGCCGGTCGGACCGGTCACCCTGACCTTCCGCCTCGAAAAGGCTCCTGCGCAGGCCCTGCTGCTCCCGGAGAATACGCCGCTTGAGATCCGGTGGGATGAAGCGGCGAAAACCGCGGTCGTGCGGGTGCCGTCGGTGCGGATTCACAGCGCCGTCGCGCTCTCCGCCGCGGATTGAGGGCGTCAAAAGGAGAACCGAAGGATCGTTATGAAAAATAAGCTGTTGTTTGCGCTGGCGGTGGTCGGATTCTGGGTTACCGGGACGGCGGGCCAGATATTTTTCCGCCTGAGCAGCGACACGCCGGAACATCACTGGCTTTTCTTCGTACTCGGCTGTGTGACTTCGCTGGGGACTTCCGGGGCGGCGATGCTTGCCTTCGCATTGATGAAAAATGCCAATATCGTGACCCTCCTGCTCTACGGCTGTTCATTCGTCGTCGGACAGATCGCCATGTGGCTGTGCTTCAATTCCGCGCTGACCATGTGGCAGATGATCGGGACGGGCATAATCCTTATCGGGACGGTGATGGGTACGGCCGGAGGGGAGCGTGAAGCATGAGCATGTCTTTGCTTTTTTATCTTTTCATGGTTTATCTCACGCAGATACTCGCGGTGGTGACAATCAGGTACGGCGGACGCGCCCCGGCACGAAAAGTGAAAATCATCTGCTTCATCGCCGGCAATGTCATATCGATCGCAAGCATGTATTTTTTCGTGCCCGTCTTCGGGGCGCTGCCGGATAACGCCAATCTGGCGGCGGCGCTGATATCGGGAGGGGCTTTCGTCGCCTGTCAGCTCGGTTTGTGGGCGGTATTCCGCAGCAGGCTCACCCCGGTGCAGCTCGCGGGGATCGCGCTGGCCGCCGTCGGACTGTTCATGGCGGCCCTGGCGGCATGAAATCCCCCCGGGGGACGCGGCCCGGGGGAAATCCCGGCGCCGAGTGTTCCCGGCCAATGATCCGGGACCGTACTCTGCGCGCGACTCTCGACTGCATCAGAGCCGATTCCTGAAAAGCCGGTGCTCCCGGCTCGGTCCGTCAGCCCGACAGGCGGGGGGGGGCGGCGCGGCACTTTTTTCGACATTTTATTGCAATCGGTCCCCGGTTTCATTTGCAAATTCTCCGATTCGGCTGTATGATATGAGTACAATCATTTTTTGCCGGTCGTTACGGTCGGTTTCATTCGGCAGTTCAAATTACAAAGGGGAAAAAATGAAAAAAAGTCTTTGCGCGGTTTTCTTGCTGATTACGGCCTGCGTTTTCTGCGGATGCAGGGAACCCCTCACGGTGGCGGAAGTCGTCTCCGACACGGGCGCTTTTTCCGCCGGTGTGGAAAATGCTTTTCAGACCGCCGCCGTCAAGGAGGAAAATTCCAGATACTGGGACGTCTTTCTGCCCTATATTCAGCTGAGCCAGTACAGCGACAGCGCCCCCGGCGTCTGGATGACCGTCATCATTGATGAGAACGGCGACAAGATCTGGAGCTACAATTCCGAGGAGCAGAAGTACGCCGTGAACGTGAAGAAAATGCTTCCCTCGATCCAAACCGAGTTTGCCGCTCTTCAGCCTTCGCTTCAGGAGGGCGCGGTCGTCTGGGGCACGCCCTTCGCCTACGATAAAAAGTTCGCCGTCTTCGGCTATTCTCCCGTCCCCGAATCGGCTTTGGTCGTGCGCGAGGGCGCTTCGGCTTCTCAATATCTCGTCATCATGGTCGTCAATCCCGTGCTCGACCGCTGACCCTCTCCCCCTCGGGGGGCATGTGGATGATTTGCCCCTGGGCATGTTTTTGAATCCGCCCTGGGCATGTTTTCAGGAAACGCCCGGGGCATGTTTTTGAATCCGCCCGGGGCATATTTTTTTAAAAATTCGCCCGGGGGCATGTTTTTTTTGAATCCACCCGGGGCATTTTTTTTTTAAATTCACCCGGGGCATGTTTTTGAATCCGCCCGGGGCATTTTTTTTTAAATTCGCCCTGGGCATGTTTTTTTTAATTCACCCGGGGCATGTTTTCAGGAAACGCCCGGGGCATGTTTTTGAATCCGCCCGGAGGAGGGGGGATCAGGCTCTTTCGGGCCCGCCCTTTCCGTTCGAGGCGGCGGCGATGTATTGCGACGGAGAGGTCCCGTAGCGCCCCCTGAAACGCCTGCAGAAATAACTGGCGTCGCTGAATCCGCTTGCCGCCGCCGCCTCCTTCACCGATTTCCGCTCCGTAAGCATCAGCCTCAATGCGAAGTCCAGCCGCAATTCCTCCAGAAAACTGCCGGGGGCGATCCCGGCCGCGCGGCTGAATTTTTTCGTGAAGTGACTGCGCGAAAACCCGAAATGACGGGCCAGAAGCTCCACGTCCAGCGGTTCGGAGATGTGACTGATGATGAAGTCGGCGACATCTTCTTTCAGATTGAGCGATGAAGTCGGGAAAACGGTGTTGTTTCTGGCTCCGATAAAGATCTCCATCGCCAGCGTATAGGCGATGATGCTCGCCCGTCCGGCGTCCGGCATGACGCCGCGGCGGCAGTCGTTGATGAGATCCATGATGACGGCAAGCGGCCGGGCACAGGCGGCCTCGCCGTAGATCATGCCGAAGTGTTTCCTGGTCTCCGCCGCGATCCTTGAGGTTTCCGCCCCCTCGAATGACGCGAAAACATAACTCCACTCCTCCGAATCGTCGGGCAGATAGTAGACGTGTTCCCCCGGCACCCCCGCGTAAAAAGCCGTCCCCGGCAGCAGTCTCACCGTGCCCTCCGGCAGATCGATGGCGCCTGCGCCCCCCGTGGTGTACTGCCATATCTCCATGGACTGCGACCCGCGCTTCATCCCGTCCCAGCGGTAGCCGTCGGCGCGGGTCACCCGCTCCCGTCCGCAGTTCACGAGCATGGAGTGAAGCGGCAGGAGCCGTTCCGGATAGAAGAAGTGCCAGTAGCCGAAGATGCTCATGCCGCGGAGGTTCTTTTCAGGATCAGCAGCGTGATGTCGTCGGACTGTTCGGCGCCGTCGGCATGGCGCTCGACGGCCTCGAATATGGCGTTCATCATGGCTTCCGGCGTCGCGGCGGAGGCGCGGGCCGCCGTCACCGCGCGCTTCAGACCCTCCAGCCCGAAAAGTTTCTCCTCGGGGTTGAAGGCTTCGGTGACTCCGTCGGTGTAGAGGATCAGCATATCGCCCTCGGTCAGGCGGGTCCGGGTGCTGCCGTAGGTGAATTCCGCGGCGCCCAGGGGCGGGCCGTGTCTCCTGTCCAGCAGTTCCATGCCGCCGTCCGGGTGCAGGAGGAGAGCCGGATTGTGACCGGCGCTGCCGTACACCGCTTCGCCGGTTTTTTCATCGTATTTCAGGATCAGGCTGGTGACGAACATCCCCATCCGGTTGTCGGCGAGGAGCAGACGGTTGACCCGGGTCAGCAGTTCTCCCGGGTCCGAAGCCCGTTCCGCTCCGGCGCGGGTGAATATCTGACAGGCCACCATGAAGAGCGCCGCCGCCACGCCCTTGCCGGAAACGTCGCCCACGGTCAGCCACAGGCCGTCCCCGTCCTCGCCGCGCAGGCAGTCGAAGAGATCGCCCCCGACTCCCCGGGCCGGGTGTACGGCTCCGGCGACCTCGAAGGCCGGGGCTTCCCCGCGAAAGCGTTTCATCGCTTCCTCGCCGGGCAGGATCCAGCGCTGAATCTCGGCGGCGACCATGAGTTCCCGCCGGGTGCCCTCCTTTTCCGCCGCCGCGGCGGAGAGGCGCTGGAAATAATTGCCCAGCTCGTGCTGCATTTTTTCAAAGCCGCGGGTGAGTTCGCCGATTTCGTCTCTGGCGTTGTTGACGGGGAGGGGGGCCAGCAGGTCGCCCTGACCGGCGGCCCGGACCGCGTCCCGGAGTTCGGCCAGAGGCTTCAGGCCGCGGTGGGTGGTGAACCACACGGTGGCGGTCATGAGGATCAATCCCACCAGGCTCATGCCGAGCAGGGCGGATTCCAGCCGGATGATGCGTCCGGTGATGGCCTGCTTCGGGAGGGCCATGATCAGGTGGTAGCCGGTGGCGGATATGGGGGAGTGCTCCACATACCAGGTGTCGTCGGTGTAGGCGATGCCGTCGGGAATTTTGATTTCCATGGCCTTGTCGTCGGGAGTTTTCAGGAGTTCGATGAGCAGGGCCATGTCGTCGGAAGAGGTGACGTCGGATTCGGCGTCTTCGGCGTTGATGTGCGGGCTTACCAGGTAGTTTCCGGCGCCGGTGACGACGCCGATGCGGCTGCCGGGATAGTGGCTGGGGATGCTCAGAGCGGCTTTGCGGAGGAATTCCAGGGAAATATCGACGCTGACGATGCCGTGAAAGACGATTTCGCCGTTACCCTCCTCCCAGAGCAGGGGCGCGGTGTAGGTGGTCATCATGTAGTTGGCAAAAGCGTCGTAATAGGGCTCGGTCCATTGTTTCCTGTGGGTCTGGTACGGCAGCTGGTAGCCGCTCTCGTGTTCGAAATAGGACGGATCGGGGAAACTCTGGGTCAGGATCTCCCGGCCGTCCCCGTCGAAGCACGCGTAGAGCATGCCTTTGAAGTCGGAAAACTCGTGTCCGGGGGCGGCCGTCACCGCAAGACCGGATATTTCCGGATAATTTTTGTGGACATCGGTGAGGATGCCGACCATGGTTTTCATGAGTTCGTCCCGGGTCGGACGCTCGCTGGTGATCATCACCGCCAGACCGTCGATGATGGTGGCGCCGGTGTCCAGACGGGAATTCAGTTCCGACGCCGTCCCGGAGGTCCGGGATTTCAGCAGGGCCATGGCGTCGTCGTACATGGTTTTGTTTACCACAAAGTAGAATACGAGGCCGAGGATCGCGAATGTCAGCAGCATGACCAGACCGGAGGAGAAGCACAGCCATGTGCTCAGGCTCCAGTTTACGGTTTTGGTGGGTGTGATTCGCTTCATGGGTAATACAATACTGCCGGAGAGGCGAATTTTCAAGCCGGGCATGAGAATTTATTTCGCCGTCTTTTGCCGTTTTTGTCGGCGGAATATCTTCTCGGACGTTGAAATATCCCCTTAACCGTGTTATATTAACCGGACGATCAAAACAGAAACGAGGAAAATCTGCGATGCCCATTACCAAATTGCTGGAGAGAAACGCCGCCGAGTTCGGCGGCGAGACCGCGCTTGTGGAGATCAACCCCCAGGAACTCGAGGCCCGTCACACCACGTGGCGTGAATATTCCCTCATGGAGCCGGGCGTCAACGAGGCGTTCCGCTCCGAGATCACCTGGCGTCAGTTTGACGAAAAGGCCAACCGTTTCGCCAATTTCCTCCTTTCCCGTCATGTGAAAAAGGGCAGCAAGGTCGGCATCCTGCTGATGAACTGCCTCGAATGGCTCCCCATATACTTCGGCGTGCTCAAGAGCGGAGCCATGGCGGTGCCCCTGAACTTCCGCTACACCGCGGGCGAAATCAAGTACTGCCTGGAGCTCGCGGACGTGGATGTGCTGGTTTTCGGGCCGGAATTCATCGGCCGGATCGAGGACATCTGCGACGCCATGCCGCGGGTGTCCATGAGGCTCTATGTGGGGGAGGATTGCCCCTCCTTCGCCGAATCCTACAACAATCTGGTCTCCTACGCCTCCAGCCGCGCTCCCGATGTGCCCGTCGACGACGGGGAGGACGCCGCCATTTATTTCTCCAGCGGCACCACCGGATTCCCCAAGGCCATCGTCCTCCGGCACAAGAGCCTGATGCATGCATGCGTCGTGGAGCAGAAGCATCACGGACAGACCCGGGAGGATGTTTTCCTGTGCATACCGCCATTGTACCATACCGGGGCCAAAATGCACTGGTTCGGCAGTCTTATTTCCGGTTCCCGGGCCGTGCTGCTGAAGGGCACCCGCCCCGAGTGGATCGTCAGGGCGGTTTCGGAGGAGGGCTGCACCGTGGTCTGGCTGCTGGTGCCCTGGGCTCAGGACATCCTCGACGCCATCGAACGCGGAGAAATCAAGCCGGAGGATTACAGGCTTTCGCAGTGGCGGCTGATGCACATCGGCGCCCAGCCGGTGCCGCAGAGCCTCATCAAGCGCTGGAAGAAGATTTTCCCGAATCATCAGTACGACACCAACTACGGCCTCAGCGAATCCACCGGCCCCGGAGCCGTTCACCTGGGAGTGGAAAACATCGACCATGTGGGCGCCATCGGCGTCGCCGGATGGGGATGGGAAACCTCCATCGTGGACGAAAAGCATCGGCCGGTCGCCCGGGGGAAAATCGGCGAGCTCGCCGTGCGCGGGGACGGCGTGATGCGCGAATATTATAAGGACCCCAGGGCCACAAGCGAGGTGCTTTCTCCGGACGGATGGCTCTTCACCGGCGACATGGCCATGGAGTCCGAGGACGGATTCATCTATCTGGTCGATCGGAAAAAGGATGTCATCATCACCGGCGGCGAAAATCTTTATCCCGTGCAGATCGAGGATTTCCTCCGCCGTCACCCCGCGGTCAAGGATGTGGCGGTCATCGGTCTCCCGGACGCCCGCCTCGGCGAAATCGCCGCCGCCATCATCGAGGTGAAGCCCGATTGCGAACTTTCTCCGGAGGATGTGGACCGGTTCTGCCTGGAATTGCCCCGCTACCAGCGCCCCCGCAAAGTCATCTTCGCGCCTGTGCCGCGCAATCCCACCGGCAAGATCGAAAAACCGAAACTCCGTAAAATGTACGGCGCCGACATGCTCGTCGCCAAACAGTCGGAGATTTGAGCGGTCCGGTTTTGCTTCGCAAACCCCCGGTCCGGCTCCGCCGTCCCGCGAATCCCGAGTGCGGGATGCCATCTTTTTATATGGCCTTGCCCCTCGCGCTTCGCGCTCTCCCCATCGGGATTGCCCGAGCTTCGCTCGTGCTCTGCGCTTCGCTGGTCGAACCCCTGGATGGGTTCCGGTTTTGCTTCGCAAACCCCCGGTCCGGCTCCGCCGTCCCGCGAATCCCGAGTGCGGGATGCCATCTTTTGTTTAAAAACAAAAATGGCCTTGCCCCCTCGCGCTTCGCGCTCTCCCCATCGGGATTGCCCGAGCTTCGCTCGTGCTCTGCGCTTCGCTTGTCGAACCTCTTGTTGGGTTCAGGTCTTTGGCTTCGCCAAATCCCCCGGTCCGGCTCTGCCGTCCCGCGAATCCCCATCGGGATTGCCCGAGCTTCGCTCGTGCTCTGCGCTTCGCTTGTCAAACCCCTGGATGGGTTCTGGGATTTTTGCTTCGCAAAATTCCCCCCGGTCCGGCTCCGCCGTCCCGCGAATCCCGAGTGCGGGATGCCATCTTTTGTTTAAAAACAAAAATGGCATCCCCATCGGGATTCGAACCCGAGTTGCCGGGATGAAAACCCGGTGTCCTAGGCCTCTAGACGATAGGGACGCAACCTTCTATGTCTTTTAATATAGCTCTTTTTTACGTTTTGTCAAATGCAAATGGGCTTTTTTGCGTTTTTTTCTTGACTTTCCACGGTTTTGCTGTA
>JAZMZH010000061.1:0-10504 GCA_045585875.1 Victivallaceae bacterium | reverse complement strand
CATCCGGTCGCGTTGGCTTCCCTTGACTGGATCCGGCATCCGGTCTTTCTTCGCCAGCAAAGGAACGCGGCGCGGCGGCTCCGGTGCTGGTCTTTCTGGAAATGGGTTCATCTCTGATATTCTCCCGGTGTTTGGATTGTTTGGTACGTTTGAAATTCTAATCATACCTCCCGGGGGTATATACCTACGGTATATATACCCCCGTCTGGTATGATTGAAATTCTTTCAAACGTACTAAACGCACTAATCTAAACGTACCGATTTGGTACGATTAAAAAAACTCCTGCTGTTCCGGCGGGGCGGGCGGGGCCGCTGGTCTCTCGATCATCCTTCGAACGCCGGGAAGGGTCTTTTCCTCTTTGGTCGGCTCGCGTTCAATGACTGCGCCGGTCTCAATGCAAACGGCAATGATAGCTTCCTTCCTGCCGGTGCTGGTAATTCCCAGCCGCCCGGTAATGGCCCGCCTGAACTCGGCGACGGTCATGCACTCCCCGGGTCGTAGTATATCGGCAGCGCGCTCTGCCTCCTCGATCAAACGCTGTTTCTTTGCCTGCTCGCGCTGTTCGGCGCGATCTTCTGCCGTGATTGCTGACGGGCTCGCGCACATCTCCGGCGCGCTCGGGAGTTCTTCCCAGAAAATATAATCATCGCTCCAGCGGAGAAATTTTGCATCGCCTCCCCAGTCCAGCCGCCGCCCTCGCTTGGGTGCGGACAACTTGAAAAAAAAGTTACCGTCTTTGTCCTTGAAGCGCTCCAGAATGATAGCAAATCGCGCCCAATTTATGATCTCGGCGGAGCCGTGATAACTGTATGCGGTGTTGAAATTCGCATTAGGCATCGCGGCGCGGCTCGGCTTCTGGGTATGGTGCACGAAAAGCGCGGCGGCCTGGTGTTTCTGCAAAATGGGGTTTATTCCGTTCCTCAGGAAACGGCTGACTTTCTCTTGGTCTGAAAGGTCGCATCCCGCAAAGCTGAAAAGGGGGTCGATAATTACAAGGTCGGTTTCCGGTTCCTGTTCCAATACCCTGTCAAGCATGGTAATAAAGCCGTCTCCGGCGTGTGTCGAATCGGAAATAACCTTCACTGCCTCTTTCGCGGCGGAGATCTGCGGAAAGCTCAAAAGTTCGACGGTCGACGCTCCACGACAAACGCCGGAAATTTCCTCTTGCAAGTCGCGGTTGTCGTTCTCCGCTTGAATCAACAAAATCTTGAGCGGTCGGGTCGGCTCCAATCCGAAGCAAGCCAGCCCCGCCCCCCAGTGTAGCGCGATCTGCATTACAAAACTACTCTTTCCGCATCCGGTTTCCGCCGCCAGTATGCCAGCGCCGCCCTTGCAGAGAAAGCGCCGCTTTATAAGTTCGTTCGGGTCGGCTTCGCCCTCCGCCTCGATCTTTTCTTGGAGTTCCCGGAGCGTGATTGCTCCCGGTGGCGCGATCTGCTCCAGAATAGCGCGCTCCCGCCGGGCTATCCACGCCGCCAGCGCTTCCCGTCCGCTTTTTCGCAAAAACGCGTTGACATCATGCACTCCGGGCGGCATGATAGCTTTTTCGCTGGCGATGTTCTCGCGGGCGAGAAAGTCTTTCAGTTTCGCCGCCGCCGTCGCTCCGTATTTGTCTTGGTCGGAGACGATAATAAATGCGGGAGCTGGCGATCTTTTCGCCAGTTCGACAAAAGTTTCCGCTTCATTTTGTCCGGTGCAAGCCAGCCCCCCGGCTTCTATGATGGAGAGCGCGTCGATTTGCCCCTCCAGAACGAAAACGGGTCTGTCGCCCTGCTCCAGTGCGGAAGCGTTGAAAACGAGCTTTTTTCCGATCGGATTGTCGTATTTTTTCCCCTTGCTATCTGGCGGAAAATCCAAAAAGCGCCTTACAGCATACACCTCTCCGGGGTACGGAATCACGGCGGCGCGGTCGGTGGCATCGAATCCCAGTTGAAACGCTGAAACGGTCTCCGGCAATAATCCGCGATCTTGGCAAAAATAGGCTTCCGCCTCCGTGATCTTGGCGGCACATCTGGAAATATATTCCCGCATTTCCGGCGTTCCCGGCGTTATGCTTTTGAATCCGCCAGGCTGTGATAATGCGGGAGCTGGTCGCGGCGGCGCCGGGGTGTTTTGCTGCGGCTCCGGCCGATCAACAAAAACGGCTCCGGCATCCCTCGCCAGCTTTCGGATCCATCCGGTCGCGCCCTCGGGGTTGCTGGAGGTGGTGAGGCTATTCCACATACGGCGACAATCTGCGGCATCGTATTTTTCCGGGGCGCTCTGGCTCCACTGGTCGAACGTCTCAAAATCCACGCCAGCGGATTTTAGCGCGCTGCCTATGTTAAGCCACGTCTGGCGGTCGCAGTCTGCGGACAAATAGCGGAGGCATTGGGTTATATCTTGCATAGTCATCCCTCTACGTTATCGGCTGGGGTGCCGGAAAGCAGCGCTTTGACGCTGGCGGGATCGATCCGGCAGCTGCGGGCGGTCAAGGGTATTTTTTTGATTTTTCCGATTGCCAGATATCGGCTAACGGTATTGAGGCTGCATTTCAGCAGGTCGGCGGTTTCCTTCCGGGTTAGTGGCCGGTCAATGGTTTCGGCTTGCTCTGTGCTGGAATATTTCCGAATCGCTGCAATAAGCGATTGCGGTGAAAGGTCGGGGCAATACGGCTGGAGTAGTGTGGTCGCGGCCGCGATTACCTGGGGCGTGATTTTCTGTCTGATTTGCATTTGGGCTTTTCCTTTCATGTTGGTTTATGTCGGAAACAGCCAGAATATAAATACTGTCCTCTGGAATCCTCTGAAAAAAAGTAAGCCGGGCACGTTGACTGCGCGTGTCCGGCTCAAAAAAAAACGATTTTTTTTCTATTCCTCTGGAATCCCTCTGCTTTGCTTTGCGTGTGCTTGTCTGTTGGTTTCTGTGTCCGGTATATCCTTACCAGATATTTCAATATACTGAAATTCCCGGAGATACTGTACAGCGGTAAATTCTTTGTAATATTTGGCTATGGCTTCTGCTATATCTGCCGTCTGGTAATATGGCTTTGCATCGCTTCCCTGCCGCCGTTTTCCTGCATTTTTTAGGTGTGCTGATACATTTATCCGCAGGGTCTCAAAACTTCCTTTTCCGTCTTTTCCCGGTAAGGCTATTTTTTTTCCGTCTTTCCGCTCAATTTCTACCATGTCTTTCACTGCTTTAATGCAATCCGGCACGGTTGCCCAGCGTTCCCAGCGGTGACGGTTCCGATCCTCGATTGTTTTTTGTATCGTGTCGAGCTTTTCTATAATCTGGTTCTGTTGTTCGGTGTTCAAAATCGGGATCAAACTTTGTAAAAGCGTCATTCGGCTGCAATAGCTGAAACAATGGATCGCTTCATGTATTTTTTTTACTGCTGAATCTGGTAATTGTTTCAGATCTTCATCGTTGGCAATGAAATTCAGATATTCGGCAAATTTTTTTGTTTGCTGCGCGGCTTCAATGAATCTGTCATCAATTCCGGGATTTTCCCGGATGAAAAAATCACATAGCCGGATAAAATGATTTCCGTAAATTTCAAGGTCTGAAATTTGCTGGATGCCTGGATTTGGAGCAAGCCAGTCGAATGGTATTTTGGCCGGGACAATTTTGCCGGTGTCCGTTTCCAGCGTGATTGTGGATTCTTCCCTCGGCAATCGTTGAAATTGCTGTTTCAAAATCTTTGCCATTTTTGCGCACATGGTTATACCCTCTTGTAATGGTTCAAAATTTCTTTGATCTGTTCAATCGGCAATGAATCTACCAGCGCGTGAAGTTCGGCGCGTTCCTCCGGTTCTTCCTCCAGGGGGGAAACATCGATCAGGCCGGCGGTATCATTTCCGCTGGCGGTGCTCTCCGGGGTTTCCTGCATCGGCAGCGCTGGAATTAATGCGGCGCTTTTCATTAAATCGGCATTGCCGAGGTGCAAATAATGACGGGTCATCAGTTCCGAACTGTGGCCGACTATCTGTTGAATGACGTGTTGCGGCGCTCCTGCTTCGGCGCTCAAACTGACGAATGTGTGCCGCAGCGAATGAAAACCTTTTTCAATAATTCCGTGCGGGTGTTGCGGGGTCTTGCTTCCCGGTCTGACGGTTACGATTTTTGCACTTTTGAAAAGCGCCCTGATTTTCTTGTATAGCCACGTGTGCCGGATGTTATACTGTTCGCAAAGGTGCGGCAATACATCCCCATTCCGCTGATCTGCTGGAATCTGAAAAAATTCATTGAGCAAAAAAGCCGGAATCCCTACTCTAACTCTCGCGCTTTCCGGGTTCTGCACTCGATCACGCATTTTATGCGGAATCACTGAAATAATGCGGCGGGCTAAATCCACTTCTCCCCATTTGAGACAAACGCAGTCTGCCAATCTTAGGCCAGTTGCAAAACCGATCAAAATAAGCAGCCGCATTTCGGCATCTGGGGCGGCATTGACAAGGCGCTGAATTTCTTCGATAGTAAGCGGGTCTTTGGTGCTTGTGACAATCTTGAATTGCTTTATTTTCCCGAATGGATCCCGGGGCATGACAATTTTTTCATTCTCCAGCAAATGGGAAAAAACTTGTTTTACAACTCGGAGCCGTTCATTGACCGGGCGGCCATTGTTACCATATTTTTCCCGTAATTCACCAATATAATTTTCTGCCATTTCTTCGGTAATTTCACTTAAAAGTTTGACTTCCTGGTAATGGATTTCCATCCATGCAATAAAATTCCTGAAATATGATCGGCAAATATATGCGCGTGTTTCAGTCGGCGGCTCCTTCCCGTATCGGGTATATGTTTCCGGGCACGATTGACATTTCAGGAAAACTTCCCAGCTATTCGCAAGGGTCACGCCCTGATTTTTTAATATGGCGCTGGCGTCTTCCGCTTTCTGCTCCAGTGAAGAAAGCTCGTTTACAAGGGTGCGGAGCTTCTGGGCGTCATCCTTAAAACGGAGCGGTGCAAGAATCCGGTCGGCGGCCGCTCTGGCCTCGGTTGCTTTTGTTACGGGTTCCCCGTGCTCATCGCGTAAAACTTCGCGGTGTTCCTTGCCGTTCTGGAAATACTGGACGTAATAGTTTCCTTTTTTCCCTCGTTTGTAAAGCCGTCCTTTTGTTGTCCGTGCCATTTTCGCCGCCTTTGTTTTTTTTGGTGTTTGTCGATTCGTCTTTGGTATATAATAGCATTAAAAATCAGAATTACAAGCACAAAACAAGAAAAAAAGTAATTTTTTGAGCGTATAGCATTACAGGCATGATGTAATCCCGCCTGAAGGCAGAACCCTGACGATCCGGGGCCCGGGAAACCGGGATCCCGGATCGCCTTTTTTATGCATCCGGCAGGAGGATGGGACCCGGTCCGGGTGTCGGAAAAGATGCGGGCGGAGTACGGATGGGCGGGGGAGGCGGATTTGTGTTTTTTTTGCCTTTTTCGGCGGTGATGAGTTTGAAAAGTGAGTGAAAGGTGCTATAGTATATCCGTTGATGGCATCGGATCGCCGCTTCCTCCGGTGTTTGCCGGAGGATTTTAACGATGCGGGAGAGGAACGTCCGGGAGGAGCGGCGTTTCCGGGTTGCAAAAGGAGCTTTATGGGCAACAGAATCATTGTCACCGGCGGCGCCGGATTCATCGGGTCGGCGGTGGTCAGACATATCATCGGGGCGACCGGGGACAGCGTATGCGTCGTCGACAAACTCACCTACGCCGGCAACCTTGAGAATCTGCGGGAGGTCGATTCCGGCGACCGGTACCGTTTTGAAAAATCCGACATCTGCGACCGGGAGGAAATGGACCGGATCTTCGCCGATTTCCGTCCCACGCACGTCATGCATCTGGCTGCGGAGAGCCATGTGGACCGCTCCATCGACGGCCCCGGGGAATTCATCCGCACCAATATCGTCGGCACCTACACGCTGCTGGAGGCGGCCCGCAAATATTTTCACAGTCTGCCCGAGGACGGGCGGGCGGGGTTCCGGTTTCACCACATCTCCACCGATGAGGTTTACGGGGATCTGGCTGGCCCGGAGGATTTCTTCCGGGAGGATACGCCCTACGCGCCCAGCTCTCCCTACAGCGCCAGCAAGGCTTCCAGCGACCATCTGGTGCGGGCGTGGAAGCGGACGTTCGGACTGCCGACCCTGGTGACCAACTGCTCCAACAACTACGGACCGTATCACTTCCCCGAGAAGCTGATCCCGCTGGTGATCCTTCACGCCCTGGACGGCAAGGAGCTTCCGGTCTACGGCGAGGGGCTGCAGATCCGGGACTGGCTCTATGTGGAGGATCACGCCCGTGCTCTCTATCTGGTGGCGACCCGGGGCGTGCCCGGGGAAACCTACAACATCGGCGGTCATAACGAGAAGCGCAACATCGAAGTGGTCAGGACCATCTGCGCCCTGCTGGACGAACTGCGCCCCCGGAGCGACGGACGCTCCTACGCCGATCAGATCGTACACGTCAAGGATCGTCCCGGACACGATCTGCGCTATGCCATCGACCCGTCGAAGATCGCCCGCGAGCTGGGCTGGCGGCCTCTGGAGACCTTTGAGAGCGGCATCCGCAAGACCGTGGAGTGGTATCTGGAAAACCGGGACGGCTGGTGCGCCCGGGTCTTGAACGGTTCCTACAAGATGGAACGTCTGGGGGAAGGAGAATGAGCGTGAAAGGCATCGTTCTGGCCGGCGGAGCCGGCACCCGTCTGCACCCCATCACCCGGGGAGTGTCGAAACAACTGCTCGGGGTTTACGACAAGCCCATGATCTACTATCCGATCAGCGTGCTCATGCTGGCCGGGATCCGGGATATTCTCATCATCACCACGCCCGAGGATCAGTCCGGTTTCGTCCGGCTGCTGGGGGACGGGAGCCGCTTCGGCGTGAAATTCACCTACGCGGTGCAGCCGAAGCCCGAGGGACTGGCCCAGGCTTTTCTCATCGGAAAGGAATTCATCGGCGGCGACCGGGTGGCGCTGGTGCTGGGCGACAACATCTTTTACGGCGCCAATCTCAGGAAACTGCTGCGTTCGGCGGCGGCCAGGAGCGAGGGCGCCACGGTCTTCGGGTATTACGTCTGCGATCCGGAGCGCTTCGGGGTGGTGGAGTTCGACGAAAACGGCCGGGCGGTGAGCATCGAGGAGAAACCCCGCTGTCCCAAGTCCCATTACGCGGTCACCGGGCTGTATTTTTACGACAACGACGTGGTGCGGATCGCGGAAAACGTCCGGCCTTCCGCCCGGGGCGAACTGGAAATCACCTCGGTGAACAATGAATATCTCAAGGCCGGCAAGCTCAATGTGGAGGTCTTCAAGCGCGGTTACGCCTGGCTGGACACCGGCACCCACGAGAGCATGCTGGACGCGGCGAATTTCATCCGGACGGTGGAGACCCGGCAGGGACTTCAGATCGCCTGTCTGCAGGAAATCGCCTACGACAACGGCTGGATGACCGCGGACGAGGTGCGCGCCAGCTGCGCCGATCTTATGAAGACCGAATACGGACAGTATTTGATGAGGATGATTGAGAAATGACGGTTGTTCCCACGGATATTCCCGGCGTGGTCGTGGTCGAGCCCAGAGTGTTCGGCGACGCGCGGGGGTATTTTTTTGAATCCTGGAGCGAAGCCCGGTATGCCGAATCCGGCATCGGGTGCAGCTGGGTGCAGGATAACGAGTCCCGTTCCCGTTTCGGGGTGCTGCGGGGGCTGCACTGGCAGGCCGCGCCCTATACGCAGGCGAAGCTGGTGCGGGTGATTTCCGGCGCGGTGCTGGATGTGGCGGTGGACATCCGCAAGGGTTCGCCGACCTTCGGCCGCCATGTGGCGGTGGAGCTCTCCGGAGAAAACAAACGGCAGCTTTTCATCCCCCGGGGCTTCGCCCACGGTTTCGCAGTGCTCAGCGAGGATGCGATTTTCGCCTACAAATGCGACAATCTTTACAGCCCCGACCATGAGCGGGGGCTGGCTTTCGACGATCCCGCGCTGGGCATCGACTGGCGGGTGAAGCCGGACCGGTGGATCCTTTCGGAAAAAGACACCCGTCATCCCCTGCTGGCCGACATCGAACCCTGGGAGGAGGCGCGATGAAAATCGTGGTCACCGGAGGCAAGGGGATGCTGGGACGCACCATCTGCCGGGAACTGACTGAGCACGAGTTTGTAATCGCCGATCTGCCGGAGGCCGACATCACCGACGCCGCCGGGTTCGACGCTTTTCTCGCGGCCGCGAAGGCCGACGCGGTGATCCACTGCGCCGCCATGACCGCGGTGGACCGCTGCGAAACCGAGATCGACGCCGCCTACCGGCTCAACGCCTTCGGTTCGGCCAACGTGGCGGCGGCATGTTTTCGTCACCATGTGCGGCTGATCGCCATCTCCACGGATTATGTCTTCGGCGGTGATTCGGATCGTCCCTACAACGAATTCGACCGTCCCGACGGCGGCAGGACGATTTACGGACGGAGCAAGTTCGCCGGGGAGGAGGCCATCCGTTCGCTGTGTCCGGAGCATGTGATCTGCCGCATCTCCTGGCTGTACGGACCGGGAGGGCCGAGCTTCGTTCACGCGATGATGAATCTGGCCGACGGCACCCGTCCGGTGCTCAAGGTGGTGGACGATCAGCACGGCAACCCCACCAGCACCCTGGCGGTGGCCCGGCAACTGCGCAACATTCTGGCCGACGACAAGCTGGCCGGGACCGTTCACATGACCTGCGAGGGCGAGGCCACCTGGTATGAATTCGCCTCCGAGATATTTCGGCTGGCCGGTCGCGATCAGCGCATCGAACCGTGCAAAACCAGTGAATTTCCCCGTCCGGCGCCCCGTCCGGCGAACTCCCGGCTGGACAAGATGATGCTGCGTCTGGCCGGACTGCCGCCCATGCCCCACTGGCGGGACGCGCTGGCCGAGTTCATGAAAATGGAATTCGCCGCGCCGGAGAGTGACAAGTGACGACGCTGGGTAAACTCAAACCGATCTTCGATCTGACCGCGCTGCCGGAGAGCATCCGGCGCAACCGCACGCTGCTGAAGCAGCTGGTGAAGCGCAATATCGCCTCCCGTTATCGCGGGTCGATGCTCGGGCTCCTGTGGAGTTTCGTGCAGCCGCTGATGATGCTGTGCGTCTATACGTTTGTCTTCAGCGTTGTGTTCAAAGCGCGTTGGGGGGTGGAAGCAGGAGGAGGGAAAGGGTCGTTCGCGATCATCATGTTCTGCGGGATGGCGCTGTTCAGCATCTTTTCGGAGAGTGTGAACGGCAACTGCTCGATCATCGTGGGGAATCCCAACTTTGTGAAAAAGGTAATCTTCCCGCTGGAGATACTGCCGGTGTCGCAGGCGATGGCCAGTTTCATGCTGGGGACGGTGTGGTTTGTGCTGCTTTTTCTGGGGACGATCTTCATATACGGGAATATCAGTTTCACGATGCTGCTGCTGCCGCTGGTGCTGATTCCGCTTTTTCTATTCACGCTGGGGGTATCCTATTTCGTGGCATCGTGCGGGGTTTACATCCGGGACACTGCATACGTGGTGGGGGTGGTCCTTCAGATTCTTTTCTTTATGACACCGATTTTTTATCCGCTGGATGCGGTGCCGGAGCGGTTTCGCTGGCCGCTGCGGCTGAATCCGTTGACGGTGCTGATCGAGGAGGCGAGAAAAGTGTTTCTCTACGGGACATTGCCGGACTGGAAATTTCTGGGGGCGGCGTTTGCGGTTTCGGTGATCGTCCTGCACCTGGGGTTTGTCTGGTTCAACAAGACGAAGAAGGGGTTTGCCGATGTCCTCTGACGATACCGTGCTGAAGCTCAGGAATATTTCCAAATGTTTTGAAATGTATGAAAAGCCGGTTCATCGGCTTTTTCAAACACTCTGCGCCGGGCGCAGGAAATTCTATAAGGAATTCTGGGCGCTGCGGGCGATCAGTTTTGAAGTGAAGCGGGGGGAATGTGTCGGGGTGATCGGCCGGAACGGCGCAGGCAAGTCCACCTTGCTCCAAATCATTACCGGGACTCTTCAGCCCACGGCCGGAACGGTGGAGCACAAGGGGCGGATTGCGGCGCTGTTGGAGCTCGGCAGCGGTTTCAATCCGGAATTCACCGGACGGGAAAATGTCCGCATGAACGCGGCAATTCTGGGCTTGAGCGAGGAAGAGATCAACGCCAAATACGACGAGATCGTCGAATTCGCCGACATCGGCGAATTTATCGACCAGCCGGTGAAGACTTACTCCAGCGGCATGATGGTGCGCCTGGCCTTTGCGGTGCAGATCATGGTCCGTCCGGACATCCTTATCATTGACGAGGCGTTGGCGGTGGGCGACGCGGCGTTTCAGCGTAAATGTTTCCTCTATATGGAAAAGATGCATCAGTCCGGAGTGACGTTTTTTCTGGTCAGCCATGATCTTGAGACTCTTAAGAGGTTCTGCGGCCGGGTGATATTTCTGGACAACCGCACGGTGGCCTTTGACGGCGATAGCGCCGTCGGTATCGCGCTCTATAAGAAGTCGCTTTTCCCGGCGGCTCCGGAACCGG
>JAZMZH010000060.1:0-6052 GCA_045585875.1 Victivallaceae bacterium | reverse complement strand
CCGGTTGAAATCCTCCGGCGTGAGCGCACGGCGGTAAATTTTCAGCAGGGTATTGTTGGCGAACATCGCGCAACTGTAGCTCAGCGAAAAGACGACCACCGCCGTCCGGAGCAGGACCTCCCGGTTGTAACAGAGGATCGCGACGACCGTCAGGATGATCGGCAGGAGCACGCGCCAGAGATACGCCTGCGCCGCCACCGCGAGATCGCGGTCGAGTTTCTTCAGCAGCCCGGTCGCCGCGAGATAACTCACGGCGGGCAGCAGAAACATGCTGCTCTTGATCATCCCGAAGCGGGTCAGGTCGAATTGGAGATTCAGCAGCAGGAGGTCGGTGATGACCCAGTTGCTCGAGATTGAGATCGCCAGCGAAATCGTGACGGCGTGGCGGATGAAAAGTCTGAGGTTGGCTGCCGAAAGATCGTTCATAAGAATTTCTCCCTGCGGATCCATGATTGCGGAGCCGTTGTTTTCTGTATCATTTTCGGATTGCCTTGATTAATATATTGCGTTTTGGGGGAAACAATATAATCCGATTTGAATATTTTCCAACAAAGTATGGGTTTATTTTGATTTTCCTTTTTTTGACTGCATGGTTTTATTATTCAGACCATATGCCCGTCGGATGCCGCGGAAAACAGAAGATATGCTCCCGAAAACAGGGAATAATCCTGCTTTCCCCCGGGATTGTGCCCTGTGATTTTATTCGGGAGAGGGACCGTGCCGTCATAAGTGTGATTCCCGAAAAATGCACCGGCTTCGGATTCTTGCGAAACGCCGGAAATCATGCTCGGTCCGGCGGCGCCGGCCGAAGGCTTTTCGGAGTTTTTATTGGAGTATCTGCGGTTTGAGGTGAAATATCTTTGACAAATCGCCGCTTTTTTGTGCAAAATCACTTGACAAAAACCCTTTAGCGGTCTATATTTGAGAAAATGATGCAAATTTCGGTTAAAACCACAAGAAACGGGGTATGCTATGGCCGATGAAGAAAAAGATAAGAGCGTTTCCACGGATACTTTTAAAATGCCCATGCTGAAAGGGACCGGCACTGCTCCGGGCACTCCCATGACCGCCCCTTCCGCCGCCGCCTCGGACGATACCCGCACACGGCGCACTGTGCGTCTCTCCGGATTGCGTCCCGGGATGCAGCCGAGTTTGAATCAGGTGCCCGTCGGCGCTCAGGTGTCCACCGATTCCGGCGTGATCTCCGATCCGCTGGCCGGCAGGGGGACGGATTCGGGAGTGATTTCCGGAGCCGGGGCCACGCCTCAGTCCGGCATAAAGCTCAAGCCGATTTCCGCGCCCTCTGCCCCGGCAGCCGCCCCGGCGGCTCCGGCCATCGCCCCCGCCGCGCCCACCGGTGAAGACACCCGCACCCGCAAGACCGTGCAGCTTGCCGCTCTTGCCGCGAGCGTCAAATCATCCTCATCCGCGCCTGCCCCGGCATCGGCCGACGCCGCTCCCGCTCAGGACGATACCCGTACCCGCCGGACGGTGCAGCTCTCCGCTCTCGCGGCAAGTCTCAAACCCGCCCCCGGCACTCCGGCTCCGGCGGCTCCCGCCCAGCCGATCAGTCGCGCCGAGGTGGATGACACCATCCGTCTGCAGCGTCATGAGGCTCCGGTCATGCCCGGCGGCATCGGCGCCGCCACCGCGCCAAGTCCCGGAATTTCCATCGCCAAGACTGCTCCGGCCGCTTCCGAAAAGATGGACAGCACGCAGACTCAGGCGGTCTCCAAGGTCGCTCCGGCGGCTCCCGCCCCCGTGCAGATTCCCGAACCCCAGGCGGTTACCGCTCCCAGCATCGACACCAATACGCAGGCTGTGGCTCCGGTGAATGTGGGCAAATCCACGATCCGCATCAAAGCCCAGCCCGCTCCCGCTGCTCCCGCTGCTCCCGCTGCTCCCGCTGCTCCCGCGGCCTCCGATGCTCCTGCGGCTCCCGCGGCTCCGGCCGCGGCCGAGCAGGCTCCCGCCTCCGAGGCGGCTGCTCAGCCGGATGCTTCCCAGGCTGTGACTTTGGTTTCCACTCCGGTCAAACAGTCCACCGCCGCCAAGAAAAATGCCGCCAAACCGGCGGCGAAGACGCCGAAAAAGGCCGCAAAGGTGGCTCTGCCCAAGGAGGCCGCGGCTCCTCAGGATCAGCCCGCTCAGCCGAAGGTGCTTCCCTTCATGCAGCAGAAGTCGGCGCCCTCCAGATTTTACACGGTTGTCGCGGTGATCGCTCTGCTCGGCATGATCTTCTGCACTGCGCTTACGGTCATACAGTGCATCAATATCTGGCACCCCGACTGGGTTAAGGGCCAGCGCATCGACATCCCGCTGGTGGAGGGATGGATCAACAAGTAAGCAGGAGGCGGCACTGACGGAAGTCTGTCGTTTTCAGGTGCCGTCCGAGAGAGATGCACCGTGCCGCGGCCGGGGTCGCCGGCCGGTACGGCGCTCATGGCGCCCGGAGTACCTTGTCGCGGTATCGGGCGCTTTCGTTTGGCGGCGGGTCCCGCCGTTGAAAACTTTCAAGGAGTTTTTTTATGCTTAAGGTTGTTGTCGCCGGCGCTGCCGGCCGTATGGGGCGCATGCTCGTGAATCTGATTGAAAAGGCGGACGACATGGTTCTGTCCGGCGCTCTCGAAGCTCCCGGCAATCCTCTGCTGGGCAGCGATGCCGGAGCCGTTGCCGGATGCGCTCCCGCCGGAGTTCTGCTGACCGACGATCCCTCTTCCGCTCTGGCGGAGGCCGACGTGCTGATCAATTTCAGTACCGGCGGGGTTGCCGCCGCCGCGAGCGCCGCGGCGAAGCGGAAAGCCGCCGTCGTCATCGGTTCTACCGCGCTCTCCGCGGAGGAAAAGGCGGCGATCCGGGCGCTTGTCGATACCGAGGCGGCCCGTATCGTCCTCTCTCCCAACATGGCGGTGGGGGTGAATCTGCTTTTTCACCTGGTCGGAAAAGCCGCCCGGCTCCTGGGCCGGGATTACGATGTCGAGATCGTCGAGATGCACCACAGACATAAAAAAGACGCCCCCTCCGGTACCGCGCTTCGTCTGGCGGAGGTCGTATGCGAAGCTCGGAATCTCCAATGCGGCGACGCCCTCCGTCACGGGCGCAGCGGCATCATCGGCGAACGCACCGACTCCGAGGTGGGGATGCACTCCCTGCGGGGAGGGGATGTGGTGGGGGATCATACCGTCATTTTCGCCGCCGACGGGGAGCGGGTGGAGCTCTCTCACCGCGCGTCCAGCCGCGAGAATTTTGCCCGGGGCGCGCTGCTTGCCGCCCGTTTCGCCGTTGCCGCGGCTCCCGGAGTGTATGACATGCAGGATGTGCTCGGCCTGTGAAAAAGGAATTGAAGATATGGATCATGGCGGGCGAGGCCTCGGGGGATCTCTACGGCGCCCGTCTGGCCCGTGAGCTTCGCGCCGCCGCCCCGCCGGGGGTGGAGCTGAAGATTTCCGGCATGGGCGGCCGGGAGATGCGCGCTGCCGGAGTGGACTGCCGGGTGGACTCCACGGAACTCGGGGTGATGGGGCTGTTTGAGGTGTTCCGGATGATCGGCACGTTTATCCGCATCTTCCGGTATTTCGTGCGTCAGGCGCGGATAGAGCGTCCGGACGCGGTGGTGACCATCGACTATCCCGGATTCAACATCCGGCTTGCGAAAAAACTGCGGCGCATGGGCATCCCGGTGGTGTGGTACATCAGTCCCCATGTCTGGGTCTGGGGCAAGCGCCGGATCCCGAAGCTGGCGGAATACTGCCGCAAGATGCTCCTGATCTTCCCCTTTGAAACCCAGGTTTACGCCGGGACCGGGCTGGAAACCGAATTCGTCGGGCATCCGCTCCTGGGCATCGTGGACGAACGCCGCGATCCGGAATTGAAGCGGGACGACAATACGCTGGTGCTGCTCCCCGGCAGCCGCAGGATGGAGATCGAGCGTCTCTGGCCGACCTTTCTGCTGACCGCCCGGGCCTACGCGGAGCGCCATCCCGGAACTGCCGTCGTCGCCGCCGTTCCGCGGGAAAAGGTCGCCGCCCAATGCCGGGAAATTCTCGAAACCATGCGCAGAAAAACCGATCTGCCCGATGTGGACATCCGGGTGGGCGAAACCGGATACTGGCAGCAGAAAGGCGCCATGGCGCTGGCCGCCAGCGGCACCGTGACGGTGGAATCCGCTCTGGCCGGACTGCCGTTGGTGGTGGCTTACCGGATGAACTTTTTCACCATTCTTCTGGCCAGTGTGCTGGTGAAACTTTACCGGGGATTTTTCACCATGGCCAACATCATTGCCGACAAGGCGGTTTACGAGGAGTTTCTCCAGTTTCATGTCCGGGTTTCCGAGCTTCTGCCTGCCCTGGAGCGGATCGCGCCCGGCGGAGAACGGAGGGTAGAAGTCGAGCGCGGCATGGCCGAGGTCCGCCGTCTCCTCGCGCCCTCCGGCGATGGAGAAAACCCGGTCAGCGCCGACGCCCGGGCCGCCGCCGCGGTCCTGGCCGTCGCTCTGGAGGAGAGGCGGCCTTAACCCGGGGCAGGGGAGGGGAATACCGCGGCGCCTGCGGCGTTTCACCGGGGAATTCATTGAGGCGGCAGCGGTGCCGATGAGCGCGTCCCGCGGATCGGAAGATACCCCTTTTTACCGGCCGCCGAACACCGGGGCGAATTTGAATGTCCGCCTGGTGGGGGTGATGCGGCTGAAGCCGCCGCCGGAACTGAATCCGATGACGCTGTCTCCTCCGGTCGGGAGCAGAAATTCGATCGCCCCGAAGCGGCTTTTGCCGCTGACATTTTCCGTATGTCCCTGCCGGTTCAGCAGTTCGAGGTACTGTCTGCGGTCCAGCGCCGCCATATAGGATTCCCGGTCTTTCATCCAGACCACGTCCAGCGCCGTCAGCCCGGTGTCTCTGACAATGCCGCCGTGAATACACCAGAGTACGGCATCCCGGTCGATCAGCATGGCGGAGTCCCGATCCGCCGCCGCCAGCTTGAGCGGTACGCCGCAGCCGCAGTCCGTCTCCGTGATCTTGTCTCCCGCTGCGGTATAGATGCAGACACGGCCTTTTTCGGCAATAAACACGGTTTCCCCGTCGGCGGAAAGGGCTAACGTCACCGGACCGGAGGCGGCCATGATTTCCCGGAACGGCCATCCCCCAAGCGTGGAGGCGCTGTACCATATCCGGCTGTCTTCGCCGGCCATCCACAGACCGCCCCGGGGCGTCGTGCACATCGCGGTCACGGCGCCGCCGGTGAACACGATCTCCGAAACCGGTTCCGAGAGCTTGAAGGGGACCAGCAGAATTTTACTCCGGTCGCTTTCCGAATATTTGTCCTGACGGACCGTCGCCGCCAGCCAGCCGCTGCCGTCCACGCTCCAGGCGCCGCAGCTTACCAGAGTGCGGTCCAGCAGACGCCCTCCGGCGATCACGCCGCTCCGGTTGTCGGCGGAGATCAGCAGTGTGGAAAATGGGCCGGGGGCTTTGCCGATGCGCTCCGCAAACCAAGAACCGGAACCGTCCGGCGAAACTCCGCGCGCGAGGATCGCGGCTCCGCCCGCACCGCCCGGTCCGGCGTCCCCGTGCCACAACGGCTTCCAGTACCAGCCTTTGCCCGGTGTGAATGCCGCCTGCACCTGGGCGTGATCCGCAGGCGGAGCTTCGTCGGGAGAAAGGGAGTATTCGACCAGGTGACTTGCGTCGCCGTCCACCTCCGGAAGCTCATCCCAGCCGGCGTAATTGCGTATCCGCCATTGGGAATCTCCGCCGCTTGCGACGGCGCTGCTTCCGCGATCCGCCGCGCAGAGGAGCGCGGCGGCGATAAGGACGCAGGTTCCGATCAGTAATTTTTCGCCGTCAGCTGCCACAATTTTTCGTGCTCCGCTCCCCACGGCGCCGGCCAGAGGGCGGCCAGAGCGGCCTTTGCCTCGTCCCCGGAGGCGCCGGGTTTCCAGGCTTTCAGCGCCAATGCCGCGCCCCGGGCGAAGATTTCCGGCTCGATCCCCTGAGAGAGGATCATCCTCATGGTGCCGATGACCCGGTCCTCCCATCCCAGTTTGCGATCCAGATCC
>JAZMZH010000059.1:0-9160 GCA_045585875.1 Victivallaceae bacterium | reverse complement strand
TTTATTCGAGGCCGCGGTTTTTTAAGGAGCGCGGTTATTTCTTTATTCGTGGCCGCGGTTTTTTAAGGAGCGCGGTTATTTCTTTATTCGAGGCCGCGGTTTTTTAAGGAGCGCGGTTATTTCTTTATTCGAGGCCGCGGTTTTTTAAGGAGCGCGGTTATTTCTTTATTCGTGGCCGCGGTTTTTTAAGGGTGCGCGGTTATTTCTTTATTCGTGGCCGCGGTTTTCAGGGGGGCGCGGGTTCTTCCTTTTGGCGCGCGTCAATTTTTGAGCAGTTTCCCTTTCGGAGGCGCACACTAATTTCTTTCGAAAGCCCCGGGTCTCGTAGGGAGGGAGCCTGTTTCGGAGGCCCGCCGTTTTTTGCACGCGGCTCAGGGGAACGGATGCCGCTGAGCGGCCAATGTCTTACTTCCCGACCAGTTGGAATGTTTCCCACGGCGCAAGTTCAGGCAGTTCGAAAAGCGTGCTTTCCGGCCCGGTTCCTCTTGCTTCGAGCATTGCCCGTCCGCCGTTCTGCGCGGCGAATTCCGCCGTTGCGCTCTTCCCCGCCAGCCGGATGAGTACTTTTTCCGCCGGGTCGGCGGAGAAGTTCGCCCCCGCGGCGACGGCCCCGCCCTCCGGCAGGAAACGTCCCCAGAGGGCGATGTTGTGCCACGACTCCGCCAGCGCCGGAAAGGGCTTCCCGGCCAGATGCGCGAAAAGCCGTTTCAGCGGCTGGATCTTGTTGTGAAACAGAACATCCCTCATGGCGTAGTACCCCGCGACCGCGACCCGGCCGCCGAGCTCGTTTTCCGTCAGCATGAGCGAGCACGCCGCAAGTTCGTTCCCGGAATAATCCACCAGACGCGCGAGTTTCTCGCCGCGCCCGGTGAGGTCTTCGAGTTCATACCCGTACTCAAACCCCCACGGGAAGCTCTGGCGGCAGTCGCGCGTGAATCCGGCGGCGTCGCCGTTGAGCGGATGCTCCAGCAGTTCCTCGGAAGCGTCGAAGCGGATCTTCCCCGCGATCCGGACGCCCGCCCAGCGCGCGAGCCCGCGAGCCTCCAGCACTTCGAGCGTCGCCGCCGGGAGGTACACGCCGCGGCCGAACACCGTCCGCAGTTCGTCCTCGGAGAGCACCCACGCACATTCGGGCGCAAGGATCGTCACCAAGGCATCGTCGAGCCGGTACGCAGGCGGCAGTCCGGCGTGGAAGATGTCCGACCGGTGCGGTGAAAAAAAGCCCCCGCCAAGTCGGCTCGTCCACGATTTTTCCCGGTTATCGACCCCCCATCCGGCGGACTGCTCGGGCGTCCAGCCGTGCCAGATGCCGGCGGGGCGGATGCGGGCGTACCGCGCGAGTTCATCCAGGAAAGGCCGCGCGGCGGTAAGCGCGTCCATGAGCGGCAGATATGCTTCCAGGGGGTCGGCGGCATCCATGATGTTCCATGCGCAGCCGGGCACGCCGGAAGCGACGTAGAGCGCCGCTTCGAGGAGATTGGCGCGCTTCGACTTTGCAAGCCGCTGATAGTTGAAATTCTCGACTTCCGCCTGAATGTTCGTCACGGCATCCGGCAGGAGCGCCGCCTCGCATCCGAGGCTGTGCGCTTTATAGAGAAATTCCGGGAAACACGCGTCGGTGTACGCGCCGCCGCCGGGCCGCCAGCGCACGGGCATCTTTTTCGGCCCGGAGAGCGCGGCGGCCAGCATTTCCATGGACGCGCCGTCTCCGAGGCGCATCCCGGCGTCCATCGCGCCGAGCTCGATCTCCGGATCTTCGCGGTGGACGGTCTCCTCAATGAATGTGAAGAGCGACGCTAACGACGCTCCGGAAAACTCGAGCCAGCGTTTCCGCCAGAGAAGCTGCTGCTCCGGCGATCCCGCGTCGAACGTCGCCGTCAGTTCATCGCGCGAGAATGTCGTGCCGTACTTCCGGTTGAATGCCGCGAGACAGTTCGGGCAGAAGCAGACCGGGCCGACGTCGCCGTGAAAGGAGAAGCGGATGTCGTCGTCGCACCAGATGAACCGGGGTTTGCACGACACGAGAAGTTTCAGCAGGGGCGCGATGTAAGCCGTCCGGTTTTCCGGGGTCAGCGGGCAGATCGTGCCCGGTGTGGTGCGCCCGTCCGGACCGGTCAGGAGCCGCACTCCTTCCGGTATGGCGGCGAGGTTCTCGGGATGGTGGCCCATGATCGTCAGGATGTTGATCCCGGCGGGGATGCCGGCCGCCTCCAGCCGTCGCAGAACTTCGGCGAGGCGCGGCATTTCGGCGGAAACTGTGGATAGCTTCCGCACCGAATGGGTCGAGCCCAAAAAGAGCGCGACGTCGTCGAATCCGGCGCGGCGCTTCACAAGTTCCCGCAAAAGATCGGCGAAACGGTTTTCCCTCAGCCAGCATCCGGGGGCGATCCGGTAAGTGATGTTCGCCTCATCCACGACGGCATATCTCCTTTTTTCGCGCCCCCGCGGCGGCGGGTCTTATTTCGCGGCGGGCGCGGCGGGTTTTTTCTCCAGTTCCGCGGCCCTGGCGTAACCCCAGTCCAGAAGCGCCCGGCAGAAACGGTCCCGGTCCCCGGCGCTCCCGTAGCCGGTCACCACGCCCACCAGCCGTCGTCCGTTTC
Organism: Victivallaceae bacterium; assembly: GCA_045585875.1. Lineage (GTDB taxonomy): Bacteria > Verrucomicrobiota > Lentisphaeria > Victivallales > Victivallaceae > JAVBQJ01. The sequence goes on along the minus strand of JAZMZH010000059.1, from coordinate 6,560 downwards.
GCAGACAGGTCACGGTCAGGCAGCTTCCGGCGGCGTTGGTGAAGCCGGTTTTCAGGCCGTCCACACCCTCCCAGCGCGGATTCACCAGCTTGTTGGTGGTGGACAGGTCGATCTTCCCCGGCGGCAGCGGCCTGGGGATCTGGATATGCTGGATGCTCGCAAATTCCATCACTTTGGGATAATGCAGCAGCTCCTCCGCCAGGATCACCAGATCCGCCGGAGACGACGTCGAATCCTCCCGCCCCCTGGACGGCAGGCCGCAGGGACTCGTGTACCGGGTGTTCTTCATCCCCAGCGACCGCGCCCGGTCGTTCATCCTGGCGACAAAGGCCTGCTGATCGCCGCCGCCGATGAATTCCGCGATCTGCACGGCCGCGTCGTTGGCGCTCTTGATCACGATGGCCTGGAGCAGGTGCTCCAGCGGGAAACTCTCCCTCGTATCCAGATAGATCACCCCGTCCTTGGGGATCGTATTCACCGCTCCGGTGATCTGCACCCGGGTGGAGAGGTCGATGTCGGAGCGGGTTTCCAGCTCCTCCAGCGTCACCAGCACGGTCATCATTTTCACCATCGAGGCGATGGGCACCGCCTTGTCGGGATTTTTCGCCCAGAGCACCTTGCCGGAGGTCAGATCCACGAGGATGCCGGTGGTGGCGCCGCGGCTGGAAGAGGCGCGGCGGCGACCGCTCGCCGGAAAATCAAGCTCTCCGTATTTGGCCGCGGAATAGTCCAGATGACGCGCCCGCAGGGTGTAATCCCGGGAATCCCGATACTTCAGCGGCGGAATGGCTTCACTGGGCTCCGGTCCGGCGCCCAGCACCCGCAGGCGCTCCTCGAGCGCGGCCAGCTTGCGCCGGTCGCCCCGGGGATCGTCGCTGATCTCGCGCCACTCCCGGCGAAGCTCGTTGATGCGGTCGAAGCACGCGCTCTCCGCATCCTTCCAGAGGTCCCTGGCCGCGTTCAGTTCGGCTTCTCCCTCCGGAGTGGAAGCCGCGCCGGACTGGTAGAGCCGCATCCATTCCTTTTTGGCGTCCGCGACCGCCGCGGCCAGCTCCTCTTCGCTTCTGCCCGAAACGGCGTCGCCCCGGGTGAAAAAAAGAATCCCGAGCACCGCTCCGGCCGCGATCAGCAGCAGGATGAGGAAGAGCGGCAGGCACCCCCGCCGGGATGGTGATTTCTCGCGGCCGCCGCCCCGGAGGGCGGTCCGAAGGTGTTGCGCGCCTGAAACGTTCATTTTCTCCTGTCGGCCCGGTTGAGGGCGGTGATCAGCGCCGCGATGGCGGCCCGGTCGATATTGGTGTGTTCGCCTGCTCCGTAGACCAGTTTCTGCTCTCCGCGGCGGCGGATGCCGACAAAGGCCATGGCGTGGGCGTCCGCGCTCTTGCCCATGGTTTTCTCACTGAAATCCGCCAGCTCGAATTCCTCCATCTCCGGGCACTGATCCAGCGCGTGCTTGAATGCGGAGAGCGGACCGTTTCCCTCGCCGTAGAGTTCGTAGAATTTCTCCCCGATCCACCACTTCAGTCCGACGCCGATCCGGTCGCCGTTTTCGTGGGAGAGGATCTCCCGGGTGAAATCGCTCATCCGGTAGGGGCCGGTCAGATTCACGAACTGCTCCCGGAATATCTCCAGAAGCTGTTTTCCGTCCAGCTCTCCGCCCACCCGATCGACGTACTTCTGCACTTCCCGGCCGATGTCCGGGTGCATGGCTTTGGGCGGCCAGATGTCGTGTTCCTTTTCCAGCACGAAAACCACTCCGCCCTTGCCGGACTGGCTGTTGATGCGGATGAGCTTGCTGTATTCCCGGCCCACGTCCGCCGGGTCGATATGGAGGTAGGGGATCTTCCAGCCCTGACGGTAATACTCGGAAATCTCCTGTCGCCGCTCCAGGCCCTTGCGTATGGCGTCCTGATGGGAACCGGAGAAGGCCGTGAAGACCAGCTCTCCCGCGTAGGGATGACGGGGATGCACCTCGATCCCGGAAGCGTGCTCCACCACCCGCACCACCTCGTCCATGTCGCTGAAATCCAGCTTCGGATCGATGCCGCGGGAGAAGAGATTCAGCGCCAGCACGGAAATGTCCAGATTTCCGGTGCGCTCGCCGTGCCCGAATATCGTGCCCTCCACCCGCTCGGCTCCGGCCAGCAGCGCCATCTCGGTGGCCGCCACGGCGCAGCCCTGATCGTTGTGGGCGTGGAGGCTCAGGGTGGTTTCGTCGCCGTAGCGGTAGGACCTGCGGAAGGCCTCGATCATATCGGCGTACTGATTGGGCGGCCGCCGCTCCACCGTGGCGGGCAGATTCAGGATGAAGTCGGATTTGGCGCAGGGGCCCCAGGCCTCCTTCACCGCGTGGCTGAGTTCCAGCGAAAATCCCAGATCGGTGTCGGTGAATTCCTCCGGAGAAAATTCATAGCTGATTTTCCCGGTCAATCCCCGTCGTCCGATCTCGCGTTTCCCCCAGAGCGTGGCCTCCACCGAGCGGGCGATGGCCTCCTCCTTGCTCATGCCGAAGACGAATTTGCGGTGCAGATCGCTGCTGGCCAGATAGATGTGCAGGATCGCCTCCCGCACTCCCACCAGGGATTCGAGGGTCTTGACGATCAGCTCCTCCCGGGCCTGGGTCAGCACTGAGATCTTCACCCCGGGAGGGATGACGCCGTCCTCGATCAGCATCCGCACAAAGTCGAAATCGTCCTGGCTGGCGGAGGGGAACGACACCTCGATCTCCTTGAACCCCAGCTTCACCAGCATCCTGAAATAGTCCAGCTTGCGCTGGGGGTCCATGGGGGCCGGGAGCGCCTGATTTCCGTCGCGGAGGTCCACCGACGCCCAGATCGGCGCGTGGGTGAGCACCGCGTCCGGCCAGCGCCGGTCGGTGATCCTGATCGGTTCGGGATAACGGTATTTGGGATATGACTCTTTCATTTTTACATGCCTTGAAATGATTGAAACGGCTTCTGAAACTGCAGCATCGACAACTTTTTTCTGCGTGACCGAAACCCGGCTGTACCGCAGGAAACAGCCGGGTCAGCTAAGTTCGTCGGGGGTCTTGCCGATGTAGATCTGCCTCGGCCGGGTGATCCGGGTGTTGGTGCCGATCATCTCCTTCCAGTGGGCGATCCATCCCGGCAGGCGGGCCAGGGCGAACATCACCGTGAACATGTTCTCCGGGATGCCCAGAGCCCGGTAAATCAGCCCGGAATAGAAATCCACATTGGGATAAAGGTGCCTGGAGAGGAAATAGTCGTCATGGGAGACGATCTCCTCCAGCTCCTTGGCGATATCCAGCAGAGGATCTTTGATCTTCATGCACTTCAGAAACTTTTCGCACTCCGCCTTGATGATCGCCGCCCGGGGATCGTAAGTCTTGTAGACCCGGTGGCCGAAGCCCATCAGCCGGAAGGGATCGTTTTTGTCCTTGGCCCGGTCGACGAATTTGCGGATGTTCCCGTCCGCCGCGATGGCCCGCAGCATCTCCATGACCGCCTGATTGGCGCCGCCGTGAAGCGGGCCGGAGAGGGCGCTGATGCCGGCGGAGATCGTGGCGTACAGATTCACCTGGGCGCTGCCGATGGTCCGCACCGTGGTGGTGGAGCAGTTCTGCTCATGGTCGGCGTGGAGGATGAAGAGGACGTTGAGGATTCTCACCGCCTCGGGCCGGATCTCGTAGGGCGACACCGGCGAATCGAACATCATGTTCAGGAAATTCGCGCAGTAGGGCAGATCGTGCCGGGGATAGACCACCGGCTCGCCGATGGACTTTTTGTAGGCAAAGGCCGCCATGGTCCGCACCGTCGAAATCAGCCTCGTGGTGGAGATGTCGATGTCCTCGGAGAGGGAGAGCAGGTCCACATTCGGATAAAACGCGGCCAGGGCGTTGATCATGGTGGAGAGGATGGTCATCGGATGCACGCCCTGCGGGAACTGGTCGAAGAAGTGCCGCATGTCCTCGTGGAGCAGTGAATGGGTGTTCAGCAGCCGGGAAAAATTGGATCTCTGCTCCTCGTTGGGCAGGGCTCCGTGCACCAGCAGATAGGCCACCTGGGTGAAGCTGGCCTTGCGGACGAGGGTTTCGATGGGGATGCCCCGGTAGCGGAGTATGCCCTTCTCGCCGTCGATGAAGGATATTTCGCTGTAGCATGCCGCCGTGTTCATGAAACTCGGGTCAATGGTGACATAACCGGTATCGCGGCGCAGATTGGCGATGTCAATGGCGCGCTCACCCTCGGTGCCCACGACGATCGGCAGTCGTATTTCGCGGCCGTCGATGATGAGCGTCGCGAACTCGTCGGACTTTATCGGACCTTTCATCATTGTTTTCCCTCCGTGTCGAACTGATTTTTCGGCAAAGAGTTAATATACATCCGACTTCTGCTTTTTTCAAGTTTCCGAAAGCCCTCCATCCGTTAAAAGCCGTGATTTTTCGCGAAAAGCCCGCGTGACGGTCCTCTGCCGCCCGGCATCGCCGCCCGTTAAAAATCCGTTGCCGATGTTTTTGCCGCCGGAGAAGGCTCGGCTTTGAAGGGGACGCCGTTTTCGTAGAGTTCTTCCGGCGCGATGTCAATCCCGTCGGTCCAGATCACCGTACTCATGAAAACCCGTGCCGTATGGAAGAGCGCCGCATCCTTGAGCGGAGCCAGCGCCCCGTAAAGCTGCGGTTTCATGTCGTATATTTTGCGCGAACCGTCGATGAAATCAAGGTCAAGCCGGTAATCGGCAAGCGGACGCACCGCCGTGACCCGCCACGGCATCCCGTAAAAGTTTTTTTTGTTCGGTTTCATCGCGAAACCTCCTTTCAGCGCAGGGGATCTATTTGAAAACATCCTCCGGCAGATTGCGCCAACTCCCAGTTCGCGTTCAAATCCGCCCGATGAATATCAATCCAAACCTCAATCATCCGCTTCTGCCGCTTGGGCATCCGTCCGGCGATCATCACTCCGTCGGAAATTCGGAAAATCGCTTCTGCTCTCCATATTTGGCGTGAATATGCGGCGGATTGTGTTCGCCGCGGGTATTGATGAAAATCACAATTCCGAAAAACAATGATATTACCGGCATTTTCCCCTCCCTGCCTGGAGTATAACGGTACTGCCCGACGCAGAACTGTCAACACGGACGGTACTGCCGAAGCCGTGCCGTCAATACAATATATCACAAGATCATGCAAAAGCAAGCTGTTGTATCATCAAATACATGCGACAGCAGCCTCTCCGGCCGCGCAAAAGGCCCTCCTGCCGCCCGGCATCGCCGCCGCGGGCGCGGATTCCGCGCCGGCTTACCCCCCGGCGCCGGGGAAGACTTCCTCGTCCGGGGAGACGGGCAGAAACAGATTTTCCATGATTTCGCTGAACTCCTCCGCGTTGCTGGCGAGCGTCCTCCGGGTTTCGTCGGGGGTTCCTGCGGTGAATTTCCGGCGGTATTTGGAGGGAGGCGTCCCGGTGAGCTCCCGGAATTTGCGCGTGAAGTAGTTGCAGTCCTGAAACCCGCTCCGCAGGGAGACGTCGGCGATGCTCACATCGCGGATCCGCAGCATCTCCTTGGCCGCCTCGATCCGCAGTTTCAGCAGATATTCGATGGGCGGCATCCCCATGAGCAGAGTGAACCGGTGCCGGAAGTTGCTCTCCGACATCCCGGCCAGACCGGCCAGCTGCAGGAGAGTCATCGGCTCGGTGTAATGCCTGCGCATGAAGTCGATCGCCCGGCAGATGCGGCTGGAAACGGCCATCTCCGGCTGACTGACGGAACGGCTGTTGGCGCAGACCAGCCAGATCAGCCTCAGAAAGGCCGCCAGCATGACGGTCCGCCATCCCGGCGCGTCCTTGCTGTCGGCGTCGGTGATGATCTCGGCCTCGTGAAGCACCTCCTGGAGGTGGCTCAGCTCCAGACTGCTGATGTACTTGGAGCTTTGCTTGGGCGAGAGTTTGCGGTTGAAAAGGGTCTGATAGCCGGGGAGCACCGCCAGATCGTCGGCGAAAATATTCTGCAATTTTTCATCGAAAAGTATGTTGTAAACCCCCAGCCCCCGGGGGTGTTCAAAGCAGTGTCTCTCCCCGGGCCGGATGACGAAGACGTTTCCCGTGCCGATGGGATCGCGCAGGCCGTTGATGACATGCACCGCGGCCCCTCCGGTGACGATGACCAGTTCCAGCAGCCCCACGTGCACGTGCACCGGCGGGATATGCTCCTCGTCGTGACGGTAAAACAGGGCATGCAGGAGAAACTTCTTCGTGCCCGATATCATAGAAAGTTTTTCGTCCATAATCATCACATCACTGAACTGTCTGTTCCGTCCGACAATATACAGCATTGTACGAAATTACAAATACGACAGAAAAATTTTCGCCATTAATTTTCATGAAATTGCCAAACTCCCGGTCACTTCGCCGTTTTGCACCAGCCATGCGGTCAGGGTCTCGGCAGCCGTGTTCCGGATCAGGATGTCGTCGGTGCCGTCGTTGTCGAAGTCCGCGATCCCGGCGATCTCGTCCCCCGTCCCCAGATTGCCGAACCACAGGTCCCCCTGACGCTGACCGGCGGCCATGGACCAGCCCGCCACTCCG
>JAZMZH010000058.1:0-27781 GCA_045585875.1 Victivallaceae bacterium | reverse complement strand
TCCTCGTCGTCACCCTTTACCTGCAGGAGGATGTGGGAAACCTTCACGCCGCCGGGCTCGCTGGTGAAAAGGTTTTTGTTTTCCTCGTAGAACTTTTTGGCGTCTTCCTCGGTGATCGCGGGCTTATCGGCATTGAGTTTGGCGCCGATCTTGAGGATGCCGGCCTGAATCTGCATCCGGGGATCCTTCACCGCGTCGTCGATCAGCGAATCGAAGGTCTTGCCCTGCTCTTCGAGTTGTTTCTCAAGGAGTTTCAGCTGTTCTTCGGGCAGCCGGGACATGCTCTTCTTCATGAGTTCGCGGGCGGCGGTCTCGGCATCGCCGAGATCCTGGGCGGCCATGGCCTGATTGACAATCTCAAGAGCGTTGAGCTGGCTCGTCACCATCCCCAGCAGCAGCATGATCTGATCGGCGGGCGCATCGGCGGGAATCTCGCCCATGTGCTCGGTCACCAGAGTCTTGAGCTGCTCTTTGGTGATGCTCTTGTCACCGGCCTTGGCCACGACTTCCGGGACCATGTCCCAGGAGAAACTCCCGACCTCCGCCGCCTTGCTCGGCGGAGTCATCCCGGGAAGCGCCGGCGGCACGACGGCTTCATCGGCGGCGAAAAGATTGGCGCCGCAGACAAGACCCGCGGCCAGCATGGTGTGCAGACAATGTTTTTTCATAGCGTCTCCTTGCGTTGCTCCGGCGGGAATTTCACCCGCTCAAATTCAAACATTTTTCCGATTCTCCGGGAAAATAACCCCTGAAACGGAAAAATGCAAATTATTTTTTCATTTTTGCCCAGGAATCCTTGAGCGGCACAATCCGATTGAACACCGGAAGCTCCGGCGTGCCGTCCCGGTCGGCGATAAAATACCCGGAACGCTCGAACTGCATCCGCGTCCCCGGCGCCTGCTCAAACACCGCCGGTTCCGCAAAGGCCCGCCGGATCTTCAGGGAATCGGGATTCAGCTCCGTGAGAAAATCCGCCTCGCCCGTTCCCGGCTCCGGCACGGCGAAAAGCCGGTCGTACAGCCTCACCTCGGCAGGCCTGGCATTGGCCGCGGCCACCCAGTGGATCGTGCCTTTGACCTTGCGTCCGTCGGGAGCGTTTCCGCCCCGGGTTTCGGGATCGTAGGTGCAGTGGAGCACCGTGACCGCGCCGGAAGCGTCCTTTTCAAAACCGGTGCAGCGGATGAAATAACCGTAGCGCAGCCGCACCTCCGAACCCAGAAACAGCCGGTGGTAGCCCTTCACCGGCTCCTCCATGAAATCGCTCTTTTCGATCCAGAGCTCGCGGCCGAAGGCGATCCGGCGGCTCCCGGCGGCGGGGTCCTCGGGATTGTTCACCGCCTCCAGCCATTCCGTCCCGCCCTCCGGGAAGTTGTCGATGACCACTTTCAGAGGGTCGAGCACCGCCATGAAGCGGGGCGCGGCGGCGTTAAGCTCCTCCCGTATGCAGAATTCCAGAAGCGCCGGGTCGGTGACGCCGTTGAACTTGGTGACGCCCACGATTTCGCAGAATTTCCGGATGCTGGCGGGAGTGTACCCCCGCCGCCGGAGTCCGCAGATGGTGGGCATCCGGGGATCGTCCCATCCTGAAACGTGATGCTCCTTCACCAGCTGCAGGAGCTTGCGCTTGCTCATGACCGTATAGGAGAGATTCAGCCGGGCGAATTCCGTCTGCACCGGCGGGTCCTGCCACTCCAAAGCCTCCAGCACCCAGTCGTACAAAGGCCGGTGGATTTCAAACTCCAGCGTGCAGAAGGAGTGGGTCACTCCCTCGATGGCGTCCTCGATGGGATGGGCGAAGTCGTACATGGGATAGATGCACCATTTGCCGCCGCTGCGGAAGTGATCGGTGTGGCGGATGCGGTAGATGACCGGATCCCGCATGTGGATGTTGGGCGAAGCCATGTCGATGCGGGCGCGGAGGACCTTCTCCCCGTCGGCGAATTCGCCCCGGCGCATCCGCTCGAAAAGTTCGAGATTCTCCTCCACGCTCTGACGCCGCCCCGGCGGCTCGGCTCCGGGATGCCGGAGATCGCCCCGGCAGGCTTCCCACTCCTCGGCGGTGAGTCCGCAGACATAAGCCCGGCCGCGCCGGATGAGTTCCACGGCGCACTCGTACATCCGGTCGAAGTAGTCGCTGGCGTAAAAGAAATTCTCTCCCCAGTCCCAGCCCAGCCAGCGGATGTCCTCCTTGATGCTGTCGGCGTACTCCTGATCCTCCTTGGCGGGATTGGTGTCGTCCATGCGCAGATGGCATCTGCCGTTGAATTCCGCGGCGATGCCGAAATCCAGGCAGATCGCCTTGGCATGTCCGATATGCAGATAACCGTTGGGCTCCGGCGGGAAACGGGTGACGACCGCGCCCCCGTGTTTGCCCTCGGCGACCTCCCGGGCCACCATGTCGCGGATGAAATTGCCGCCCGCGGCCGGGGCGGGTGAGTTTTTATCAGGATCCATAACAAACCGTCTCCGTTGATTGTTCAAGCCAAAATATATCATAAGATCGGGGATTTTTCCACATAAAAACCGTTTTTTTTATCAAAACCGTTTGCTTTTTCCGCTATTCGCGCTAAATTATGCGTATCGGCAGCGCTTGCATGCCGGTCACGAGGCGTGATAGCCAAGAGGTTAGGCAGCGGTCTGCAAAATCGCTTAGATCGGTTCGATTCCGATTCACGCCTCCATTTTTTTTGCGGAAAAAGCGCCTTTGAAGGGCGCTTTTTTATATACTTTGAAGTACTTTGAAGGCTTTTTCAAAGGCGCGGATTCGGCGGGTGCGTGTTCTTTGCCGGGCGTGCTTTTCCCGTGGATTCGGGAAAGAAAAAGGGGGAAAAAGCTCGCTGCCGGATTGCAAAAACATTGTTCCCGTGATATATTTTCGTGTGCATAGATTCCAAAAACACACGGGGATGAGTGATGCAGAGAGAAAAAGTCAAAGTTCTTATTATGACCGGATTCGGTCTTAATTGCGAAAAAGAGACCTTCGCCGCTTTCAAACAGGCTCAGGCCTCGCCCGAAATGGTGCATCTCAATGACCTGCTGGCCGGAAAAGTTTCCCTGGACGATTATCACATCCTGGCCTTCATCGGCGGCTTCTCCTTCGGCGACCACCTGGGCGCGGGCACCGTTTTCGCCAACCGGCTGAAATTCCGCCTCAACGACTCCCTGCGCAAATTCATCTCCGACGGCAAACTGGCCATCGGCATCTGCAACGGATTTCAGACCATGACCCGTCTCGGTCTCCTCCCCGCCGCGGAGGGGAAATATTTTCAGGTCCAGTGCGGCCTGGCTCACAACGATTCGGGCGTATTCCGGGACGACTGGTGCGAACTGGTCGCCGACCCGGCCAGCCCCTGCGTATTCACCCGCGGCATCGAAAGACTGCGTCTGCCCCTCCGCCACGGCGAGGGGAAATTCGTCGCCGACGACAGCATCCTCGCCGCGGTGAAGTCCGGGCACCTGGCCGCCCTCCGCTACTGCGACAGCGCCGGACGGCCGACGATGGATTTCCCAGCCAATCCCAACGGCTCCCTCGACGCCATCGCCGGAGTGACCGATCCCACCGGACGGATCTTCGGTCTCATGCCCCACCCCGAAGCCTTCCTCTCCCCCTACAACGCGCCGGACTGGACCGCCCGGCAGACGGTGCCCTCCGTCGGAGAGGGCGCGGCCATCTTCCGCAACGCCGTGGATTTCGCCGCCGAAAACCTCTGACCCGGAGCCCGAAATGAAATACGAAGCAGTAATCGGTCTGGAGGTGCATGTGCAGGTGCGCACCGCTTCCAAAATGTTCTGCTCCTGCCCCAATCGCTTCGGCGACGAGCCCAACGCCAACACCTGCCCGGTGTGCATGGGCTACCCCGGAGTGCTGCCCGTGCCCAATCATCAGGCGATCCTCGCCGCGATCAAGGCCGGACTGCTCACCGAGGGCCGGATCCCCAACCGGAGCAAATTCGACCGGAAAAGCTACTTTTATCCGGACATGCCGAAAAATTACCAAATCACCCAGTACGACGAACCCTTTTCCCTGGGCGGCTGCGTCCGCATCGGCGGCACGGGATTCTCCGGCGCCCCCCTGCCGGAAAAGGCCGTCGGCCTCACCCGCATCCACCTGGAGGAGGACGTGGCGAAGCTCAACCACTACCGGGGATTCTCCGGCGTCGATTACAACCGGGCCGGCGTCCCCCTCCTGGAAACGGTTTCCGAACCGGACATGCGCTCCGCCGACGAAGCCTACGCCTACCTGACCTCCCTTAAGGAGATCTTTCAGTACGGCGGCATCTCCGACTGCGACATGGAAAAGGGCCAGATGCGCTGCGATGTGAATATCTCCCTGCGTCCGGAGGGCTCCGAAAAGTTCGGCACCAAAGTGGAATTGAAAAACCTCAACAGCTTCCGGGCGGTGCACCGGGCCATCGACTACGAAATCTCCCGCCAGAGCGAAATGCTCGACCGGGGCGAAACCATCCGTCAGGAAACCCGGGGCTGGGACGACGCCTCCGGCGCCACCTACCTCATGCGCACCAAGGAGGAGGCCCACGATTACCGGTACTTCCCCGATCCCGACCTGATGCCGGTGGAATTCTCCGACGCCGAGATCGAGGCCGTCCGCGCCTCCCTGCCGGAACTGCCCCGGGCCAGGAGAGCCCGTTTTGAAAAGGATTACGGCCTCACCGCCTATGACGCCGGGGTCCTCACCGCCGAGGCCGCCCTGGCCGATTACTTCGAGGCCGTCGCCGCCGCCTGCGGCAACGCCAAGCTGGCCTCCAACTGGATCCAGTCGGAGCTGCTGAGAGAACTTTCCGACCGCTCCATGGACATCGCGGAATGTCCGGTTTCCCCGGAACGGCTGGCCGGACTGCTCAAGCTGGTGGCCGCCTCCACCATCAACGGCAAAGTCGCCAAAGAGCTCCTGCCGGAACTTTTCGAGGGCGGCGACGCCGCCGAGATCGTCGCCCGCAAGGGCCTGGGGCAGGTTTCGGACACCGGAGCGGTGAACGCCTTCGTCGAAGAGGTCATCCGGAACAATCCCGCGCAGGTCGCGCAATACCTGGAGGGCAATGAAAAGGTCCTCCAGTACCTCGTGGGCCAGGTCATGAAAGCCAGCCGGGGCAAGGCCAATCCCAAAATGGCCGCCGAACTCCTCGCCGCGGCGATCAGAAAGTAAATCCCGCCTGTCGGAGGCGGAGCGTCAGGACAGGGCAAATGGACAGGGTCTTCAACAGCAGACTTGGGAAAACCTACTGGATATGCAGCGGGTTTCTGATCGCGGGCACCCTGGCGCTGCTCATCCCCGGCTGGATCCGCCGGGATGATTTCCTGCTGGAGAGCCGCCGCCTCTCCGAGAGCCGGGGCCTGATCCCGGCCGTCCGCGGCCGGATCGTCGCCGAGGACGGCACGGTTCTGGCCTGGAGCGAACGAAAGATCGACCTGTACTGCACTCTGCCGCCGGGCGAGAGCAGAGACGAGGCGGTGGCCAGAGTCCGGAAAACGATCCGGGGCGCGGCGGATCTCGGAGACCCGGAATCCCCCATCGCCATGGATCTGTCTCCGGAGGAATTCAGGGCGGTCGCCTCCATGCCGGTCCGCCGGCTGGGGCTGCGCACCCTGAGCCGGACGGTGCGCCGCCGCCCGGACGCTCCCGCCGTCGCCGAAATCCTGGGCCGGGTGGAAACCGGACCGGACGGCATGATGCGGGGCGTCAGCGGTCTGGAGCTGGAATTCGACGACATCCTCTCCGGCATCCCCGGCGAATACCGGGTCAATCTCTCCCCCGGCGGGCACTGGATCCGATCGACTCTGCGCGTTGTGGTGAAGCCGGTGCAGGGGACGGACGTCACCGCGGGCGCGGAGCGTTTCCGTTAGGAGGCCGCCCGGTTAAAAGGTGCGGCAGGTCACGGCGATCACCTGATTTTCCAGGTCGATGAGGGGACGGGTCTCGGCGATTTCGAAACGCTGATTCCGAAATTCCAGCACCGTGTCGAGCGGCAGTTGCCGGTCGGTGGCCAGGACGAAGATTCTCCGCGAGCGCGAGACATCCAGCCCGTCTCCCCCGACCTGCTCGCCGCCCCGGCAGAATCCGCGGCAGAAAAACCAGCTCCGGTCCGGCAGGATGACCTTGATCCTCCGGGTGCAGATTGTCCGGATGAGCTTATTCATGACGGCCTCCGCTGCTCCGGTCGATCTCCTCGAGGATGACGGCGCGGCGTTCGGGATCGATCTTGCGGTACCGCTCCAGCAGATCCACCGCGGTGCGGGAGACTTCGCGTCCGAATTCCGGCGAATCCGAGAGCTTGCCGATATCCAGCAGTCCGGCGATCATGCCTTTCAGGTCCGAAACCGAGAAGTCCCGGTTATAGGTGACTTCCGGCACCGGCACGGTCCGGTCCAGACCGTGCATCAGGCTCCAGGCTTTCAGCTCGGCCTGTTCCAGCATGTCCACCCGGTTGGAGAGGAACTGGCGGGTATTCTGATGATCCCAGGATTTGGCCTCGGCGGTCTGGCGTATTTTGGCGTCCGGGCGCAGAGTCAGTCCGACCACGTCGAAAAGTTCCGCCTTCAGTTTGCTGTTTTCCTCCCGGATGCGGGCGGTTTCCAATCCGGACGGGGAAATGTAGCGGCTGATGCCGCGCTCCTCCGGGGTTTCGTAAATGGCGGCGGAACGGGCGAGGACATGACTGAATTTCCCGTTTTCGGCCCCTCCGGATTCGCGGTTGTCCCGGCATTTGCCCTGTCTGGCGAAGGTTTCGGAGATCACCAGCAGACCGAAAAGCTGCTTGACCACATTCATCTGCGCCTCGGACTCGTTGTTCATGATGGCGTCGGAGATGCGGACCACGTCGGCGAACCAGTGTCCGGCTCCCTCGATGCCGCTGCAGGATTCCTGCATTCTCACCAAAGGCACCTCCCCCAGCGGATTGGGCCCCTCGGCCACCGTGCGCACCCGGCAGCCGTCGCCGGCCATGAGCAGCCAGCGGTCCCGGGTCCACAGCTTGCGCTGGATCTGCACGAGGGGAGGATGAAACGGGTCGCGATTGTCGAAGCACGGCACGTTGAGCAGCGCCCATTCCAGTTTGCCGTCCCGGCCCATGCTCCAGTCCCGGACGGTCAGCGGCGAGAGAGCGCGGCAGCAGGGACGCAGACGCTCGATTCTTTTCCGCTCCATATCCACGCTGCCGGAGAAGTCGGGCATTTCCGCCAGCAGCCAGGCGGTGCCGAACACATTGATCATCGTGGAAAACTGACGCATCACCTCGTTGGCCCGCATGCCCTCGCGGGAAAAATCCTCGACGAGCTCCGGATCGGCATTTTCCCGGACCGGGTTGGAGGCGAATATGTACTGGGTGATGAGAGAGGCGATTTTACGGGGATAGTTGAAGTAATAGGCGCGGCGGAGGCGTTCTTCGAACTCCAGGTCGATCTCGGACACATGCTTGATCAGCGCCTGCTGCACATAGGCGCTTCCCCCGGAATAAGCGGCCAGCGAACGCTCCCACACCTCCCGGTTCAGGCGGTATTCCCGGTGACAGCGCTCAAAGAGATAATTCAGATCCATGACAGACACCCTCCTGCTTTTGGCGGAGGGCCGTCACGTCTCGCGGAAGCTCCCAACCGGTTTGCCGGTCGCCGGTTACGTTTCCCGGGCTTTTCGGCGGAAACGGAAGCGCAGCGGGGTCATGCCGGAGTATTTCCGAAATCTCCGGATGAAGCAGGAGGCGTCGAAAAATCCCGTGTCCCGGGCGATCTCCTCCACCGTGCGCCCGGTGTGCTCCAGCTCGTATGCCGCCCGCTCCAGTCTCCGGACCAGAATGTATTCCGACAGACTGACCCCGACCTCCCGGCGGAAGAGTTTGCCGAAGTAGTCCGGAGAATACCCGGCGATCCCGGCCAGCATTTTCAGCGACAGTTTCTGCCCCAGCCGGTCGGAGATGCAGCTGAGGACCCTGCCCAGCTGCGCCTGACTGCGCGAAGCCCGCAGCGCCGGAGCGCCGGCGGCGCTGCGCTGAATGAATATGACCAGTTCCAGAAAAAGCGCCCGGCTCCGGAGGATGTGAAACCGGTCGCCGGAGCGCAGTTCGGCGTCCAGTTCGTCGAAAAGATATCCGAGCCGCTCCTGCGCCTCCGTGCCGAAAGTGTACTTTTCGGGCGCCCCGCCGGGCCCGCTGCCGGTGAAAAAATCCGCCAGAAATTTTTCCTCGTCCCGGAATATTTTCGGATCAAAGAGACAGTTCACATACCGGAGCGGCACGCCGCCGTCGCTGTAATATTCATGAGTCGCCCCCACCGGTATGATGAAGAGATCTCCGGTGAGCATGAGCTGCACGACGCCGCCCACCGCGCACCATCCGGCTCCGTGGCGGATGTAGACCATTTCCACGGCGTCGTGGAGATGACAGGGCTGGTAGTACGCGGGCGCATTCATGTTCTGAATCGCCAGCGGCAGCGGCGAAGCGGTCAGCTCCGCAAGTCTGAATTTCTTCATAAAAAAGCGCTCCGGCACAGCTTTGAAATACCATACTATACACCGTGAAATCATCCTGCGCAAGAAACGGAATCCGGCAGAATCAAAATAAAAAACCTTTAAAATACCATTTTTTTATGTGTTTTTACCATGCATCCACGCAAATTCCGCGTTATATTATCTCAAGTCAAATCCCAAAGGAATCCTGTCATGCGAAAAACCCTTCTGCAAGGCGCGCTGGGCGCCGCCCTGGCCGTCACCATCGAGAAACGTCTGAAAACCGTCAATTACGCTCTGCTGGCGGAGCCGTTCCGCCTGCGCAATGAAAAGGACGGCGGCTGGCGCTGCGAATTCTGGGGCAAGATCGTCCGCTCCGCCGTCAGCGCCGCCTGGGTCTCCGGCGATCCCGAACTCCGGAAAATCATTGATCGGACCGTCCGGGAGATCATGGCCTGCCAGACCCCCGACGGCTGCATCAGCTCCTACCCCGAGGAGCTGCAGACCGGCGGCTGGGACATCTGGGGCCGCAAATACGTCCTCCTGGGACTCATACGCTATTACGAACTGCTGAATCCCGATCCGGAGGTGCTCGACTGCTGCCGCCGCCTCGCGGATCATCTGATGACCCAGGTCGGCCCCGGGATCAAACCGATCACCGCCTGCGGATGGCACGACGGTCTGGCCGCCTCCAGCATCCTCGGAGCCTTTGCGGCCCTCTGGCGTCTCACGGGAGAAAAACGCTACCGGCAATACGCCGACTGGATCATCGGCCTGGGCTGCTCCGCCACCGGAAATATCTTTCAATGCGTGATTTCCGGAGTCACGCCCGCGGCCCTGGGCAACGGCAAGGCCTATGAAATGACCAGTTGTTTCCAGGGCCTTGCGGAACTCCTCCTCATTGAACCCGACGCTTCCGGCATCGCCGGCGTCGTAAAATATTTCGAGGAAGTCCTGAAGCGGGAAATCTACATCACCGGCGTCGGCGGCGCCAAAGACACGGTGGGCGAATACTGGTACGACTGCGCCCTGCGCCAGACCCGGAGCGACTGCGGCGCCCTCGGAGAAACCTGCGTCACCACCACCTGGATCCACTACTGCGCCGACATTCTCCGGCTCACCGACGACTGCCGGGCGGCCGACGCGCTGGAGATTTCCCTCTACAACGGCATCCTCGGCGCCATGGCTCCCGACGGTTCCCACTGGATGCACGCCAACCCCACTCCGCTCACCGGAGGCGGGTTCAAATCCTGCGCCGAAGATCAGATCGGCAAATGCTTCGGCACGCCCTTCGACGGCAACGACTGCTGCCGGGCCCAGGGGCCGGAGGCCCTGGCCATCGCGCCGGGACTGGCGGTGCTCGAGGACGACCGGCGGCTGACGGTGAACTTTTTCGAGCCTCTCAGCTCGGGCAGTCTCGTCATCGAGGGCGGCTATCCCCGCGAACCGGAGGCGGTCATAAGTTTCACCGCTCCGGAGGAGAAGATGCTCCGGGTGCGCGCCCCGCAGTTTCTCGAAGCGGTGCTGGTGAACGGCCGCTCCGTGCCCTTTGCCCGCGGCGCATACCTGGAGCTCGGCGGCGGCTGGAAACCGGGGGACAGGATCGCATTGAAATTCGACTTCTCCCTCCGGGAGATCCCCGCTCCCGGCGATCCCGGGCGGGTGGCGGTGATGCGCGGGCCTCTGGTGCTGGCCGCGGATTCCCGCACCGAAGTGCCCGGCGCGATGGTCAGCGTCCGCTGGCGGAGTCTCACGCTCTGCGACTACGCTTCGGCGGGAGGACTCTTCACGCCCGAGAACACCCTCACGGTCTGGCATGACCGGCAGACGGTTTCCCCACAGGGATGAGCGCCGCCAAAAAAGCATGTTTGATATATTTTTAATCCTTTTTATAAATTGTCTTTTCCCCTACCGGGAGATATATTAATGCCGGTACAGCGTGAAAACAAACCGTCTCCTGCGGGAGCGAAAAAGGAGGAATATCATGCAAGTCGGAATCCAGCTCTACAATTTCCGGGAAGCCATGGCCGCGGACTTCCAGGGCACCCTGCGCAAAGTGGCCGCCCTTGATGCGGACGGCGTCGAGTTCTTCTGCTACGGCGGCATGGAGCCGCAGGCTCTGGCCGATCTGCTCGGCGAACTCAATCTCAAGTGCGCCGGCACCATGTTCGGCCGGGACGAACTCCTCGACCGCGACAGCAAGGCCTGGAAGGTCGCCAAAGCGCTGAACAGTCCGGCCGTGACGGTCAGCGATCTCCGCGACTTCTCCGCCGAGTGGGAAATCGTCCGCGACTACTGCCGGGAAATCGGCAGAAACGCCGCCGAACACGGGCTGGTCTTTTCCTATCACAACCACTGGGCCGAATTCGTGAAGATCAACGGCCGCACCGCCATGGATCGGATCCTGGAGGGATGCAACGCCGAAGAGGTGTTCATGGAGCCGGACATCTGCTGGCTGACCCGGGGCGGCGAGGACCCGGCGGCCTTCATCCGCCGCTACGGGAAACGCATCAAACAGGTGCATTGCAAGGACATCAGACAGCCTGACGTCCCCGAAACCACCGCCGAACTCGGCGAGGGCGTGGTAAAGGTCCCCGAATGTCTCAGGGCCGCAAAGGACATCGGCGCCGAGTGGGTGATCTACGAGCAGGACTTCACCGTCGATCCCTTCGTCAGCGCGGAAAAAAGTCTCGCCTATCTGAGAGACCAGCTCCGCCGAATCCAATAACCCGGGGACGCCCTTATGAAAGACCTCAAATTCTTCGATGCGTCGTGCACCATCGGCGGCAATATGCTTGACCCGGGGTACGACGAAAACGCGCTGCTCCGGGAAATGGACCGCTCCGGCGTCGAAAAGGCTCTGGTGTCGCACTCCGGTTACGCCGAATTCCCCCAGACCGCCAACGACCTGATCGTCAAGATGATCAAGATCGCTCCCGACCGCCTGAAAGGCGTCTGGTGCCTGCTGCCGCAGCAGTGCCCGGAGATTCCCGTCCCGGAGAAGCTTTACGACGCCATGCGCGACAACAACATCGCCGCCCTGACCCTCTATCCCGCGGAACAGCGCTGGTATGCCTGCCGCCTGACCATCGGCAAGTACATGGAAGCGGCGGAGGAGCACGGGATCCCGGTGTTTCTGGACGGCTTCGGCAGCAACTGGGATCAGGTGTACGCCTTTTTGCGCGAATTCCCCCGCAACACCGCCATCTACCGGGCGGTGTGGGGCAAGTGGGGCATCGACCGTCAGATCCGCCCGCTGCTGGAGAACTACGAAAACTTCTACTTCGCCCTGAAGGGCTACTGGGTGCCGGAGGGCATCCGGGACCTGGCCGAGCTCTACGGCGCCGGGCGTCTGCTCTTCGCCAGCGGCTTCCCGCTCTACAACATGGGAAATCAGATGTTTCAGTTGAAACATTCCGGTCTCTCCGACGGGAAGATCGCCATGATCGCAGGCGGAAATCTGGAAAAGATTCTGAAAGGAGCGGGATTATGAAAACTTCCTTCTGGGAGGAAAAGGGCACTCTGGCCAACCGTTTCTGGGAGAACGGCATCGTCGAGGACTGCCCGGTTTATGATATGCACGGCCACATGGGGCCCCACTACGGCATCTATTTCAAGCGCTGCCAGCCCGCCGAGGTGACGGCGCACCTGAAGCGCTGCGGCGTAAGACGGCTGGTCTTCAGCCATCACGACGTGCTCTTCGGCTCCGGACGCAACGCGGACGTGGTGGAGATCTGCAAGGCTTTTCCCGAGCATCTGCGCATGTATGTGGGCATCAATCCCCATTACCCGGAGCGGATCCGGGAGGACCTGGCCGAATTCGAGAAGTGGCGGCCCTGGGCCTTCGGACTGAAGTTCCTCTGCGACTATCACAAGATCCCGGCCAACGCGCCCGAATTCCGCTACGCGCTGGATTTCGCCAACGAGCGGGGGCTCCCGATCCTGAATCACACCTGGGGCGGCTCCCCCTTCGACGGCGGCCCGATCATGCTGGAGATCGCCCAGAAATATCCCAACGTCAAGTTTTTCATGGGTCACAGCATCTACGGAGACAAGGAATATTCCCGCCGGGTGGTGACGGAAACTCCCGGAAACGTCTGGCTGGAACTCACCGCCATCCCCGGTGAGCTGGGACACATCGAGCGGCTGGTGCGCGACGTCGGTTCGGAGCGCATCCTCTACGGCACGGACATGCCGTGGTTTGACGAGTTTCAGGCCATCGGCGGCGTCCTCTCCGCCGAGATCAGCGACGAGGACAAGCGCAACATCCTCTACCGGAATATCGAAAACCTTTTCGGCAGGGATTGGTAAACGCCCGGGTTTCCGCCGGGATTCCCGGCGAAGGCTCCGGAAATGTTTTGAAAACGGTCCGCCGTGCCGGAATTTCCGGCATCGGATGCAAGGGTTTTCTCTCTGCACCGCATAGCCGCAGGGAGAGAGCCGTCCTTCCGGGAGATTGGTTCCCTCCGGCGGCGCCGTTTCTTTTTGCCCGCGGGCGGATTGCTCCGTACCGCGGGCGCTTTTGATCTTCTCAGCGCCAGGAGCGGCGGAGAATGCCGACGGCCTCCTCCCGTTCCAGCTTCACCGGGTCCAGCAGGAACAATCCCCCCATCGTGGCAAAGGCGTTATCGACGATCGCGGGAATCTCCTCACAGGTGACGCCGTATTCGGAGAGAGCGATCCGGTCCGTTCCGCAGGCCCGCTGCAGCTCCTCCAGCCCCTCCGGGACCGTGGCCGACCCCAGAGCCCGGGCAATCCGCCGGTAAACATCCGGGCACTTGCCCTCGAAGTGGCGGAAATATTCCAGCGAAATCGCCGTCAGCGCCGCCCCATGGGGGATATTGGGATGCAGAGCGCCGACGGCGTGGGCCAGAGAGTGCTGGGAAATGCAGCAGGAGGTGGCCTCCACCAGACCGGCGAGGGTGCTGGCCGCCGCCACCGCGCCGCGGGCCTCCAAATCGGAGCCGCACTTCACCGCGGCGGCCAGATTTCCGGCGATGAGCTCGATGCTCCGGTAGGCGAATGAATCGCTCAGCGGCGTGGCGATATTGGCCATCGCCCCCTCCATGGCGTGAAAAAGCGCGTCAAATCCCTGAAAGGCGGTCAGACGCGGCGGCACCGTCAGCATGAGTTCCGGATCGACGATGGAGATCGCGGGAAAGGTTTTGTCGTTGCCGAAGCCGATTTTTTCGTTGCGCTCCTCATGGGTGATCACCGTCCAGGGGTCCGCCTCGGTGCCGGTGCCCGCGGTGGTGGGAATGGCGACGACCGGCAGGGGATCGCGGACGAAGGGTTCGCCGCCGCCGGTGCCGCCGGAGACGTAATCCCAGTAATCCCCGGGATTCACCGCCATGATCGCGATGGCCTTGGCCGAATCAATGGAGCTGCCGCCGCCCAGTCCGACGATGAAGTCGCACCCCTCCCGGACGGCCAGCGCGGCCCCCTCCATGACATGGGCCCGAATGGGATTGGGGAGGACCTTGTCAAAGACGACGGTGCGGCAGCCGTTCTGCCGCAGGTTTCGCTCCACCCGCTCCAGATAGCCGTTGGCGCGCATGGATTTGCCGCCGGTGATAACGATCATGGCGCAGCGCCCCGGCAGCGGGAGCGAGGCCAATGCATCGACTTTTCCGGCTCCGAAGATGAGCCGGGTGGGCAGTTTGAAGTCAAAATCTTTCATCGTTTTCTCCTTTTTCCTTCAGCTTTTGCGCACCGGCACCGAAGTGCGGGCGGCGATGGCGGCGATCCAGCCCCTTACGGTGTCGTCATCGGTGAATTCCCGTCTCTCCAGGCGGGGCGCCGTCCCCAGCCGCGCGGCCTTGTCCACGCCCAGGGGATGATAGGGCTCCACATGGATTTCCCGGACATGCTTCAGGGACTCGGCCAGCTCGGCGATGCCCTCCAGATGCCCGGGGTCGTCGTTGACGCCGGGCACCAGGGGACAGCGGAGGATCGTGGCCGCGCCCAGAGCGTCCAGGGTCATGAGATTGCGCCGGATCAGCCGGTTGTCAACCCCGGTGAAGCGGCGGTGCCGCTCCGGATCGGAGGCCTTCACATCCCAGAGGTAGAGATCCACGAATGGATCGATCCTTTCGTACTCCTCCGTCGGGGCCTGCCCGGAGGTGTCGAGACAGACGTGAATACCGGCCTCCCGGGCCAGACGGCACAGCGCAAGAGTGAAATCGAAGTGCATCATCGGTTCCCCGCCGGAAACGGTCATGCCGCCGCCGGAATTCTCGTAAAAGGCCCGGTCCTTGAGCACCTCCGCCAGCACCTCTTCCGGAGACATTTCCCGGCCGACGACCTCAAGGGCCCGGGCGTAGCACCGGGAGGCGCAGAGACCGCACGCCCGGCATTTCTCCCGGCGGAACTCATGGCGGCCGTCAATCATGACGTGACAGTGTTCGGGACAGTGTTCGAAACACCAGCCGCAGCCGATGCACTTGTCGGGCATGAAGAAAATCTCCGCTTCCGGCTTCTGCGATTCCGGATTATGGCACCACAGACAGCGGAGGGGGCAGCCCTTGAGAAAGACCGCGGTGCGGATGCCCGGGCCGTCGTTGACGGCGAATTTTTTGATGTCGAACACCAGTGTGCGCATCTGCCCTCTCCCCTCCTCAAATGCCGTCGTACTGCATCCGCATCATGACTTCCCTGCGCATCCCCGGAGAGAGGCGGGCGAAGTAATCGGTGTAGCCGCCGATGCGCACCACCAGATCCGGCCAGGCGTCGGGATCCCGGTCGGCGGCGGCAAGCATCTCGCCGTCCACCACGTTGATCTGGGTCTGAAACCCTCCTCCGGCGATGAAAGTCCGGATCAGCGCCGTCAGCTTTTCCCTGGTTTCGGGGTCGGCCAGCATCCGACGACTGTACTTCATATTAAAGGCGCTGCCGCCGATGAATTTGCCGTGCTCCCAGCTGCACACCGAGGCCACGGCGGCGGTGGGCCCGAATTTTTCCCGTCCCTGGGCCGGTCCGGCGCCGTCGGCGAAGGGGAACCCGGCCCGGCGGCCGTCGGGAGTGGCGCAGGTTTCGGCGCCAAGCAACTGGTGCATGATCCAGCAAAAAGTGCCGGGGATGTAGTGGGCATCCCCCGGCTCCACCCGGTAGCGGGCACATTCGGACACGAAAAATTCCGTCATCTCCTTTACAATGGCGTCCACCTCCGGCACGTCCTGACCGTATTTGGGCAGGCTGTTCAGGAACTTCAGGCGCAAAGCCTCCTGGTCTTTGAAGTCATTCCGGCAGAGTTCCAGCATTTCCCGGAGGCTCAGGGCGCCCTCCTCAAAGACCTCCCGGCGGATAACGTACAGCGAGTCCGCCAGATTGGCCAGCCCGACAAAGGAACATTCGATCCAGTTGCAGCGGGCTCCGCCCTCCTCGATGTCCAGTCCGCGCTCGATGCAGTCCCGGGTGAATACGCTCTGGAGCGGACGGCGCATCCGGGCGGCGCGATCGGCGCGGCACCGCCGCTGCTCCTCCACGCCGGCAGCGATGGCGGCGGAGAGACGCTCCCGGAAGCGTTTTTTCAGCGTTTCGTAATCCGGACAATCCTCCTCCATGGTCTCCAGGAGCACCCGGCAGAGATTGTGATAGGGACTGGCCACATAGACATTGCTGCAGGCGGTGGGAGTGATCTCCACGCAGGTGGAATTGATGTAATCGTCCGACTCGGCGCGGGGCACGCCGTAGTATTCCAGCCCGCGGCGGATGAGTTCGTCGTTGAAAAATGCCGGACAGGGGTTGCCGGAGGCGATGATTTCCACGGCCAGCCGCATGATGTCGTCGGGGGTGTCCCGGTTCACGCAGATGCCCACCGAAGGGTACACCAGCCGGGTCAGCCGCAGCGCCTCCAGACAGATTCGGGAGAGCTCGTTGCAGGGGGTTCCGCCGCCCACCATCACCCCGTAAGCCATGCCGTTGGGGCACATGTGGTTGAGCATGAGGTAAAGCCAGGCCACCAGCTCCAGGGCATCGTCATGGGAAATATCACGGTAAAACGGCAGGAGCGTGCGGTCCAGCCGTCCGGGATTGATCAGATAAGCCCGGTCTCCGGCCTGGATGCCGATCTCGATGAACCAGAGCAGCTGGATCGCTTCGAGGAATGTTTCCGGGGGCTGATGGGCGATGCGGCGGCAGGCGGAGGCGACGGCGGGATTTCCGGCCGCGGCGGCGGCTTCGGCCGCATGGGAGATCATTTCGGAGAGGCCCTCCAGCGCCATGAGGAAATTCCGGTAGGCGGGCACGTCCCGGAGGCGCTGTTTTTCCCGGATCCGGTCGGCGATGCCGTCCAGCCCCAGGGTGAGAGCCAGTTCGTAATCCGGTGTGCAGTGTCCCGCCTGCCCGGCGGAGACCAGCCAGGGGGCGTCCGCGAAATATTCCCCGGCGCGGCGGCGGAATTCGTCGTCGTATTCCTTAAGCTCCAGGATGCCGATCATGGGCTCTTCGGCGGAATAGCGAAACCGGAAGTTCGCGAGCTTATGGCGGAGGACATGCCCTGCCGACAGTTCGCTTTTGCGCAGCTCCTCCGGCAGCTCCATAAGGGCTTCATACTCCGGCAGCGCCCGAGAGATGCAGCTGTCCCAAAACCTCCCGGCCCAATCCTTTTGCGCCGCGAGCACCCGCAGACGCATTTTCTCAAAAAGCTCTTTGCTCATTCTTCCGGCACTCCCTCCCCGGAGTAAAATTCGCCGCCCAGCATCCGGGTAATCCGCCGGGCGCAATCCTTGACAAGCTCGATCCGCTCCTGAAAATCCAAACTCTGCTCCCGTTCCGTCAGCCCGGCGATGCCCGCCGCCGCCGCCATCCTCCCGGCGGCGTCGAAGACCGGCGCGGCGATGCAGTAGCATCCGGAAACATATTCTCCCACCTCCACGGCGTAATAATCCCGGGCCGCCCGAAGGATCTCCTCGCGGAGCCGCTCCGGATCCGTTTCGGTGCGGGGGGTCAGTTTTTTCAGACCGGAGGCGAGAATCTTTTCCCGTTCCGCCTCGGGCATAAAGGCCATGGCGATTTTCCCGAAGGCGTTTCCGTGGCAGCACAGCCGGGTCCCCGGCGTTACATTCAGGTAAAAATCCCGGGCGGGCGCCACACAGTCCCAGAGCACCATGGCGTCGCCGTCGGGCACCTGAAGCTGACAGGCTTCCCCGGAAACCCGGGCAAGAACCTCCAGCATCGGCCGGGCGACCAGACGCAGATCGTGTCCGGCGTGAAGCTTCATCCCCAGCGAAAAAAGTTTGCTGCTCAACTTGCAGCGGCCGTCGGCGAGGCGGACGACATATCCGCGTCGGGCCAGGGTATTCAGGATCCGGAATGTCAGATTCACGCCGATCCCGACCCGGCGGGTGATTTCGGTGGGCCCCCACTCGCCGGGATGTTCCGCCAGAAACTCCAGTACCGCCAGAGCTCCGTCGGCGGCAGGTGCGCTGTATTGCCGCTCCATAGCGATCTCCGTTATTTTATTGTTAAAATACCGTTTTACCGGAATAATATAATAACGGAACCGGGAAATGCAAATCCTCCGGAGAAAAAAAGTTCTCCGGGACGGCGTTGCCCGCCCCGAAGCGGAGCGCTGCCGCCTCCGCTATTCCTCCCGGAGAGTGATCGATGCGGAACCGAAGAGCGTCGCGGCATCGCGTCCGGCGCTGATCCGGTAGTTCCCCGCCGGGACCTTCCAGCGCCTGTCGCCGGGGCACCAGCAGGCGAAATCCCGCCACAAAAGCTCAAACTCGACGATTTTTTCTTCGCCGGGGGCGAGCCTCACGTTGGCAAACGCCTTAAGCTCCTTCACCGGTCTCGGGATGGGCGCGTCCTCCTGTCCCACATAAATCTGCACCAGTCCGGCCCCGGCCCGCTCCGAAAGATTGGCGACTTTTACCCGGCACCGCACCCTGGCGCGGCGGGTGGAATCGTTGACGGCTTCCACCCCCAGCAGTTCCGTCCGGATCTCCGAATAGCTCAGGCCGAACCCGAAGGGGAAACGGGGGGCGATCCCCGCCCGGTCGAAGTGGCGGTAGCCGATGAAAATCCCCTCGGAATACTTCACCCGGGGATCGGCGTCCTCCCGGTTGCCGGGATAGTCGCCGCTGGCGTGGCACGGGTAGTCCTCCAGCCGCCGGGCCCAGGTGAAAGGCAGGTGTCCGGAGGGGTTGACTTCTCCGAAGAGCACTTCGGCGGCGACGGAGCCTCCGGCTTCGCCGGGGTACCAGAGTTCCAGCAGGGCGGGCACATCGTCGATCCAGGGCTCCACATTGACGGCCGAACCGTTGATCAGCAGCACCGCCGTCCTGGCGTTGAGGGCGGCGATCTCCCGGATGAATTCAGCCTGCTCCTCCGGGAGCTCCATGTCCGGGATGTCGGCGGGGACGTTTCCGCCGCCGAGCCCCTCCCGGTCGTACAGGTGATTGGTGCCGCCGACGAAGATCACTGCATCGGCTTCCCGGACCGCCCGCTCCATCTCTCTCCGGCACTCCCCGGAATCGGTTTCGCGCCACCCGAGGGCGAGTCTGGCGCCGTCGGTGTAGTAGGAAAAATACTCGATCTCCACCAGCGCGCCGTCGGCCTCGCCGGGAGCGAAAGAATGTCTGCCGGAGAGCAGTCCGCCGGAGGGGAGATCGACTGTCACGACGCCATTGACCCTCACCCGGAGTTCGCCGTGCTGGCCGGTGAAGGTCATTTCCGCAGCCGCCGGAGAAGCGGAGAGGCGCATGGTCATGCGCACCGCGAAGTGTTCCGGCGGGAGATTGTCCATGCCGCCTCCGGCGGCCTGAGCTCCGGCTCCGGCAAAGGTCCAGAGCCCCTGACGGTCGGTGTTTTCGAACAGAGCGTCGGCATTGGCGGCGAGATCGGCCTTTTCCCGGAAGTAAACGCACTTCACGCCCTCCGGGCCGAAAAGTCCGGGCGGGCAGGAGGTGTCGTGGCCGAACTTCAGCACCGGGAAATATTCCACGGCGATGCCGCGGCGCGCGCCGTACTCCCGAAGCCCGGCCAGCACGGTGACTTCCCGGTCGCTGTTCACCGCGCCGGAACCGCCCTGAAGCTCCAGAGGCCCCCGGTGGTGCCGGAAGTCCGCATTGGGGCCGATGACGACGATCCTGCGGACCTTCTCCGGATCGAGGGGCAGAAATCCCGAATCATTTTTCAGCAGCACCATCCCGGCGGCCGCCGCTTCGGCGGCGATGGCCCTCTGCTCCCTGCCGCCCAGTTCCGCCGCGGGGCACGCCGCTCCGTCCATGACCCCGGTGCGGAAGATCAGACGCAGGATCCGCCGGACCTTTTCGTCCATGACCTTCGCCGGGACGGCGCCGTCGGCCTCCGCCTCGACAAGGCGCTTCGCGGCGAACTGTCCCTCGGGGCCGGGCATCTCCAGATCCAGTCCGCCTGCGGCGCAGTTCACGGTGTCGTGGGCCGCGCACCAGTCGGAAACCATCACGCCGTCAAAGCCCCATTCGCCCCTGACGATCATATTCTGAATGAAACCGCACTCGGAAGCGTACTGCCCGTTGATGCGGTTATAGCTGGACATCATCAGCCAGGGTTCGGCCTCCTTTGCGACGATTTCGAACCCGGCGAGATAGAGTTCGCGCAGGGCGCGCTCGTCGATTTCGGAACTTATGATGGTGCGGCAGATTTCCTGATTGTTGAGGGCCAGGTGCTTGGGGGTGGCGGCCACCCGCAGGGCCTGACAGCCGCGGACATATCCGGAGGCGATTTTCCCGGCCAGCACGGGGTCCTCGCCGTAATATTCGAAATTGCGGCCGTTCAGCGGCGTGCGCATGAGATTCATGCCCGGACCGAGACTGACCTGCACCTCCGCCGCGGAAGCGTCGAGGGCGATTCCGCGCCCGAATTTTTCGGCCGTTGCGGGATCAAAGGAGGCGGCCAGCGCCATGCCGCAGGGGAACGCCGCGGACTGATGGCCGTCGGCGGTGCACGGCTGCAGGAGCCGGATGCCCTGAGGACCGTCGGCCATCCGGATCCTGGGAATTCCGAGGCGTCGGATGCCGCCGATTTCCATGGTGGAACATCCGCTGCACAGGGCAGCTTTTTCCTCCGGCGTCATACGGCCCATCAGGTCGATGATTCTGGTTTCAATGTCGAGGGTCTGATCCTGGTAGGGGTGCATGATGTCGAATCCTTCATCCTGTCGGTGCGGTTTCAAAGTTCGCGGTTAATATAACATCATATCCCCGCTTTGCAACTACCGGGAAAGGCAATTCCATAAAAAGACGGCTCCCGCCCTCCCCGCAGCGCCGCGGCCGCGGGGGCGGGGGAAATCTCATGATTTTGTCAGCTTTTCCCATGGGCATCAGAGATTTTTCGGCAAAAAGTTGACGTATGCTGTTTGAAATCCCTTCCAGGGGGTATATATTAATAGGACACGAAGCGGAGAGGTGGCCGAGTGGTCGAAGGCGCAGCATTGGAAATGCTGTGTACTGGCAACGGTACCGTGGGTTCGAATCCCACCCTCTCCGCCATTTTTGTGCTCAAAAATGGCGAACGAAGCCGCAAGGCTTCACTTCACGCGGCGCCAGCCGCTCTTCACTCAAAAGGCGTAGCCTTTTCTTCACATCTTCACCGTTGTTCCTATGAAGCCTTGCTTGTGAAGTCGCGCCCTCCGGTCGCTTGTGAAGGCGTTCGCTGCGCTCACTTGTGAAGTTTTCTCCCTCCGGGAGTAAGGATTGTGTTCCATGTTTCGGCGCGGCTTGCGCCGCTTAATTTGTGAGAAGTGAGTGAAAGTGTTTTGACAATTCCCCTGTCCAATAGTATATTACCATCAAGGATAAAGGAGATTTCAAGATGCCGGAAAGTCCTTTGCGCACATTATCGGTCGATTTCGCCGTCCAGATCCTCAATCTGGTCAAAATGCTGAAAAGCTGGCATGAAACAATTGTTTCAAATCAGATCGGCCGTGCCGGGACCAGCATCGGCGCAAATATTCACGAAGCCCAATATGCACATGGAAAACCGGATTTTATTTCCAAACTGCAAATCGCATTGAAAGAAGCCAATGAAACCGGTTACTGGCTTGAACTTCTGCTAAAAACCAATTATATCGATCCAGCCCGGTATCAGGAATTGGACAATGCCTGTTCTCAACTCCGGGTGATGCTGATCAAATCCATCAACACGGCAAAGAGCTCGAAAGAATGAAAACTTTCACTTTGCCCATTTTATTTTTGTGCCTTTTGTTTGCGGCTGGCTGTTCCGGTTTTTCCAAGCTGCCGAAAATCGATTTTATCGGGAAAAGCCGGGAAGAAGTGATCCGAATCTTTGCGCAGAATCCGGAAAAAGCATGGGGAACGCATATCAACATCTGCACCCCGCTGAACGAAAAACAGCCTTATCTCTGCACCAACAATCGATATTTCAAGACGCTTGAAGAAGCGCTAACGGATGATCAGTTAAAAAAAGCTCCGGCTCTAAGCGGATACAGAACAGCGCGGCGTTGTGCGGTTCCGGCCGGATGGGATTATTATCAAGTTACTTTTGATGAAAAAAACACTGTTATTTCTCAAGAAACATATTCGATGTTTGATGGTCCTTGACAACAAACCGGAGTAAAATATTCTGTGGGCATCCCATCCAGCGCATTTCTCTATGATTCCGTAGGCAACTTGTCTGGAACAAAAGAGCGTTTCCCCTGGGCAAAATCCGTAATTATCTGCACCTGTTGGCTGGGAAAATATCGTTTCCCTGCATCACTCCAGGGAAAGTATGCCAAGAGTTTCTTTCTTTCGCCCGGCAATGAGATGTGCCGGGAATTTCACGAGAATTGCAAACGGTTCGAGGCATGGTTTGCACAGCGCAACATCCGTTGCGAAGGAGGTAAGCAGTCGGGGCATCTGAGTATCGGACCATTACGATACGCAGCCATGAAGGCGGGGCTTGGAATTATTCGGAAGAACAATTTTCTTTATACGCAAAAAGGCTCTTTCGTTGATTTGACAGGCTATGTGATTGATCGGGAATGCGTCTTGTATCACACCCTCGACATCAAACCCTGCGCGGAAAAATGCAACCTTTGCCAGAAAAGCTGTCCGAGTTGCGCTCTCAAAGGTCCCTACACCATGAGTCCCCTTGAATGCGTTTCATTTCTGACAACCTTTGGGAAAGGCAAACTCCTTCCCGGCATCACTGCTGTCCGGTAAAAATTTCAGCATAGGAAATCGCCGAAAAGCTCCATTTGTCGGGGGCGGTTCCAGTCGGGAGGCTTGAGAATCGTCTTTCTGTCCCACCGCAGGACTTCCATCAGGTCGTAATTCATCATGAGGGCGTCGCGGATGCGGATGGTGATCTCCGTGAGGGAAATCTCGATCCGGCTGATGAATTTTATGTACGCCGCCAGCAGATAGTGGATCAATGCGACCCAGATTTGCGTTCGGACGGCGTTTTCGCTGGTCCCGAGAAAACTCTTGATCTTGAGATTCTGCTTGATCCACTTGAAAAAGAGTTCGATCTGCCAGCGGCGCTTGTAAATCGCGGCAATCGTCGAAGCCGCCAGCGTGAAATGATTGGTAATGAAGCGATAAATCTTGTTCGTTTCATCGTCTCGAAACTCCACCAGCCTGAGTTCGCCGGGAAACTTTTTCACCGACAGCGGTCCCGTAAACCAAATAGTTTCATCGCGGAGGATGCCACGCTTTTCATCGGGCGGGCGGTGCTGTCCGAGAAACTCGATCCGAGCATTGTTTTTGATCCGCGTGACGAAAAAAGCTCCCGCGTCGGCGATCTGCTGAAACCAGTTCAAATCATAGTAGCCCTTGTCGAAGGTGTAGATGCTGTCCGGCACAATGACAATATTCTCCTTCGCCGCCCGAATGTCGGACATTTTGCCGTTGCTTAAGGCCACAAAAAAAGGAACATTACCGGAGAGATCGAGCTCGGTGTGGAGCTTGATCGCGCCTTTGTGCTTCCGGTAGTGCGCCCAGTCGTATTGAGTCAGACACAGGTCAATGGTCGTGCTGTCGATTGCGTGAAGCGGATTGTGAAACTTGAAACCGTGTCCCGGAGCACATGCCAGAGTCCGGTCGAGGATTTCCTCGAAAAGCGCCTTGAAAATATCCGGGCTGCGCCGGTTCATGGCGTCTGCGAGGGTCGATTTCGCCACGGCTTTCATACCGAGGTGATAAAGGCGGCTTTGGTTGGTCACCAAACCGCTGACAATTTCACGCAGAGAATCTTTGCCGGTAATTTGAGCATAGAGACAGGTCAGGAACTGCTGCCATGCGGAAAAATTCTTGCAATAACGGTCGCCGGACAAGCTTTTTACGGATTTTTCAAAACGATATCGGGGAATGAACTTGAAAAGCTGTTGAAAGATGCTATCGTAATACATTGTCGGATCTCCTACGCTCAATTTAAAGACGTTAGACACCTTTATTGTGCTGGCCATGGTTAATATCACTAATCCTGATCTTGCTGTTGATGCAGAATATCGCAGTCAAAAAATAATGATGTTATCTATGTCCATAACAATAATATAGCGCAGAATCCGACTTTAACAATCAATCCCGGTAATTTTTACCGGACAGTTGTGAATAAAAACAAGGAAACGATTTTATGGATTGGAGAGAGGCGAATACGGAGCAAAAAAACTTTATATGTAAAAACGTAGGAGATGTTTCGGAGATTGATTGTTTTCCCGAACGGGGAAACGAACCTGTATCAGGCAAATGGATCTATGGCCGTGCAGAACGCGAGGTTTTTCTGCACCGGCAGATGATCCGGGAAAAAAATGAGGCCAGGCTCAAGGTCCGTTATCCGGGAGAATTCATGCTGCCCCACCAGACGATGCATTTTCGCGCCGATCTTCCGGCAGGTGTTTTTTCTGTGCTCTGTATCGGCACGCCGGAGAGGACGGAAATCCGCATGGATTCGCCGGGACAGTTTGAGTTCAGCCTGACGGTGGAGGATATCGAATGCGATGTTCCGTGTTTCCGCTGTGATGCGGAAGCGTCATGGGAATCCTCGGCAGATGGAGTCGAATGGCATCGGGCCGGTCGGATAACCGGCGGAGATACACCTCCGCACCGAGTGAAACCGGCCGCCTGCCGGCTATTGCCGACCCGTTTGCCCAATGGCATATATGACCTCGGACGCGAAATATTCGGGAAGGTATTCATCCGCCATGCTCCGGAAGCCAAACTGTTTGCGGGGGAATCCATTCCCGAGGTGGAAACCCGGAACCCCGAAGATTTTGAGCAGAGACTGGATTTGATCCGTACGGATGCCGAAACTCTTTGCAGCGCAGTGCCGCTGGCTTTCCGCTACCTTTCTCTGGAACATGCGGAAAATGCGGAAGTCCAGGTAGAAGCGCTCTACACTCCCATGACATTGCGGAAACATTTCCGAAGCGGAGATGCCGAACTTGATGCGATCTGGGAACGGAGCGTTTACACTCTGCATCTGTGCACCAACAACTTTCTGATCGACGGAGTGAAACGTGACCGTCTGCCATGGGCGGGCGATCTGGCGGTAAGCCTTCTGAGTATGACCGAGTCATTCTGTGAACCGGGACCGATCCGCGACACGCTCACCGTCCTCGGTTCGGCGGGAATCCGGAACACCCCCATTAACGGGATTGCGGATTACACGCTGTGGTATCTGATCAACTTTGACCTCTATGAAACCTTTTTTGACGATCCGGAATTTCTCCGGCAGGAGTATTTCCGGATTGTTGAAACGGCAGAACTTCTGCTGTCCCAGAGGCTCGAAAACGGTCTGCTTCCGGTTTGCGGCTGGGTGTTCATCGACTGGGTGGACGGAGACAAGAACTGTTCCCTGCAGATGCTCTTTTACCTGGCTCTGCGGGCAATGGCGAATTTGGCGCGCAGAGCCGGGGACCAGAACCGCGCGGCAGACTGGGAGAATATTGCCGCGGAACTCCGGGAAACCATCCGGCGCGATTTCTATGATCCGGCGAGAAGGCTTTTCCGCTGTTCTCCCGGCAAAGATGATTTTCTGCGGCATCAGAACTTTCTGGCGGTAAACACGGTGGCGACGCCGGAGGAAAGCCGCCGGATTGTGGAATCGCTTCTGGAAAGCGAATTGCCTCCCGTCGGAACGCCTTACATGAAAAGTTTTGAGGTCCTCGCGCTAATCCGTACGGGCTTCCCGGAGGAAGCCGTCAAAGAGATCCGCAGCTTCTGGGGCGGTATGATGAAAGCGGGAGCCACCACATTTTTCGAGGCTTTCGGCGAAGGAAAATCAGGCAGCGGGCTCTATGATTTTTATGATCGTCCCTTCGGTTTGAGTCTCTGCCATGCCTGGAGCAGTGCACCGGCTTTTCTGCTGCCGATGATTTTCAACCCCAAAAAGATGCCGCATGTGGCGGAATCAGTTCCATAAACCGCAAAGCAAAACAAGAAACTGAGAGAATGGAATCCTAACGGGTTTTAGCGATAGGTGCGCAAACTGACTCTGATTTAAAGAATTTGGAGGGGGCAAAAAAATGGCGGGGGGTAATCGTAATTAATAGCCTACCCCATTTTTGAGGCTTGGATTTTGAGCATAAAATGGGCTGAGAGGGGTGGGTAGCTCGTATCTCACTTTCTCCGCCATTTTTGTTGCCAAAAATGGCGAACGAAGCCGCAAGGCTTCACTTCACGCGGCGCCAGCCGCTCTTCACTCAAAAGGCGTAGCCTTTTCTTCACATCTTCACCGTTGTTCCTATGAAGCCTTGCTTGTGAAGTCGCTCCCTTCGGTCGCTTGTGAAGAGGTCCGCTTTGCGGCCCGTGAAGTTTTCTCGCTTCGCGAGCAAGGATTGTGTTGCCTTTTACGGCGCGGCTTCACCGCTTAAAGATAATGGAATCTCCTGACTTGTCAGCACCGGAGTATTATATTTCTCGATAAAAAGAGATACCGATCATGCCGGAAAGCCGTTTACGTAACCTGTCGATCGAATTTGCTGTGAAATTTCTTAATTTGGTGAAAGACCTGAAAAATCAGCGGGAGACTATTGTTTCCAACCAGATCGGCAGGGCGGGAACCAGTATCGGCGCCAACATTCACGAAGCTCAATACGCACATGGGAAGTCGGATTTCATCTCAAAACTGCAAATCGCATTGAAAGAAGCCAACGAAACCGGTTACTGGCTGGAACTGCTCCTGAAAACCAATGATATCAACGAATTTCAATTCCGGGAATTGGACAATGCCTGTTCGCAAATCCGGGTCTTACTCAAAAAACATGAAGCCGTCAGGCTTCGCTCCCCTGTCCTCCGTCTTGTCCGCCGCAGCGCCGTCCGGCGCGAAGGAGGAAGCCTTGGCGGCGGCGGCCCAAACCGCCCGGGCCGGGGGCAAGCCGTATGGTCAGCTCCGGTTGCGGTAGATGTGGAGGAGCCCGGCGGCCTCGCTCAGCAGAGTTCTGGGCACCTCTTCCTCCGGCGGCCTCCGGTTGAAATAGATCACCGCCAGCGCCTCGGTCTCACGACCGGGCGGTTTGACGCCCGCCAGATAAACGAAGTGCGGATTGGCGCACCGCGGCGTCCGTACCCCCACATCGGTCCGGTCCGGGTCCAGCCGCAGTTCCAGCACTTTGCCCGTGGTCAGAGTGTGGATCCAGCACAGCAGATACCTCCGCCCGAAACACCCGAACTCCTCCCGCACCACAGGAAAGGCCGCGGCGTGGGTTTCGCAGGCCAGTTCGCATCCGCCCCGGCCGACGCTCGTGAAAAGTCCGCAGCAGTCCGCTCCCGACGCATTGAGCAGGTCCTCCAGAAAATTCCGTCTCCGCTCGGCAGCGGGAAGCTTCTCCGGTGCATCGGTCAGCAGACGGATGGCGCGGCTCAGGAGTTTCCCGCAGGCGGCGTAGATCTGCTCCGGCCCCTCGCGGTCGAAAAGCAATTCCCGGAGCAATTCGCCGCACTCTTCGGGAAACACGGACCGGAGGTAGCACCGGATGAGATCGACGAGCGCCTCGCGCCGGATGCCCAGAGTATTCAATTCGCTCAGCATCCGACCCATCATCCGGGCTCCCGGCAGCACCGTCCCGCAGCAGAACATCCCGATGAACTGCCGGGAAACCTCAAGTCTTTCCGCCAGACCGGACTGAGACATCCCGGAAAAAAACAGGATCCTTCTCAGCGTGTCGGCAAAATCCGGATATTTTCTGCCAGCCTCCATGGCGCCGCCGTCCTCTTTGCAGCTTCATTTTCTCGTTTTTATTAATATAAAGCCTATACTGAATAAATCAACAAGAAAATTAAGTTATTTTTCACTTTTCCTCTTCTTTTCGGCATTTTCCGTAAATTACATCGGCGGGAAAGAGCGTGCAACCCCGGTTCCGGCGCCGCAAGCGACAATTCCGAAGATTTCCTCCGCCGG
>JAZMZH010000057.1:0-1835 GCA_045585875.1 Victivallaceae bacterium | reverse complement strand
AACCGGTCTCCTCGGCCAGCTTGGGCAGAGGATTCTGCAAACCGTCATAAACCTGAGTCAGCAGCCCCGGTCCCAGGGTGACGCTGAGCAATTCTCCGGTGAACTCCACTTGATCTCCGACTTTCAGATCGTTGGTGGATTCAAAGACCTGAATATCCGCCCGGTTGCCGCGCACGCGGATGACTTCGCTCTTCAGCTTCAGATCCCCCAGGGAAATATAGGCTACTTCATTTTGGGTGACACCGGTATCGAACGCAACGGTGACCAGATTGCCGTTGACGCCGATTATCGTGCCCTGATGATTCTCCGATGGCATGATCACTCCTTTTTCATCTTGCCCGGGTCCCCGCCGCCCGAAACCACCGCGCGCAGGACGGACTCGAAATCTCTTTCGCCCTTTTCCGCGGTACGCTTCCTCCACTTGGCGAGCAGCTCGGTTTTCAATTTGTAAATACACAGGAAATCCCAATCGCTCTCATGGAGCGCGCCGAGGGATTCCAGTTTGTTCCAGCGGAGACGATCCATCGCCGCGGCCTTTTCCAGCGGATTGGCGGCTTCAAAACACCTGGCCGTCTGCGCGGGCAGATCGCCGTCCATGTCGGCGACGTAACGGGGAGTGAAATCCCCCCGGCCTCCGGTGCGGCGACGGGCCAGCTCGTTGCGGAACTGGGTATCCCACATCCGGAATTTCCCGAAAGCATCCGGCGGCGCCAGAAACACCAATGCTCCGATCTCCGCCTCCGGTGCGGGAGCGCATGCGGCCTCCAGCGAAACCCGGCTCAACTCCAGCCATTTGTCCTCACTGAGCCAGGGACGGCAGCGCTCCATAAAGTCATCGGTGGAGATGGCGCCGTCGGGATTCGTGAAACTCAGCACCGGCAGCGAAGCCGTCAATGAATAGTAATTTCCCATGGACAGTCCGACCGCCTACTCCCCGCCTCCGGAAATCAGTTCCGCCAGCCGGGGACTGAGATAACCGGCCAGCAATTCGGTGAAACCCGCGTCCGTGCAGTCGAAAAAAGCATCCGCGCCGTTGATCGAAACCTTTACTCCGTCCTTCACGCTCCGGTCGGCGAAGACCCGCGGCTCCGACTGGAAATCATTTTTCAGGGCGGCGGCCACGGCGCGGCCCAGCTTATCCAGCTGATCGGGCGCGACCATGAGGTCAAGCTGTTCGCAGGCGGCTTTGGCGGGGTCTTCGCTGCACGATTTGGCCAGCGCGCGCAGCACCTCGGCCACCACCTCCGGAGTCAAAGCCTCTCCGGCGGCGCTCCGGACCAGGCGGGACATTCTGGCGTTCAGCTCCTCCCGGAGGGAGAGCACCACATCCCGGGCTGCCTGACGGATGGAACTCTCGGCCCGTTTGATTTCCCGGTCGGCATCGGTTTTCGCTCCGGAGCGGATCGAGGCGGCTTCGGCTTCGGCATCGCTCACGATCCGGGCCGCTTCTTTTTTGGCCTGCTCCAGAATATCATCCCGTTCGCTCTCGGCTTTGGCAATGCCATCGCGGTGAATACGATCCAAAAGCCCCTGCAAATTTTCCGCCATATCAAACTCCAGATTTCGGTATTTCAACTATTTGGACTAATATAGCATATTTTGAGAAAATTTCCAATCAAAAAAGTTTTTTTTATAAGACCATTTGCCGTGCCGACGGCATTGCCCGAATGGCGACAGCGAATTTTGACCGGATCGTAAAAACAGGGTGTTTTGAGTGCGGCTGTCCGCAGGAAAGCATTGCACAAAAAACGGGCGGCGTATTGGGGACGACCGGCGAAAAAGAAGGTCGCGGAAATCTCAAGGAGGCTTCCCGCAAGCTGCCGGAATTGCAATCC
>JAZMZH010000056.1:0-5319 GCA_045585875.1 Victivallaceae bacterium | reverse complement strand
CTCCTCCGCGGCCTCCGTAGCCCCCGTCCGGGAGGCTTCCAGCGCCCAGCCGCTCCGGAATTCCCCGGCCTCCGGCAGCCCCGGCAGCCGCACCCGCAGCCCGGATGCCGAAAATTCGATCTCCATATCCAGCCGGGGCCCGGGAAGCGGCGTTTCGGCGAAATCGCCGACGCCGCTCTCCTGACGCCCGCCGAGACGGAAGACCAGACTGCCGGGCAGCGCCGGCACCGGACAAAAGATTTCACAGCGCACTCCGGGCTTCACCCGCTTCACCGGCAGGCCCTCCACCCGGATCTCCGACACATCAAAACCCGGCGCGTCTCCGCCGTCGTCCCCCTGCACCCGCAGCCGGTCCCCGGCGGCAAAAGGATGCCCGGAAACAAATTCAAACCGCCCCGCGCCCGCCGACAGCACCCGGCCGAGCAGCTGCCCCGCCGCCCCCAGCGAACGGTGCCGGACAAGTTCCCGGCGGCTCTCGGGGGTGAGAAATCCGCTGCTCCACCTGCGCCCGCCGACCCCGGAGAGGAGTTTGCGCGCCCCGCCGACGCCGAGGGAACGGTCCAGCAGCCCCCGATAGGCGGCCACCGTATCCCGGACGTAATCGCTCCGGCGCAGACGCCCCTCGATCTTCAGCGAAACCACATTCGGGATCCGGACGATCCGCTCCAGCATCTCTCCGGCAGTGCAGAGATCGGCGGTGGAAAAAAAGAACCCGTTGCCGGAGCCGCTGAAATAACGTCTGCGGCAGGGCTGTTTGCATTGGCCGCGGTTGCCGGAGGCCCCGCCCAGCCAAGAGGAAAAATAACAGCTTCCGGAGAGGGAACAGCACAGGGCTCCGTGGATGAAGACCTCCAGCTCCAGGGGAGACTCCGGCGCCATCGCCTCCAGCTCTTCCACGTCCAGCTGGCGCTCGAGGATGACCCGTGAAAACCCCAGCCTTTTCGCCGTCGCCGCCCCCTCCGGGTTGTGGATCGCCATCTGGGTGGAGGCGTGCAGGCGCAGTTCCGGAAAATATTGCACGGCCAGACGCGCCAGACCGATGTCCTGCACGATCACCGCGTCGACGCCGATCTCCCGGGCAAAAGAGAGCAGACCGGCGGCGTCCTCAAGTTCGTTTTCCTTGATGACGGTGTTTTCGGTCAGGTAGAGTTTTTTGCCGCGGCGGTGAAGATATTCGCTGAGCCGTGCCATGTCGTCCCGGGAGAAATTTTCCCCGCGGGCCCGGGCGTTGAAACGGCCGAGTCCGGCATAAACGGCATCGGCGCCCGCATTCACGGCGGCGACGGCGCAGAGGACGTTTCCGGCCGGAGCCAGGAGTTCCGGGGGATTCTCAGGGGATTTTTCCTTCAAAATTCCGCTCCTCTCCGTTTCTTGCGGACGCGGGACGGCGCTCCGGCCGCGTCTCCCGCGGGCATAAAAAAAATGGAGCGGGTGACCGGAGTCGAACCGGCGTCGCCAGCTTGGGAAGCTGGAGCATGACCGTTTTGCTACACCCGCATCGCGTATATATTTAAGATAACACGCCATTGCCCTTTTGTCAAAGGGATTTGTCGAGATTTCCCCAAAAAGAGGGCCCCCGGAGCGGCGCCGGGGCCCGGAAGCGGGCGGCGGATTTCCGGCGGAATCGCCGCAACCCGGTCGGAACGGGCCTCTTTTTATTTAAAATTTTTTTTATATTTTCTTGAAAATATATGAAACGGGCATTATAATCGGAATGAGGTCCTGAAACCTCTTCGCCGCAACCCTTAAAAAAACGCAAAAGGGAGGCAGATCATGAAAGG
Source organism: Victivallaceae bacterium (assembly GCA_045585875.1). GTDB lineage: Bacteria > Verrucomicrobiota > Lentisphaeria > Victivallales > Victivallaceae > JAVBQJ01. Next base: position 3,538 of record JAZMZH010000056.1, on the reverse strand, counting down.
ATTTGCAATGCTCGGCATCGGCAGAACCGGGTGGATTGAAAAACCCCGCCCGGCCTGCGGCCCGCTGGACGCCGTCGTCCGGCCCGTGGCGGTGGCGCCATGCACCTCGGACATCCAAACCGTCTGGGAGGGCGCTCTCGGCGAACGAACAAACATGATCCTGGGGCATGAAGCCGCGGGCGTGGTGGAGGAGGTCGGTTCGCTCGTCCGGGACTTCAAACCGGGAGACCGGGTGATCGTGTCGGCGATCACTCCGGACTGGGGAGACGTCAACTCCCAGAGAGGCTTCCCCATGCATTCCTCGGGGATGCTGGCCGGATGGAAATTCTCCAACTTCAAGGACGGGGTTTTCGCCGAATATTTTCACGTGAACGAGGCCGACGCCAATCTGGCCCTTCTGCCGAAAGGCATGGACCCGGGCGTCGGCGCCATGATCTCCGACATGATGCCGACGGGCTTTCACGCCGTTGAACTGGCCGATGTCCGGTTCGGAGACGATGTGGCGGTCATCGGCATCGGCCCGGTGGGTCTGATGGCCGTGGCCGGGTGCGTGCTGCGGGGCGCCGCCAACATCTACTGCACCGGATCGCGGCCCAGATGCCGGGATGTGGCCATGACCTACGGAGCCACCCGGATCATCGACTACCGGGACGGGAACATCTCCGAACAGATCCTGGAGCTGACCGGGGGCCGGGGCGTGGACCGGGTGTGCGTGGCCGGAGGCACGGTGGACACCTTCGACGAGGCGGTGCGGATGCTGAAACCCGGCGGATGCATCGGCGCGGTGAATTATCTCGGAGGCGGCGACAGCATCAAAATCCCCCGGCGGGAATGGGGTTGCGGCATGAGCCACAAAACCATCCGCTGCGGGCTGATGCCCGGAGGCAGACTGAGAAGTGAAAAACTCGCCGCCATGGTAACGGCGCGCCGGGTGGACCCCAGCCTGCTTCTGACCCACAAACTCCGGGGATTCGAGCGCCTGGGCGAAGCGCTGAATCTCATGCGCTGCAAAACCCCCGACCTCATTAAACCGGTGGTCTACATGGAGTGAATTCCCGCCGGGACGCGGGGGTTTTGCGGATTCCCGCGTCCCGGAACTTCTTTCCTCGGCGGTTCACTGCTCCGCATAAGGATAAATCAGATCCTCCACGGCAAAGCCGTGCTCCCGGAGAAACGCCAGGATCCGGGCAAATTCCTCCTCCGGGATCTCGGGAGTCCGGGCCAGCACCCACAGATAATCCCGGTCGGAGCCCATGACGACACTGCAGCTGTAATCGGGCGCGAGCCGGATGATGCGGTAATCGCCGTAAAAAGGCCGGAAAAAGGAGACTTCCAGCTCGCCGACATCGGCGTCGCCCTTCAGGCGCGCCACGCCGGTGACGCCGGATTCGCGGCCGTTTTTGATGCCGCGATTTTCCACCCGGATGGTGCCGTCCTCATTGAGCGTGTACTCGGCGGTGACCCGGGTCATGCCTTTTTCAAACCAGTTGGGCAGACGGGCGATTTCATACCATTGGCCCATGTACCTGGCCGGGTCGAAATCCCTTACCGCGGCGATTTCCGGCCCGGAACACCCCGCCGCCGCGGCCAAAACCGGGACGGCCCAGATTTTTTTCATCCATGCACGAAGTTTCATAATTACTTCCCTCCTGCCTCTGAATATACCCCCGCTCCGGCGTTTGTCAAATTTCACCGTGAATTTTCGCCCGGCGATTTGCGCTGACGGCTTCCCCGGGGTATAGTGTGCGGGAGGAGTTTTTTTTATTTCTGGAGGAGTTATGAAATTCTTGCTTTGCCTGTCCGCGGCCGCGCTTCTGGCCGCCGCGGCCGCCGCCGGCCCGGAACCCTGTGAAAACACCCCGGATGCCGAAACCTGGGAATTGGAGGGCATCATCTCCGGCCGCGATCCCTTGCCCGACGTCGACGGCGACGCCATCCAGGCCGCCGTCGCCGACGAAGCCGCCCGGGCCGAAAAGTGGCTCCGCGCCGAGAGCCGCAGTCTCCGCCGTTTCCTGGCCGGAAGCGCCGCCGCCGTCGCCGTCGGCCTCTTCGCCGCATTTGCGCTGAAACGATCCGCCCTCCGAGCCCGGCGCGGTCCGGGCAGAATAAGGAAACAGCTCATGCTGAAACTCGCCATACCCGTGATCGTGCTCATCGTCACCGTGACCGTCTTCGGATTCATGCTGCCGATCCTCCGCGCCCTGCCCGAACTCTACCCCTGGGACGCGAAACTGTTCTTCACCCTGATCACGCTGATCGTCGCCTGGTTCGGATTCGGTCTGGTGGGCATCATGGACGTCCGGATGCGGAAGTTCGCCAGGAGGAGCGACAACAACCTCGACGCGCTCATGGTGAGCATCGCCGGCAAGCTTTTGAAAACCATCCTCGCCGCCGTCACCGTGCTCTTCATCGGCCAGAGCATCTTCAATTTGAACATCACCACCCTCCTGGCCGGCGCCGGAGTCCTGGGTCTGGCCGTCGCCTTCGCTTCCCGGGAAACCATCGCCAACTTTTTCGGAACCGTCGTCATCATCCTCGACCGGCCTTTCCGCTGCGGCGACCGGATCCGCATCGGGGAGATCGACGGCATCGTCGAATCCGTGGGGATGCGCTCCACCCGGATCCTCACCGGCGGCGAAAGCGTCTTCTCCGTCCCCAACAGCACCATCGCCGCCGCCAATATCGAGAACATCAGCACGAGCGGCGTCATCCGATACGCATTCACCCTCGGTCTCACCTACGACACCCCGCCGGAAAAGGTGAATGTCGCGATCGGCATCCTTCACGGGATCGCCGACAATTTCCACGGACCGGACCGGCCCGGATTCGCTCCGAGAATCTTTCTGGAGGGCTTCGGCGCCTCCTCCGTAAACATCCGGGTCATCCTCTGGCTGAAGACCGGAAACTTCAAAACCGAGGAGACGTGGCGCACCGAAATTCATCTGGAGATCCTCCGCCGCTTCGCCGCCGCCCGGATCGCCATCGCCTACAACACCGTCACCGCCATCCTCGACGGCTCCCTGCGCCTCTCCGCAAACGGCGTTCCCGGTCCGGCGCCCTGCGGAACAGCAAAGGAAAAGACCCCATAGCATACCGCCGGAGAGTTGCCGGAAGCGCAATTCCGTCAGACGCCGGAGATTGCGCCGGTGATTCCGGCGGCGCCTTATTCCTAAGAAAAATCCATAATTTTTATTTAAAAGTCCATTTATTTTTGACAAAAGTGCGCTTTGTGGTATATTAATATATGAAAAGTCCATATTTTTTGTTGAAAAATTCATAACCCCGGAGGAAAATGTTATGTGCGGAATTGTCGGTTACGTGGGCAACGAACCCGCCTGCGATCTGCTGCTGGACGGCTTGAAGCGTTTGGAGTACCGCGGTTACGACTCCGCGGGGATCGCCCTCCTGGACCGGGATTTCACCGTGGTGAAAAAGGTCGGCAAAGTCCGGAATCTGGAGGCTCCCCTCCGGCAGCTCCGCTCCCCCGCCCGCACCGGCATCGCCCACACCCGCTGGGCCACCCACGGCGCGCCGCTGG